>CAINNX010000134.1 GCA_903851305.1 uncultured Hyphomicrobiales bacterium | reverse complement strand
GCTTCTGGATTGCTTCGCTTCGCTCGCAATGACGATGCTAGGATGTAAACTGTGCGAACAGCACTTGCGTGTCGCCATTCTCGCGTCGGTCGAGCGCCGTAAATCTATCGGGCAAACTCACCTGCGCATCGGCTTCTTCTTCAATCACGCAGAGAGCGCCATCTTGCAGCCAGCCGCCATCGCGTAGCGAGATGAGCGCGCGTGGGGCGAGATCTTTTCCATAGGGCGGATCGAGAAACGCGAGCGTGAATCTGTCTTGCGGCGGCATCGGGCCAAGCTTGGTCGCATCGCGGCGCATGATGCGGGTGACGCCGCCCAGTCCCAGCGTTTCCATATTGGCGCGCAAAAGCGCGCGGCCTTCATTGGAATCATCAACAAACAAAGCAAGCTCAGCGCCACGCGACAAAGCCTCAATGCCGAGCGCGCCTGTGCCTGCAAAAAGATCGATGACGCGCGCGCCCTCGCACGCATCATCATAGCCGTGCGCCAGAATGTTGAAGACGGTTTCGCGCAAACGGTCGGAGGTCGGCCGCACGAGCGAACTCGTGGGGCTTTTCAGGCTCCGGCCTTTGAATTTTCCGCCGACGATGCGCATGCGCGATCAGTCGCGGGGCTTGCGCGGCCCGCGCGGGGCATCGCCGCCTTTGCCACCCTTGAACGGCGGCCTGCCGCCAGATGGTTTGCCAGCAAATTTGCCAGCAAATTTTCCTGCAGGCTTGCCGCCTGTGCGCGATGACCGCATGCCGCGCTTGCCGTCATCATCATCAGACTTGCGTGGGCCGGGGCCTGAATCATTGCCCCAAGGTTTGAACTCACGCGGTTCTGAAACGGCCTCGCGGCGCGGACGCACGCCACGTTGATCCATGGGGCGCGGCGAATCTTTGGCATTGCGGCCTGTGCGCGGGCGCTCGCCCGCGGTGGCCGCGCCTGCGCGTGCGATGTCGGGGCCAGGTGCGCCAGCAAAGCGGCGCGCATTGCGTGTCTCGACATTTTTCTTAGGGCCAGTCGCTGCCACGCGCTCGACGGAAACAGTGCGTCCTTTGCGGTCGGCGGTTTCTGCGCGCTCAATGCGGCGGCGCTCTTTGGGTGCTTCTTCGCGAGACGCGCGCAAGACCGACACATGTTTGCGCGTGCGCGGTGCGGGACGATCTTTGCGCGGGCCGGGTTCTGCATCGGGCGCGACAACTTTTCCGCGCGGCAAGCGCGCCGGGCGGGCGTCTTCAGAGATCTCGCGGCCTGAGCGGTCGATGGCGGGCGATGAAAAATCGCAACCGGCTTCCTGCGTCAGCACGGGGCCCAGCTGTTCCATCAGCACGCGGGTGCGCACTTCATCCACCGCGCCTTCTTCCAGATCACCGAGCTGGAAGGGGCCATAGGACAGACGGATCAAGCGATTGACGGCCAGTCCCAGATGTTCGAGCACGCGTTTGATTTCGCGGTTCTTGCCTTCACGCAGGCCCATTGACAGCCACACATTGGCGCCCTGCACACGATCAAGCTGCGCTTCAATGCCAGCATATTCGATGCCTTCGATGACGATGCCTTCGCGCAATTCATCGAGCTTGGCCTGATCAGTCGTGCCATTGGCGCGCACGCGGTAGCGACGCAGCCAGCCGGTTGACGGCAATTCCAAGACGCGCGCCAGACCACCATCATTGGTGAGCAGCAGCAGGCCTTCGGTGTTGATGTCGAGGCGTCCAATGGACATGAGACGCGGCAGGCCTTCTGGCAGTGCGTCGAAAATCGTCGGGCGGCCTTCCGGGTCGCGATCTGTCGTCACATAGCCGCGTGGCTTGTGGAACATGAACAGGCGCGTGCGCTCGCGCTCAGCGATCGGCTTGCCATCAATCGTGATGCGATCTTCTGGCGTGACATTGACGGCCGGGCTTTCGAGCTTCTGCCCGTTGACGGCCACGCGGCCTTGCGAGATCCACAATTCGGCATCGCGACGCGAGCACAGACCGACACGCGCCATGACTTTGGCAATGCGGTCGCCAGCGAATGCTGAGGGCACATCAGATTGCGGCGCGCGCAAAACGCGGCGCGGCTTTTGTGGCTTGTCGTAGCCGCGTGACGCTGGCTTGTCGAAGCTGCGCCCTTCAGGCTTGGTGAAGCTACGCCCTTCGGGCTTTGTGAAGCTACGCCCTTCGGGCTTGGAGTAGCTACGGCCCGCAGGCTTTTCGAAGCTGCGGCCATCTGGCTTGGCATAGCTGCTGCGCCCCTCGGGCTTGCCAGTGGGTTTGCCAGCGGGTTTGCCATAGGATTTTCCAGCGGGTTTCCCGCCTTTTGAAGCCCGATCCGGCTTGCGCGGACCGCGGCTTTTCTGATCTCTGTCATCGCTCATGCGCTCTGATAGCAGAGTGCACCTAGGAAAGTCGATTGGATGCAGCCTCAAGACCCACTTTCGCTGGCCTTTGATCTGGCCCGAGCCGCCGCCGCCCTCGGCGAGGTCCCGGTTGGGGCCGTTGTGGTGCGTGGGGCTGAGGTTTTGGGGGCTGCCGGCAACCGCACCCTGACCGACCGGGACCCCACCGCCCATGCCGAGGTGCTGGCCATCCGGCAGGCGGCGGCCAAAATCGGCTCGGAACGCCTGATCGGCTGCGATCTCTATGTGACGCTGGAGCCCTGCGCCATGTGTGCGGGGGCGATTTCCTTCGCCCGCCTCCGGCGGCTCTATTTTGCTGCCCCCGACCCCAAGGGCGGGGCGGTGGAATTTGGCCCCCGCTTTTTCAGCCAGCCGACCTGCCACCACGCCCCTGAAATCTATGGCGGGCTTCGCGAGAGTGAGTCGGCCGACCTGTTGCGTGACTTTTTCAAAGAGCGGCGGTAGGTCCGTGTCCAAGAGCGCCCGTCATTGCGAGGAGGGCCTAAGGCCCGACGCGGCAATCCAGAGGCCACACGTGAGATCCCTGGATTGCTTGGCTGCGCTCGCAAAAACGGCGTGAATGGGAGTGATGATGCGACGTCTGCTTTTGACCTGCTTGTCCGTTCTGCTCGCGAGTCCCGCGCTGGCGGCTGAGCCGTTTCGTGTCGGCCTCATTCTGCCGTTGAGCGGACCTTTTGCAGGCTCCATTGGCCGACAGGTTGAGAATGGTGCGCGGCTGTGGTTGCAAACCTATGGCGCAGAGGTGTCCGGCCAGCGCATCGAGCTGGTGGTGAAGGATGATGGCGGCAATGCCGATGTTACGCGCCGCATTGCGCAAGAGCTGGTCACCAATGAACGCGTCGATGTGCTGGCAGGCTTTGGCCTGACACCGCTTGCCTTCGCCGCAGCACCCGTGGCCGCACGCGCGCAAGTGCCGATGATTGTCATGGCGGCGGCGACATCCTCCATCACTGAACAAAACACCTTTGTGCTGCGCACCTCTTTCACCATGGCGCAGAACACCATGCCGCTGGCACAATGGGCGGCGCGCCAAGGCATGAAGAAAGTCGTCACACTCGTGTCGGACTACGGTCCCGGCCAGGATGCAGAAAAGGCCTTTGTGAAAGCCTTTTCTGAAAGTGGTGGTGTGGTGGCCGACAGTCTGCGCGCACCACTGGCCAGCCCCGCTTTCGGGCCGTTTTTGCAGCGCGCCAAAGATTTGAAGCCTGATGCCCTGTTTCTCTTTGTGCCCAACGGGCAGGGCGCTGATCTGATGAAAGCCGTCGCCGAGCGCGGTTTCAAAGAGGCGGGTATCAAAGTCATTGCGACGGGCGATGTGGTCGATGATATTTCGCTCAATGATATGGGCGAGGAAGTGATCGGCATGATCACCTCGCATCATTATTCAGCAGCCCACGCGAGTGCGGAGAACGAGGCCTATCGCTCGAGCTTCATGAAAGCCTATGGCGTGCGCCCCAATCTGATGGCGATCGGTGGCTATGATGGCATGAAGCTGATCGCGGAAGCCCTGCGCGCGAGCGATGGCAAAGCGCGAGGTGCAGCTTTGGTGGAGGCGATGAAAGGCAAAGCGTGGATGAGCCCGCGCGGGCCGATTGCGATTGATGCAGCAACCCGCGACATCGTGCAGAGCGTCTATATCCGCGAAGTAAAACGCGTGAATGGCGAGCTTTGGAATGTCGAGTTTGACAGTGTGGCGGCGGTGAAGGACCCGGGGAAAAACTAGTCCGGTCATTGCGAGCAAAGCGAAGCAATCCAGAGGCCCCAAGTGAGGCTTCTGGATTGCTGCGTCGCTTTGCTCCTCGCAATGACGATGCGCGGGCAGGAGAGGGTCATTTAAAGCGCGCGCCAGCCGATATCGCGGCGGCAAAAACCTTCTGGCCAGTCAATCGCATCCAGCCCTGCATAAGCGCGATCACGCGCCTCGCGCACGCTGGAGCCAAGTCCCGTGATGTTCAAAACACGCCCGCCGTTGGCAATAAGGTTTTCACCCTCGCGCTTGGTGCCTGCGTGAAAGACGATTGTCTCGCTCATTGCTTCCGCTTTTTCCACATCACGGATGACGCTGCCTTTTTGCGGGTTTTCGGGATAGCCCTTCGCCGCAAACACCACTGTCAGGGCGGTGCGATTGGCAAGTTTCACTGGCTCACTGCGCAAATTGCCTTTGGCGCATGACATGAGCAGCGGCAGCAGATCTTCCTGCAGGCGCGGCAACATGACCTGCGTTTCCGGATCGCCGAAACGCGCATTGAATTCGATGAGCTTTGGCCCGTCCTTGGTGAGCATCAGGCCTGCAAACAGCACGCCTTTGTAGGGCGCGCCGCGCGCTTTCATGCCGACCAGGGTGGGTTCAATAATCTCGCGCATCACACGCGCGTTCATGTCAGCCGTCATCACGGGGGCGGGCGAATAAGCGCCCATGCCGCCTGTGTTGGGGCCCGTGTCGCCTTCACCCACGCGCTTGTGGTCTTGCGCAGACGCAAAGGCCAGCGCGCGTTCGCCATCACATAGTGCGAAGAAAGAGGCCTCT
The DNA here is from genome assembly GCA_903851305.1 of uncultured Hyphomicrobiales bacterium. GTDB lineage: Bacteria > Pseudomonadota > Alphaproteobacteria > Rhizobiales > Beijerinckiaceae > Terripilifer. Next base: position 24,904 of record CAINNX010000134.1, on the reverse strand, counting down.
TCCCCTTCCATGAATTCTTCAATGACAAGTTCAGCACCCGCCTCGCCAAAAGCGCCGCCGAAAATCATCTCAACCGCGTCGCGCGCCTCTGCATCCGACATGGCGACGATGACGCCTTTGCCAGCTGCCAATCCATCCGCCTTGACGACGATGGGCGCAGGATGCGCATCGAGATAGGCGAGCGCGGCGGCTTTGGTGGTGAAGCGGCCATAGGCGGCGGTGGGAATGTTGAAGTCGCGCGCGAGGTCTTTGGTGAAGCCTTTCGAGCCTTCGAGCTGGGCGGCGGCTTTTGTGGGGCCAAAAGCTGGAATGCCTGCGCGGTCGAGATCATCGACCAGACCCGCCACCAGCGGGGCCTCGGGACCAACGACCACAAAGCCGATTTTCATGACACGACAGAAATCCACGACCGCCTGATGGTTGGTGACGTCGAGCGTCACGCATTCGGCGAGCTTGGCGAGGCCGGGATTGCCGGGCGCAGCAAAAAGCTTGGAGAGCTGCGGGCTCTGCGAGAGCGCCAAAGCCAGAGCATGTTCGCGGCCGCCGGAGCCGATGAGGAGGACGTTCATATGCGCGCCTTGCGGGATTGATGATGTGCTCCCTCATAAGGCTTGGAGGGCAAAGGCGCAATTCCGGCCCCGTCATTGCGAGCCAAAGGCGAAGCAATCCAGAAGCCACGCGGGCGCTCGCAATGACGGTGCGGATGGGGCATAAATTGGCCATGGCTACAGATTCTGCCCCTGGCACCAATGACACCGAACTGACCGTCTCCGAACTCTCGGGCGCGCTCAAGCGCACGATTGAGGATCGGTTCGGTCATGTGCGCCTGCGCGGCGAAGTGTCTGGCTATCGCGGGCCCCATTCCTCGGGCCATGTCTATTTTTCGCTGAAGGATGCCAATGCCCGCATTGATGCGGTGATGTGGAAGGGCAATTTCGCCCGTCTGCGCATCCGCCCCGAAGAGGGCATGGAAGTGATCGCCACGGGCAAGATCACGACCTTTCCTGGCAAGTCGGCCTATCAGATCGTAGTCGAGACGCTGGAGCCTGCCGGCGTGGGCGCGCTCATGGCGCTGCTTGACGAGCGCAAGCGCAAGCTTTCTGCCGAAGGATTGTTTGATCCCGCGCGCAAGCAATTGCTGCCGTTCCTGCCGCAAGTCATTGGCGTGGTGACATCGCCGACCGGTGCCGTCATTCGCGACATTTTGCATCGCCTTGCGGATCGCTTTCCCCGCCATGTGCTGGTCTGGCCGGTGCGTGTGCAGGGCGAGAACAGTGCGGGCGAAGTGGCACGGGCGATTGACGGCTTTAACGCCTTTGCCGTGGATGGGCCGATCCCGCGCCCCGATGTGATCATTGTCGCGCGCGGTGGTGGCTCGCTGGAAGATCTCTGGGGTTTTAACGAAGAAGCTGTGGTGCGGGCTGCCGCCGCCAGTGACATTCCCCTCATTGCCGCTGTTGGGCACGAGACAGACTGGACCTTGATTGATCTGGCAGCCGATGTGCGCGCGCCAACGCCAACGGCGGCAGCTGAAATGGCTGTGCCTGTGCAGGCTGATCTCATCGCACACGTGAGTGGCTTGGGCGCGCGCCACCGCGCCAGCCTGCGCCGCTCGCTGGAGCGCCATCGCGTCGATCTGCGCTCGGTGGCGCGCATGTTGCGCGGCGCGGAAGATGCGCTGGCTGTGCCGCGTCAGCGGCTGGATCGTGCGGGCGAGCGCCTGCAAGAGCGGCTGGCGGCGCGACTGCGCGATCATCATTTGAAGTTGGGTCGCCTGTCGCAATTGCTGGCGCGACACTCGCCGCAAGCGGAATTGGCGCGGGGTGAAGGGGCGCTTCACAATCTGCGCAGCAATCTTGCGCGCCTTGGTCCGCAACTTGTGCAGCGGCGCGCTGAGCGCTTGGCGGCAACATCAAAACTGCTCAATTCGCTGGGCTATCACAATGTGCTGGCGCGCGGCTTTGCCCTGGTGCGTGATGACAAGGGCCAGCCCGTGCGCTCCGCCGCTGGCGTCATGGCTGGCGCGCGGATTGAAGTGGAATTTATGGATGGCCGGATTGGCGCCGTGACAGACGGGAGCTCCGAGGTCACCCCCAAATCAGCCAAACCGGCCCGCAAGGCGCCGACTGGCGGGCAGGGGCATTTGTTTTAGAAATAATTATGTTTGACGTAACGCGTATTTTTCTGGTATTTTGAGATGTTCATTTCTTATCGTGATCGGCGCACAGCACGCTTTGCGCAAGGCACACCTGTCCGGGACTTTTCCGGATTTGCGCGTCAGGCAGAAGCAAGGCTGGACAGGCTTGAGGCGGCGGTTTCCTTGCAAGATTTGCGGGGTCTTTCCGGCAATCGTCTTGAGGCTCTTCGTGGCAAGCGTGCGGGGCAATTCAGCATCCGCATCAATGACCAGTGGCGGATTTGCTTTGAATGGCCAGAAGGCGCAGCTGGACCGTCGAATGTTGAAATCACAGATTACCATTGAGGGGTACTAAAATGGCGCGTTCCGCAATTCATCCCGGTGAGCATCTGGCAGATGAGCTTCAGCAGCTTGGCCTGTCCGCCGCCGAGCTCGCGCGTCAGATTGACGTGCCAGTCAATCGGATCACCAGCATTATGAATGGGCAGCGCGCGATCACCGCAGATACAGCTTTGCGGCTTGGGCACTGGTTTGGGACGAGCCCAGAACTCTGGCTGAACCTGCAAAAGCTTTATGAGCTTCGGCTGGCCGAAAAGGCGGTGGGGGCCAAAATCGGGCGACTGCCAAAATTGAAAGATCGCTCAGCAGCCGCCTTGCGGGCATGAGTCTTTGTTCCAGATCGTAGCGGACGGCCAAGGCGGCTAAGAAGAGGCTGCCGGGGAGGAGCCGGAGAACATGCGGATCGGTTTTCTATCGGATATTCACGGCAATCGCGAGGCTCTGGACGCTTGTTTGGCGCAGGCCGAGCGTCAGCGCGTGGATCGCTTCGTCATTCTGGGCGATCTCGTGGGCTATGGCGCCGACCCTGTTTACGTCCTCGACAAGGTCATGGAGCTGCATGAGAAGCAGGATGCAATCGTGCTGCTTGGCAATCATGATGCTGCCGCGATCACCGGCTCGATCGAGGGCATGAACCAATATGCGCGCGAAGCCATCCTCTGGACGCATGATGCGCTCGACACGGCGCAGATCGGTTTTCTGAAAACGCTGAAATCCTCGTTCGAAGAGGACGACCGTCTCTATGTCCATTCGGATGCCACCGCACCCGACCAATGGCGCTACGTCACCGATGTGGCCAGCGCTGAGCGCTCTTTGCGCGCAACCCTCAAGCGGCTCACGTTTTGCGGGCATGTGCACCGCCCGCAACTCTATCATATGGCGCCGATGAAACCCGCTGTTGCCTTCAAGCCGCAGACGGGAACGCCCATTCCGCTGATGGGCAATCGCAAATGGCTGGCGGTGCAAGGCGCTGTCGGGCAGCCACGCGATGAGAATCCTGCCGCCAGCTGGGGTGTTTTTGATACGGATCAAAACGAATTCACCTATCTGCGCGTCTCTTACGATATTGAAAGCGCGGCGGGGAAGATTCACGCGGCGCATCTGCCGCAAATCCTTGCGGCGCGGCTCTATATCGGGCGGTGATTTATGGCAGCGCGCCAGCAACTGCAGACCGGCACCGTCCTCGACGGCTTTACGATTGGCGAGAAGATCCACTCCGGCGGCATGGCTTCGCTATGGCGGGTTACCAAGTCCGGCATTGATATTCCCATTGTCATGAAAGTGCCGACCATTCTCGATGGCGAAGATGCGACCATCATTGTCGGCTTTGAAATGGAAGCGATGATTTTGCCGCGCCTGTCTGGCGTGCATGTGCCCAAATGTCTGGCGGTCAAATCGATTGCCGAGCAGCCCTATGTGGTGATGGAATATATTCAGGGCACCAATCTTCTGAAGCTTCTGGATGAGGCGCCGCTAGCGCCAGCGCGTCTGGCGCAGATCGGTGCCAAAATAGCCGCCGCTCTGGTTGATCTGCATCGCCAGAATGTGTTGCATCTCGACATCAAGCCCTCCAACATCATGTTGCGCGAGATCGGTGAGGCCGCGTTGATTGACTTCGGTCTGTCGCGGCATTTGCAATTGCCTGATCTGCTCGAAGAAGAATTCAACGTGCCGATGGGCACTGGCCCCTACATTTCCCCTGAGCAGGTGCTGCACAACCGAACAGATCCCCGCTCGGATATTTTTTCGCTCGGCGTGCTGCTCTATCATTTTGCCACCAAAGTGCGGCCCTGGGGCATTCCCAAATTCAACCGTTCTCTACGCGAGCGCCTTTGGCGCGATCCTGTGCCGCCGCGCAAACTCAATCCGGCTGTGCCGCCGTGGTTGCAAGAAATCATACTGCGTTGTCTGGAGCCGCAAGCTGCCAATCGTTATCCGACAGCTGCGCAATTGCTGTTTGATCTGCAACATCCCGATGAAGTGCGCCTGACCGAGCGCGCCGAACGTATGGCGGCCTCCGGTTTCTGGACGACCATGCGGCGGCGCTTTCGTTCAGCAGCCATGGACAATGAACAGGTGCAGCAGATCGAAGAGCGCACCGTCACCACCGCCCCCATTGTGTTGGCGGCAGTTGATCTGAGCGAAGGCATGGAGCAATTGGCTGTTGCTTTGCGCCGTGAAGCTGCGCGCGTTTTGCATTTTGTGCCGGGCGCGCGTCTTGCTTGCGTCAATGTGCTCAAGCTCAATCGCATTGGCCTGAATTATTCACGCGACGAACAGGGCCGCAATATTCATGTGACGCGATTGGTGGAGCTGAAAGAATGGGCGCGCCCGCTTGGGCTTGGCGCGGGCGAGGTGACGTTTCATGTGCTTGAATCACCTGATCCAGGTGCCGCGCTGATTGATTTTGCCAAGTCGAACAATGTCGACCAGATTTTGATCTGCGCGCGGGGCAATTCCAATCTGCGCCGCTATCTGGGGTCCATCTCGTCCAAAGTTGTGGCGGAGGCGCCCTGCACGGTGACGGTGGTGCGATTGCCCGCCTCTGCCAATGAGATCATCGAAGAGCTCGACACATTGGAACAGATCGGAATGCCCTGACTTTTGGGGTGGAAAGCCGTCCCGTTTCGCGCTAATGAGCAGATATGAACAGGTTTGAGCGCCAACCCCTGCCAGCCGGCGAAGCCCGCGTCGAATTTCTCGATGGGGATTTCCGTATTTTGTCGCCAGGAAGTTTTGTGCGCTGTGCTGTCACCGGCGAGCCGATCCAGATGGATGATCTGCGCTATTGGGATGTCGATCGGCAGGAAGCCTATTCATCGCCAGAAGCCCGCCTCAAGCAGCTCGGCATTATCCGCGCCTGATTTTACGCGCGATCAGCTCAGCCAGAGCTGTCGGATCTTCAAACGCCAAAGTCACATGCAAGACCACAAGTCCCGGTAGTGCGCCTGCTGGAACGCGCATCGCGTCTTTGTCTGTCGTCACGGGGATGGCGGCAGAAGCGGGATCGTCGCCGCATCGCCTGTTTATCTCCGCAAGTTCGCTTGGCGTATAGGGGTGGTGATCAGCAAAGCTCTGAGTGGCTGACAGGATGGCGCCATTGTCACGCAAGGTGCGGAAGAACTTGTCCGGATGGCCAAGGCCCGCAAAAGCATAGACGCGCTTGTTGCGCACGGCCTCAAGATTTTGCGGCACGATTTTGGCGCGCAGCACCACGCAGTCATGTTTTTGTGCCTCACGCGCAATGCGCTCGCCAGCCGGTCCTTCACCGATCAGAACAAGGCCGTCGACACGGGGCCATTGCGCGGCCATCGGTGCGCGCAAAGGGCCCGCAGGTATACACAGGCCATTGCCATGGCCCATATGTGCATCAACCACAGCGAGTGTGAGATCTTTTTGCAGGGTGGGGTTTTGCAGGCCATCATCCATGATGATCAGACTTGCACCCGCATCTGTTGCGGCACGCGCACCTGCAGCGCGGTCTGTGCAGATGAAAGTCATGGCGCATGTGGCCAGCAACAAGGGCTCGTCACCGACCTGCGCCGCCGTGTGCTGGGTGACATCAACCCGCACGGGTGTGTGGCCCGATAAGTCGCCACCAAAGCCGCGCGACAGAAAGGCGATGGTTTCGCCTTGTGCCTTGAGCAAAGTGCCAAGTGCCAGTGCAGTGGGTGTTTTGCCAGCGCCGCCTGCAATGAAATTGCCAATGCAGATCACGGGCACTTGCGCGCGTGTGCCTTCGCGCGTCATGCGAGCGGCAGTGATCGCGCCATAAATTGCGCCAAGCGGCTGCAGGCAGCGGGCCAGCAAATCGGGTGTGTCTTGCCACCAACTGAGGGGTGCGCGCATCAGCGCCGTTCCATCCGCATCTGAACCAGCCAAGGCTCCATGGCCTTGATCACATTGGATGACGCCCCGCCGAGATTTTCAACTGTTTCAGCAGCTGCGCGCGCCATGCGCCGGAGTGCAGCAGGATCAGACAGCAGCAGCGACAAGCTACGCGCCAGCGTATCGGCATCCGCCACCATCAGCGCGCCGCCCGCTTTGTCGAGCAGGTCATAGACTTCCGCGAAATTGGCGACATGGGGGCCATGCAAAATGGCGCTGCCCAGTTTGGCGGGTTCAATCGGATTTTGTCCGCCTTCCGCACCCAATGATTTGCCGACATAGATCAGGCTCGCCACGCGATAGAATAGGCCAAGCTCACCCATTGTGTCGGCAATATAAACGCCGCGACCCGGCACAGGATGGTCGCCTTGTGAGCGCAGGCCCGTTTCGATGCCGTTGGCCTCAGCGATGGCGGCAATCTGTGCGCCACGATTGGCATGGCGCGGCACGATGATCGTCAGCAAGTCCGGCAGGCGTTTGACCAGATGGCGGTGCACGGCGAGAATGATTTCTTCTTCGCCGCTATGGGTCGAGGCCGCCACCCAGACGGGGCGCGGACCAATGATGGCGGTGATTTCCGCCAGCCGCGTGCTGTCAACGGGTGGCGCAGGCGCATCATATTTCAGATTGCCCGCCACTTGCACGCGTGGTGCGCCGAGCAACATGAGGCGCGCGGCATCATCTTTGGTTTGTGCCAGACACAGATCAACGCGCTTGAGCAGCGCCAAAATAAAGCCCGGCAATTTCTGCCAGCGTTGATAAGAGCGTTCCGACAAGCGCGCATTGACCATGATCAGCGGAATGGCGCGATCGGTCACTTCTATAATGAGATTGGGCCAGATTTCGCTCTCCGCCAGCAGCACCAGATCAGGCTTCCAGTGATCGACAAAGCGCGTCATGCAGCTTGGCAAATCCAGCGGCACATATTGATGGATGGCACCAGAGGGGAGTCGTTGGGCAAGTATCTGTGCCGATGTCACCGTGCCTGTTGTGATCAGCACGTTGAGGCTCTTGGCACGCAAAGCGTCAATCAATGGCAGCAGGGCGAGGGCTTCGCCGACACTGGCCCCATGCAGCCAGATGAGCTCGCCATGCGGGCGGGCAAGGCTGGCGTGTCCCAGTCGCTCATGAAGGCGACGCGCATCTTCTTTGCCACGCTGCTTGCGCCAATTGAGCAAGAGCGGCCCGCCCGGCGTCACCAGCCGGGTCAGTCCGCGATAGAGCGTTAGAAGAAGCGTTGTCAAAATCCGGTCAGGCCGGATCGAGGAAGCGATGCAGATGCACAACGAAATAGCGCATCTGGGCATTGTCGACCGTGGACTGTGCCTTGGATTTCCAGGCCGTATGCGCCTGCGCATAATTGGGGTAAATGCCGACCACGTCGATGTTGGACGGATCTTTGAATTCGCTGCTCTCGAGGCTTTCCAGTTCGCCGCCGAAGACCAGATGAAGAAGCTGTTTCGATTCGCGTGTTTGCTCGGTCATGTCAGATCCATTTTGGTTGGTGCGGGGCGATCTGGCGCGCCCTTCGTATTGTGTTCCATCACGTCATGGCTCGCAGCCGGGAGGTGATCTCGGCGCGAAAGCGCTCAGGTGCTGCAGCCAATATGCCGTGTTTGGGTAACAATTGGTTATAGGCGGGGCGCTTGCCCTGCATATCAGCCAAAAAACCACCCGCTTCGTGAACAATCAGGTCGGCCGCCGCTATATCCCAATCATGGGCATTGGTCGAGGCAAGGCCAGCCTCGATCTCGCCAGCCGCAACCAGAGCGATGCGATAGGCAAGCGAGGGCACTTTACCCTTTGGAGAAATAGGCTCACCCGTGCGGGCAAAGCGCTCCAGCAAGGGTTGGGGACCCGCAAAGCGCCCTCCGGCCAGTACCTTAGCCTGTGAGACCTTGATGGGGTGCTCATTCAGAAAAGCACCTTGGCCGAGGATCGCTGTAAAAGTCTGGGCGAGGGCGGGCATGTGCAAAATGCCGATGGTGGGGGTTCCGGCTTCCACCAGCGCCACAGACACGCCCCAGCGCGGGTCGCCAGCCATGAAGGCGCGGGTGCCGTCTATAGGGTCGACAATAAACAGGCGCTGGCGTGTGAGGCGCTCAGGCGTGTCGAGGGTCTCCTCGGACAGCCAGCCGGCCTCTGGGTCGAGGTTGAGCAGGGCGTGTTTCAGTAAGGCATCGGCGGCATGATCGGCCTCGGTCACCGGCGAGCCGCCATCCTTGGTCTGGACGTCCGCACTGGTGCGCGCGCCGGGTCGGAACCAGTCGAGCGCCAAGTCACCAGCCTGCTTGGCCACAGCGACCATGGCGGACAGACGGTCGTTGGTGGCTGAGCTCAAGGTCACGAGGGGCTGATTCCGGTCTCTATAGGGCGTGAATACCCACTTGGTCTAAGGCGGCTCATCAGCGCCAGCAAGCGTGCGATCATCGTGATGCGCCAAGGAAACAGGCAATCCAGACGAAATTTTGCTCAGACGAGAATTAAATGCTTTTCAAATCATGGGCGTTGACTGGTTTTTCATGCCTCTGGTAGGGAAAGAGGATGTTGCTTGTGCGACAATCAATAGCTCATGCGTCCCGTTGCGGCACAATGACAAAAGCCAACTGCTTGCTTAGGCTTAACACATTGATTCGGGAGCTCTTTCTTGCCGTAACGTAAGGATTTTGACATGAAGTTGACGTCGTCTTTTCTCTCGCTTTTGTTGCTCGCCGGGGCTGCTCAGGCCGCCGATCTGAAGGGCAGCAAGGCGCCCGCGCCGGCGCCGGAAGCAGCCAATGAGTTTCCGGGTGGCGATATTTTCGGTTTCACCAGTGCGACAGATGTCGGCAATCCCGGTGACAAGGGTTTGGCGCTTGAGAATGACGGCTCGTATGGGCGCCGTGACATGCGCTCGCGCGTGCTGACGCAAAAGCTCGAGCTTTCGCGTACTTTTGCACCAAACTGGGCCTATGCCGCCTCATTGTTCGGCGCTTGGTCGAGCATCAAGAACAGCGGCGATTTCAAGGATCGCACCGCTTACAATTTCGATGGCATTTCGATGGAAGTCCGCCACCGCTTCATCGAGCGCAGCGCGACCAACCCTTTTGCTTTCACCTTCGCCATCGAGCCGCGTTGGGGTCGTGTTGATACGGTCTCTGGCATGAATGCTGCCAGCTATGGAGCAGAATTCAAGCTGCAGGCTGATCGTGCTTTGGGCGAAAAGCTGTTCTGGGCCTTGAATGCGAATTTCGGCACGGGCCGTTCGCGCGATCCGCTGGATCGCACCTGGTCCAGCACGTCAGAGAGCGTTGTCTCAACCGCGCTCACCTATGCAGTGGTGGATGACAAATTGTTCATGGGCGGTGAAGCGCGCTGGAACCAAGCTTGGAACAAGGGTTTCTTTGGCAAGCTCGACGGGCAGGCGCTGTTTGTCGGCCCGACCATTGCCTATAAGGCGAGCGAGACCGTCATGCTGAATGCTGTCTTCTTGCCGCAGGTCATGGGCAAGGCACGCAGTGTGTCGGGTCCGCTGGATATCGACAATTTCGAGCGCGCCAATTTCCGCTTGAAACTGGCGATTGGCTTCTAAGCCCAGTCACCAAGAACAACTTGGACAACGGCGAGCGCAGCAACGCCCGCAGTGTCGCCTCGCAAAATACGTGGCCCCAGTGAAATACGCGTCACATGAGGAATCCGCAGGAGCCATTCGCGCTCTTGCGGATCAAATCCACCTTCGGGCCCGATGATCACCGCCAGCGGTCCTTTGGGGAGGGCACGCAAAGCGGCAACAGGGTCGGCCACGGGCGCATCTTCATCGCAGAAGATCAGACGACGATCGGCTGGCCATTGCGACAAGAGCTTTTCCAGTTTCACACTGTCATCAATCTTGGGCACGCTGAGAATGCCGCATTGTTCGGCGGCCTCAATCGCATTGGCCTGCATGCGTTCCAGATTGACGCGTGCTGATTGTGTGCGCCGTGTCATGACGGGCTGCAAAAGGCTTGCCCCCATCTCAACAGCCTTCTGCACCATGTAATCGAGGCGGGCATGTTTGAGGGGCGCGAAAAGATAATGCAGGTCAATCGGCGTTGTCTGTTCACGCGTGCGCGCTTGTGCCACCAGCATCAGCTGTTTGCGTGAGACCGCCTTCAACGCCATTTGCCATTCGCCATCTTGCCCATTGAAGACCAGCACGGGATCGCCGTCACCAAGCCGCAACACATTGAGCAGATAATTGGACTGCTCTTTGCTAGCTGAAATCTCGGCCCCGGCTGCAAGTGGCGCATCGAGATAGAGGCGGGGAGCGGAAAAATCGTAGAGCGACAAGCGGCTGTCCTTCGCAAGGTTCAAGGTCACAGCATTAGACGGCCCTGCCGTCCGTTTCCAGCCCTCTGGTGGCACCTCTTTCTTCTTGCCATTGTCAGGTGGGCCTGTCGGGCCTATGTAGGCCCAGGGCCACAAAGTAGGCCAGCTTAGGTATTGAAGGTTTGGGAGCGAAATGGCCCGCGATGTGACCGATCTGACGCCTGTCGCGTCACGCGACGAGCTGGTCGCTTGGCTAGAGGCCGGCAACAAGCCGTCCGAAGCGTTTCGCATTGGCACCGAACACGAGAAGATCCCTTTCTACCTCTCCGATTTTGCGCCGGTCCCTTATGAGGGGCGCCGTCCGCAGGGCGGCATACGCGCATTGCTGAAAGCGGTGCAGGAGAAGACCGGCTGGGAGCCCATTTGTGATGGCGAGGCACTGATCGGTCTGTTCGATGAGACAGGCGGCGGTGCGATTTCGCTGGAACCCGGTGGGCAGTTCGAATTGTCCGGCGCGCCGCTGCAGACCATCCACGAAACACGTGCCGAATTCGATACGCATCTGAAAATTGCCAATGCGGCGGCCGTGCAAAATGGCATCGGCTTTGTGTCGCTGGGCATGAGCCCCTTGTGGACGCTGGCGCAGACGCCGGTCATGCCCAAGAGCCGCTACAAGATCATGACCGCCTACATGCCCAAGGTCGGCACGCGCGGGCTCGACATGATGTATCGCACCTGCACGGTGCAGGTGAATCTCGATTTCGCCTCCGAAGCCGATATGGTGAAAAAGCTGCGCGTCTCGCTGGCGCTGCAGCCGCTCGCCACCGCGCTCTTTGCCAATTCGCCTTTCACCGAAGGCAAGCTGAACGGACGTTTGTCCGAGCGTTCCGAAATCTGGCGCGATACGGATAACAATCGCGCCGGCATGCTGCCTTTTGCGTTTGAAGACGGCATGGGTTTTGAGCGCTATGTCGATTATGCGCTGCAAGTGCCGATGTATTTCGTCAAGCGTGGCGACACGTATCATGATGTGGCGGGCGCTGATTTCCGTGCGCTGCTGGAGGGCAAGCTGCCGCAATTGCCAGGTGAGCGCGCAACTTTGTCGGATTGGGCCAACCATCTGTCGACCATTTTTCCGGAAGTGCGCTTGAAGCGTTTTCTGGAAATGCGCGGCGCGGATGCTGGCTCTGTGGATCACATGACGGCGCTGTCGGCTTTCTTCGTCGGCCTCTTCTATGACAGCACAGCACTCGATGCCGCTTATGATCTGATCAAAGGCTGGAGCGCCGAGCAGCGCCAGAGCTTGCGCGATGGCGTGCCTGTGCAGGGCCTGAGCGCCACCATTGCCGGGCGCAGATTGCAAGACATTGGCCGCGAGGCTCTCGCCATTGCGCGGCTTGGTCTCAAGACGCGGGCGCGCCTTGATGGCGCTGGTGCAGATGAATCGCGCTATCTTGCCATTCTGGATCGTCGCATCGAGACAGGGTGCGTGGCGGCTGATGAGCTGATGGCTCATTACAAGGGTGATTGGGCGGGCTCCGTAGAGCCGACATTTACCACCTGCCGGATTTGATTCAAATTTGATCGATCTTCGTCAGGCTTTGCTTGCCGCATTGGCGGGTTGAGGCTTTTTTTACTGCGTTTGTTAGCCTCTTGAGCCCTGCATGGCGTGCAGATTTGTGCGCATGTTGTCCTTTGCTCTTCATAACGCCTCTGCTCACATCGCCCCTTATGGGGGCGCGCGCCTGATCGCGCTTGAAAGCAAACATGCGTTGGTAGTGCGCCGCCTGGGTCGTGTTGAGCTGCACTTTGCCATTCCCTATCGGCAGTTTGCCGGTGTCTTGCTGTCATGCGATGCGCAAGGGTTGTTGCGGATGTCGTTGATGCATCGCGATCATGATCTTTGCCTGACGCTGTTTGAGACTGCGCATGAGGATGATCTGCTGGCTCAATTCAGCGAGGTCGCACGCAAATTATCACTTCCGCGTTTTGTCGAACCCGAACCTGGCCAGAGGCATTGTCTTGATCAGTGCTGTGGGGCGGTGGTCTTGGGTCGCGCCTCTGACATGCGCCGACGCAGGCAGATGGCAATCGTGCGCCGCCCATGTTTTTTGGTGCGCAGGCGCATCGGTGAGCGGCGTCTGATGAAAAAAATTCAGTTTTATGTGGAGATCATCGCGCCAGATTAGAGCAAGGTCTGGAGAGCGAGACCGCCAAACAGCAGCAATCCTGCATCGCGATTGGCGCGGAAAAGGGCAAGCGAGCGTTTGGTATCGGGCGGGTTGATCAAAAATACCTGTGCCGCTAGGTGCAATCCAAACAGGCCAAGCCCAAGCCAGGCCGCCATTTGCGCGCCTGCCAGATCAAGCGCGAGAGCCGCGCAGATGAGTGTTGCGCCATATAGCAGCGCAATGGCGAGGCGCACATGAGGGCCAAATAGACGAGCAGTGGAGCGGATGCCCATCAGCGCATCATCACGTGCATCTTGCAGCGCGTAGATGGTATCGTAGCCCATGGTCCAGAAAATCGCGGCCGCATAGATCAGAAAAGCGGTTGGCGAGAGGCGTCCCTCCAGCGCAACCCAGCCCATCAAACCGCCCCATGCGAACGCCAATCCGAGCACAGCTTGCGGCCAAGATGTGATCCGCTTCATGAACGGATAGATGGCGACGATGACAAGCGAGACAAGGCCCGTGAATATGGCTGTCTCATTGAGGCTGAAGAGCACCAGAGCGCCCACGCCGCATTGGGCAAACATGAATATTTTGGCGCCGCGCACACTGACCCGACCTGATGGCAATGGTCGTCCGCGCGTGCGCTCAACGCCCGCATCAATCTCGCGATCCACCAGATCATTATAAGTTGAGCCAGCGCCTCGCATGGCCATGGCGCCAATCAGAAACAACGTCAGATGGCTGAAATTGAGGGGTTGATGCAGCGCAATCGAAGCCAGTGCGGATGACCACCAGCAAGGCAGCAGCAGGAGCCACCAGCCAATCGGTCGATCAATGCGTGCGAGCTGGATGAAGGGCCGCCAGCTGGCCGGTGCCAGACGCAAGGCCCAAGAGGTTGAAACGGAATCAGGCAGAAGGTCGGGCGCGCCACTTTGAGCTGCGCGCTCGGTGTTTGACGTCACAGCGGACCCGCAGGCAATTTCGAGCTCGGTGGGGCAAAGCCCGGCCCAGCGCCACCAGCGGCTTGTTGCTGTTGTTGTTTTCTGGCTTGAGCCGCAAGGTTACAGGCCTGCGTTGCAACGGACGCGGTCTTGCCTGAGCCTTCTTTCACATTGTTCAGCACTTCATCAGGAATGTTGCACCAGGATTGGTTCTTTTCCATGTAAGCGAGCATGTCTTTTTCAACGCTTGCGAGTGCGCGCAGTTTTGGGCAGGCCGCGACCGGGTCAAGCTTGCCTTCGCCCTTCTTTTGCAAAACGCCGATATCGTTCATCACGGACATGCGTTTGTCTTGCAGTTTGCCGATGTCGGTTTCGCAGCTTTGTTGAGCCAGCGCGGGCAGGGCAAAGCTGGAGCCAAAGGCAAGGCCCGCCACAGTGAGAAGCGCTTTCATTCCAGCTCGTGCCGTCATGGTCGAAGTTCCTGTTTTTGGGGCCCAGTCTGGTCCGGTGCCATCCAACGTGGGAAGAAATAACCAGCCAAAGGCCAGTTTCGCAAGTCGCGACCATAAAATCCATGAAAGAGGGCAATTTATGGCCCTCAGCTTAGCTTTTTAGGGGGCGACAAGCTCTGATTCGGTTGTTTTGGTAGCCTCGACCTGTTTGGCCAGGCGTCGGACCGACAAATAGGCCGTGCTGACCGCAGCCGTGCCAAACAGGGCGGCGCCCGCAATCATGCCGACCAGCGCGCCCTGTGGCCCGCCATGCGCTGCGCCGTAGGTGACAAAGGGGATGGTGCCCAGCGTGGCGCGGCCCCAGTTGAACAGCGTCGACAGAATGGGAAAGCCCAGATTGTTGAAGGCGGCATTCGAGACAAAGATCAGACCCAGGAACAGCCAGGCTGCCGCACCCCAGGTGCAGAAAAAGCTGACGAGATCAGCGGTTGCGCCTTGGGCTTTGAAAATGGAATTGACCGAAGGTGCGGCCAGATACAGCAGCACCCAGACGCTCAGCGTGTAGACAATCGTCACACCAAAACAATCAAACAAAGTGCGGCGCACGCGCGCCATGTTTTTGGCGCCATAATTCTGCGCCATGATCGAGCCGACGGAGCCTGACAGCGCATAGAGAAAGCCGAAGGCAACAGGCGTCACGCGATCAATAATCGCAAAGGCCGCCACAATCGGTTCACCGAATGTCGCAAAGACAGACAGCATGTAGCTGGTGGCGACAGGTGCTGCGAGATTGGTAAGGATGGCGGGGCCAGCAATGGTGAGCATGGGGGCCACATCTTCCATGCTGTGGCGCCGTTCAGGGCGCGCCACAAGCCCGTGTTTGAACACGGCACCATGAAAGCCTGCGGCCATAATCACAAAGCGCGAGAGGCAGGTTGTGATCGCCGCACCTTTGAGCCCCATGCCAAAACCGAAAATCAGAATGGGATCAGCAATGGCGGTCGCTATGGCACCAAATAAAGTCACATACATGGCGCGCTTGGCATCACCCACCGCGCGTAACACGCCCGAAAAGGCCATGCCGGCTGCCAGCAGCACATTGGAGGGCAGTGTGATCAGCAGAAATGTATCAGCGGCGGTCAGCGCTTCACCGCGTGCGCCCAGCAGCATCAAGAGATCGCTACGCCAAGGCATGGCCACCGCAGTGATCACAATCGAAATGACGCAGCTATGCACAAAGCCCGACGCCGAGAGGCGTTGCGCTTTGGCACGATTGCCCTCGCCCAGTGCGCGTCCCACCAATGCACCAATGGCAATGGTCAGGCCGATATTGACCGAGAGAAAGAAGAACAGGATCTGCGTGGCAAAACCAACACCCGCAGTGAGGTTCGCATCGCCCAGCCATGAGATGTAGAGCAGCGACAAAAAGTCGACGACGAAAATGGCGACAAGCCCAATCGATCCCGTCAATGTCATGACGAGGACGTGGCGAAGGATCGAACCTTCGGTAAAGACGGCGCGGGGGCGCGGCCGGGTTGCAGCGGTCATCAGGGGCTTTCATGAGCGGGCGCAGGCTGCGCTGATCGGTCTGAGGCTTTCTCTACAATATCCTGCGTCTCCTCCGATAGACCCTGTGCCTTTTTGAGGGGTGGCGTCAGCGGTTCAGGCACAATTTGTGTGGCTGTCACAGCATCAAGGAAGCTTGTGCCTGCTTGTTGCATGGACAATCGGGCCAAATCACGGCGACGCACGTCTTCCACAGCCTCAGCGGCGCGGCTGGCATCCTCGATCACTTCCGACAAAGTGGCGCCACCAAAGGCAAGCGCCGATTCGAATGTTTCGCGCACCAGATAATCGGCGCCTTTTTCGGTCAGCTCCAGCGCATGAATGCGGTCGAAAGCGCGCACACGAATGCGCGCGAGCGGGAAGTTCTGCTTCACCAACTCGACAATGAGGCTCGCCTGATCCTTGTGATCAACGCAAATGGCAAGGATCTTGGCCTCTGCAGCGCCCGACGCGCGCAGCACATCGAGCCGCGTGCCGTCACCAAAATAAACTTTGAAACCAAACCGCGCCGCATTGCGGATGCGCTCAATGTCATTGTCGATAATGGTCACATCCACGCGCGCCGCCAGCAAAACTTGCACGGCCATCTGGCCAAAGCGGCCAAAGCCAATCACCAGCACATTGCCGCGTGCGCCATCGGGCACGCCCTCAGCGGGCATAGGCTCCTCTGGTCCGCGTGTGTGTTCAGCCAAAGTTTCAATCGCCTTGGCGACAAGGGGGCCCGCAATCATGGTGAGTGCGGCGAGGGCTGCCAGCAGATTGGCTGTTTCATTGGGTAGAAGTTTCACAGAAGCCGCAAGCGGAAACAGCACGAAGGAAAATTCGCCAGCTGGCGTCAGCACGCCGGCGGCGGAAAGGCTTTCGCAATGCGTGGAGCGTGAGGCACGCATCAGCCCATATACAATGACGCTTTTCAGAATGATGATGCCAAAGGCGCAGGCGAGCAGCAGCAAAGCCTGTTTCAGCACCAGCCCCATATCAATCGACATGCCGACCGACATGAAGAAAAGCCCCATCAACAGGGCACGAAACGGCTCGATGTCGGCCTCCAGCTCGTGCCGGAAATGCGATTCCGACAATAAAAGCCCCGCCAGAAAGGCACCCAGCGCCATCGACATGCCGGCATGTTCCATCAGCATGGCGGTGCCCAGCACAACCAGGAGGGCGGCAGCCGTCATCACTTCGCGCGCACCTGTTTTGGCCAGAATGCGAAACATCGGATTGAGCAAATAGCGCCCGGCAAAAATAACAGCTGCAATCGAACCCGCGCCGACGGCGATGCTGGTCAACATGGTGTGCCACTCGCTGGCCCCTGTGCGCGGCGCGACCAGTGGCACGAGGGCCAGCACAGGCACAACCAGCATGTCCTGCATCAGCAAGACGGCAAAAGCGCGCCGTCCATATTTGCTCTGCAACGCGCCCCGCTCATCCAGCAATTGCAGCGCGATGGCGGTGGCTGAAAATGACAAAGCAATGCCGGTCGTCACCCCGCCCCAGAAGGACATCTGAAACAAAGCCAAGGCAAGGGTTGCGATCGCCGCCGCACTCACCAGCATTTGCGCGGAGCCCAAGAACAGAATGTCGGCGCGCATGGCGATCAAACGCGAGGGTTTGAGCTCAAGCCCGACGATGAACAGCAGCAGCACAACGCCAAGTTCGGCAATATCAAGCGTGGTGGCGGCGTCTGCGATAAAGGCAAAGCCTGAGGGGCCGATGGCAATGCCCGCCACCAGATAGCCGATCACCGCACCAAGTCCCGCCAGTCGAAACAGGGGCACAGCGACCACGGCGCTGACCAGAAAGATCAATATGGAAATCAGGAAGCCACCTGTCGGGCCAACCTCGGTCATGGCGCACTCATCAATGTCAGAAAAAGAATTCACCCAACATAGGCCGGACTGGCGCGAATGCGAAGTCAATCGGGGGCAGCAGGGGTAGCCGCCTTGACCTTGCCGCAGGCCTCGCTCAGAAAAGAGCTCTGACGATTGCCGGAGCCCCTATGGCCGACCGCCCGAAGATGACGCTGTTACTATGTGCCCCCCGCGGTTTTTGCGCGGGCGTGGTGCGCGCTATCCATTGCGTCGAACGGGCGCTCGAAATCCATGGTGCACCGGTCTATGTGCGCCATGAGATTGTTCACAACAAATATGTTGTCGATGATCTGAAGAAGAAGGGCGCGATCTTTGTCGAAGAGCTCGATGATGTGCCCGACACGCAAGCGCCAGTGATCTTCTCAGCCCATGGCGTGCCCAAATCCGTGCCCGAAGCTGCGCGTGCGCGTAATCTCATTGCTATAGACGCGACCTGCCCGCTGGTGACCAAAGTTCATCGCGAAGCCGAGATCCATCACAAGCGCGGACGGCTGGTGATTTTGATTGGTCACAAAGGCCATCCGGAAGTCGTCGGCACAATAGGGCAATTGCCCGACGGTGCGGTGCTTTTGGTGGAAACACCCGATGACGTCACAGCTTTGAATGTGCCAGCGGATCGCGAGCTGGCCTTTGCCACGCAGACCACTTTGTCAGTGGATGACACGCGCGAGATGGTCAGCGCTTTGCAAGCGCGCTTTCCCGCCATTCACGGGCCGCATAAGGAAGATATTTGCTACGCCACAACCAATCGACAGGATGCGGTCAAAGTGGTTGCGCCAAAGGTTGAGGCCATGCTGGTGGTGGGGTCTCCCAATTCCTCCAACACACAGCGCCTGCGCGAAGTGGCGGAGACGGAAGGCTGCCGGATCGCGCGCCTGATCCTGCGCGCTGACGACATTCCGTGGGATGATTTGCAAGGCGTGTCGCGCGTGGGCCTCACCGCGGGGGCATCTGCGCCTGAAATCCTCATTGACGAAATCGTCGAGGCTTTGCGGGCGCGTTTTGATCTCACCATCGAGACGGTGAGCATTGCCGATGAGACGATGTTCTTTCCGCTGCCGCGCGAATTGCGCCCTGCGACCTAAAAATTCACAAGAATGATAATCCCGGCAATGACCAATGCCATGCCGGCATATTCGCGCACCGAGACCTTTTGCTTGATGCGGCCAGAGACAATCTGCGCAAAAGGCACTTCGATCAAAGCTAGCGTGCGCACTTTGGCCGCTGTTGTGAGCGCAAAGGCAAGAAACCAGAACAGTGACGCCAGCGCGCCCATAAAGCCTGCGAGAACACTGGGGCGCCAATGCGCGGCAATCGCGACCAGCGTCTTGCGACCACGCAAAGACAGCCACAGCAGAATGGCGCTTGTCTGAATGGCCAGCCCCAAAGCCAGAGTTGTGGTTGCGGCATGAACGAAAGACGGCGTGTCGAGCGACAGAATGGCGACACGATAGCTGGTCGCTGACATGGCAAAGCAGGTGCCTGCGGCAAGGCCCATCAAGGCGGGTGTCCAGCCTGATTTCACATCCCCCTCTGTCTTGGGCCATGACATGAGCATCACGCCCGAGGTTGCAATCAGAATGGCAGCCGCCACGGGGGCGCTCGGGATTTCATTCAGCACAAACACACTGACCAGCGCGATGATCAGAGGCTCGGTTTTGGTGAAAGCAATGGCGACAACGAATGAGCGCCCGCGCATGGCCGAGAGCATGAAGGCGGTCGCAGCCGTCTGTGCCGCTGGCGCGAAGGATGCCCACAGAAATGTCTTTTGCGTGGGCATGGGTATTGCGATGTCGCTGACGCTCCACAGCACGCCCAGAAAGATCAGCGCAAAGGGCAGGGCAAAGATAAAGCGCACATGGGTGGCGCCCGCCATGCCGAGCTTTTCAATGAGGTCGCGCTGCATGGCATTGCGCGCCGTCTGCGCAGCCGAGGCCGCGACGGTGAAAACGGCCCAGAGCCATGGTGTGATTGCAAACATGGGACACGTTCTAGCCAAAGCCCGCCGTCATGGCGAGGCCGCGCGTTCCCCTCCCCCTTGAGGGGAGCGGCTAGGGGTGGGGGTCGCGTCATGTTTGTCGTGATTGAATGAGAGTGCCTTCAGTGAATGAGTGAGCCGGTGCGACCCCCACCCCGCTCGGGCTGTCGCCCGAGTCGTCCCTCCCCTCAAGGGGGAGGGCGTTCAAGGGCGCAGGGCTGGATTTCCATCCCCTCCAAGGCTAACAGGGGGCTAGCAGGGGGCGGGGCCATGGCCGTTTACACAGAAGTCACGGATGAGGATCTGGAGCTTTTCTTAAGCGCCTATGATCTGGGTGGCGTGCTGTCGCTGAAGGGCATTGCTGAAGGCGTCGAAAATTCCAATTACCTTTTGCGCACCGAAAAAGGCACGTTCATCCTCACCCTCTATGAGAAACGGGTGAATGAGGCGGACCTGCCCTTCTTCCTCAATCTCATGGAACATTTGTCAGCGCGCGGTCTCACCTGTCCGCAGCCCGTCAAGGCGCGCGATGGATCTGCGCTTGGACGGATCGCTGGTCGCCCCGCTGCCATGGTGACTTTTCTGGAGGGCATGTCCGTGCGCCGCCCCTCAGCGCTTCATTGCGAAGAAGTGGGCGCGGGGCTGGCGCGTCTTCATCTGGCGGGCGCTGATTTTCCGATGCAGCGTACCAATTCTTTGTCGCTGTCAGGCTGGGCACCTTTGTTTGAAGGCGCGCGCGCTCGCGCACATGAAATCACGCCGGGGCTTGAGGCCTTCATTGCGGATGAACTCGCGCATCTGTCGCGCGTCTGGCCGCGAGCTTTGCCGCAAGGCGTCATTCATGCGGATCTCTTTCCCGACAATGTGTTCTTCTTGGACAAGCATCTGTCAGGTCTGATCGACTTTTATTTCGCCTGCACGGATTCGCTCGCCTATGACGCCGCGATCTGCCTGAATGCCTGGTGCTTTGAGCAGGATGCTTCGTTCAATGTCACCAAGGGACAGGCGTTTCTGGCGGGCTATCAATCCGTGCGCCCGCTTTCTGGCGCCGAGATTGCAGCACTCCCCGTGCTGGTGCGCGGCGCTGCCCTGCGCTTTTTGCTGACGCGTCTGGTTGATTGGCTCAACGTGCCAGCAGGCGCTTTGGTGCGACCCAAAGATCCGATGGAATATGTGAAGAAGCTGCGCTTCCACCAGCATGTCACCAGTGCCGCAGATTACGGCCTGCACGCATGACCAAGAAGGTTGTGATTTTTACCGATGGCGCCTGCTCGGGAAATCCCGGCCCCGGTGGCTGGGGCGCCGTGCTGACCTTTGAAGGCAATGAGCGCGAGATTTGTGGCGGCGAGGCCGACACAACCAACAATCGCATGGAGCTGATGGCAGCCATATCAGCGCTTGAAACGCTGTCGCGTCCGTGTCTGGTCGAGCTGCACACAGACTCGCAATATTTGCGCGGCGGCGTCACCGGCTGGATGGAAAACTGGAAAAAGCGTGGCTGGCTGACGGCTGATAAAAAGCCCGTCAAAAATATCGAGCTGTGGCAGCGCCTCGATGAAGCACGCAAACGTCACGAGGTCTCGTGGCATTGGGTGAAGGGCCACGCTGGTCATGAAATGAACGAGCGCGCTGATGAACTCGCGCGCCGCGGCATGAAGCCGTTTTTGAAGGGATGACGATCCTTTAGCGTCGTCATTGCGAGGAGCGCGCTAGCCCGACGCGGCAATCCAGACAATCAAAAGATGTTCTGGATTGCTTCGCTTCGCTCGCAATGACGAGCGATTATCAAAGCTGCTTCAGAATATGGTCGGCGCCGGACACTTCAACGCCGGCCGCTTCTTCCACATCCACCGACTTGACGATGCCATTGTCGACAATCATCGCGTAACGGCGCGAGCGAATGCCAAGGCCGCGTTCGATGAGATCAACTGTCAGGCCGATCGCTTTGGCGAAAGCGGCCGAACCGTCCGCCAGAAAATCAATCTTGCCATCTGCATGTGTGTCCTTGGCCCAAGCGTCCATGACGAAGACGTCATTGACGGCGGTGACAGCAATCGTGTGGACACCCTTGGCCTTGATCTCTGCTTCCTTGGCGACAAAGCCCGGCAGATGGTTTTTATGGCAGGTCGGTGTGAACGCACCGGGCACGCCAAACAGAACCACTTTTTTGCCTGCGAAAATTTCATCCGTTGTGCGCGGCTTGGGGCCTTCGGCCGTCATCACCGTAAAAGTCGCGTTCGGAATTTTGTCTCCTGCCTTGATCATTTTATCATCCTTCATTTTGGGGCCACTGCCCGGTTCACTACACACGTTTCATAACTGGAGCATGAAAGCCATCAGGGAAGGGGCAGTTCGAAGCCAACCTCATAATCTTTTGTCCCCGTCACAGTCAGCGTCACAGGCACGAGTCCTGTCCAGTCCTTCGGTCTCTCGGCTGCGGTGATATCAAACGCACCAGCCGCTTGCTTGGTCTCGAAAAACCAGCCGCTCGGGCCCTCGACGAAAAGCTCGCGTGCTGGCACCTGCAGCGCCACGCGCCAGACAGGCTTGTCCTTGGGCCCTTGGGCCTCAGCGGTAATCCCCAAGAGCTTGGCATCGATTTGTTGGGGCAGGCGGCGGCGCGCGTCTTCCAGGCGGGCTGCTGCGCCGGAGACAGCGGCATCGGGCTTGAGAGCCAGCGTTCCGGATAGCTCGGCCGGCACGCAGATTTTCTCGCAAGCTGCATAAGTGAATTGCAGAACCAGATGCACCGGGGCTTTGGCGTCTAGCGGGGTAACGTCCAGTGGCAACACAAGATTGCTGCGATAGCCAAAGACCGTCAGCCCGTTTTCATCCATGCGCTGGGGAGCCGGAAAGCGCAAAACCGCGCTTTTCACATTACGTGAGCCCTCGGTCTTGAGAAGCGGAGGAACACCTGCATCGCCTGGGTTGCGCCAATAGGTATGGGCAGAGCCTTTCAGCTCGATCTCAATGCCAGCCACATAGAGGCCCGCCTGTAATGGGCCTGCGGCAAGCAGCCGCGCCCGTGAATTGCCGCCCGCGGCCCATGGGCCGGCATCGGCGCCATCAGCCGCCAGCGCCCCGCTGCAAATGAGCAGAAGAGCGGTAAAAACACTGGCAGAGAGCTCTTTTACCGAAAGCTTGCGCATGGAACATTTTTGCACACCCGCCTGCTCAAGCGCCACATATGTGCGCGTGATAGGGTGGGGCTGCCCTTCCTTGTTCTGAATCAGATGAAGGCGTAGCATGATCGGCATGGCAATCGAAATGTCGCAATCCTCAAGCCGATCCTCGGGCTATTTTGATGGCCAGTTTCTGCTCGCCATGCCCGGCATGGCTGATCAGCGCTTTGCCCGGTCCGTGGTCTATATTTGCGCTCATTCGTCAGAGGGTGCGATGGGCCTGATCGTCAACCAGCCGGCGCGCAAAATCACCTTTCCCGAACTGCTATTGCAGCTAGAGCTGCTGCCACCCGAAGAGCTGATCCGTCTGCCAGACCCTGCTGAAAAATTGCAGGTATTGAAAGGCGGCCCCGTCGAAAAGGGGCGCGGCTTTGTGTTGCATTCGTCAGATTTCTTTATCGAAAATTCGACGCTGACGATTGACGCGTCCGTGTCGCTGACAGCCACGGTCGATATTCTGCGCGCCATTGCGCGTGGTCATGGCCCTCAGCAGGCCATGCTGGCGCTCGGCTATGCCGGATGGTCACCCGGTCAATTGGAAAGCGAGGTCCAGCAAAACGGCTGGCTCAATGTGCCAGGCGACCCGAGCCTGTTGTTTGATCGTGATCTGGAAAGCAAATGGGGCCGCGCTGTGCGCTTGCTGGGCATTGATCCGGCCATGCTGTCTGGGGACGCGGGTCACGCGTAACTTTGTCCTCCATTCTCACAAGGGGGAGGGCGAGTGTCAGGTCACGCTGTCTCGTTGGCGGCGCCCATCAGCCGGCGGGCCTCGGGCATGCTGATCGGATTGCCGAAGGCATTGCCCTGCGCAAATTCACAGTTGAGCGCTGCCAGATCTTGCGTATCTGCCTCGCCCTCGGTGCCTTCAGCAATCACGGCCACACCCAGATCATGCGCAAGCCCGATCAGCGAACGCAGGATGATGGGCCGCTTGCCTTTGGCATTGGGGCGAGTGAGGGATTTGTCGATCTTCAGCATGTCGATCTTGAGCCGCTGTAATTGCGACAGCGAGGAATGTCCCGTGCCAAAGCCAGCCAGGCAAATGCCGGCGCCCAGCTCATGCAGGCGCTCCAGCATCTGGGTTGCATATTCAGGATTGTCCATCACCAGCGCTTCGGCAATTTCAAGCTTCAGCGTGCCGGGCAAAACAGATGAGCGTGTGAGGACGCCCTTCACATCATGCAAGAGATCGTGACGCAGCAAGTGGCGTGAGGAAATATTGACGCTGGCGAAAATCGGTGGCGTCACGTCGAGCGCATTTTGCCAGGCTGACAATTCACGCGCGGTGCGTTCCAGGATAAACAAGCCCAGATCAATGATCACGCCAGTTTCTTCTGCCACAGCTATAAAGTCACTCGGGCTGAGACGACCCAAGCGTGGATGCTCCCAGTTGAGGATCGCTTCAAAGCCGGCAATGGTGCGATCTTCGAGCCGCACGATCGGCTGGAAGACGACTTTCATTTCGCCAAGATCCAAAGCGCGACGCAGATCGGCTTCCAGATCAGTGCGGTCCGAACGCAGCGCGCGCATGCTGGGGCGGAATACTTCTGTGCGGTTAGCGCCAAGTTTCTTGGCGTGCGTCATGGCGATTTCGGCATCTTTCAGCATATCTTCACGCTTGGGGTGCACCTGCACATCATAAAGCGCAATGCCGACCGAACAGGTCAGCGCCACATCGCGGTCACCGAAGGAGATCGGTGTCGAGATCGTGCGTCGGATGGAATCGGCAATGCCAACGATTTTCTCATGGTTCATTTCTGACATGAGAATGATGGCAAACTGGTCGCTCGAAATGCGCGACAGCGTGTCTTGTTCGCGCAACAGGCGATTGAGGCGGCGCGATACGGTCAGGAGTATCGAATCGCCCGCCGACAGGCCGACCATGTCATTCACCTGACGAAAGCGGTCGAGATCAACGCAGAGCACAGTCGGATAGCGATATTGATCGATCAGCGCATTGTTGAGCGCCATTTCAAGACGGTCGAAAAAGATCTCGCGGTTGGGTAGGCCGGTCAGATTGTCATGCACAGCATCCTGCAACAGACGCTCTTCCGTGTTTTTGCTCTCCGTAATGTCGGACAGCGTGCCG
>CAINNX010000133.1 GCA_903851305.1 uncultured Hyphomicrobiales bacterium | reverse complement strand
GCAGACAATCTTCGACCACATTGACAAGCGCCACCGGCTCTTCGCGCAATTCATAGCGGCCCGCTTCGACACGAGAGAGTTCGAGAATTTCGTTGATCAGCATCAAGAGATGCTGGCCGCTCGAGTGAATGTCGCTTGCATAGTCCTGGTAGGCAGCGACCGCATGTTTGCCGAACAATTCCCCCGACATGACTTCGGAAAAACCCAGAATGGCATTGAGTGGCGTGCGCAATTCATGGCTCATTGTTGCCAGAAAACTGGATTTGGCGAGATTGGCTTCTTCAGCGCGGCGACGCGCTTCGTCCGAATTGGCCTTGGCCTGTTCAAGCTCGGCAATCAGCATGTCTTTCTCCATGCGGAAGGAGAGCGACGACAGGCTGGTGGCATAAAGGCGTTGCGCCAGAACCAGAAAGAAAAATTGCGCGCCGCACGCCATGAGCGCGACAGGCCAGGCTTGTTCTTGCCAAACGGGATGCATGTAAAGCACCACTGCGATGGTGGTGGGCATGAGACCCGCATAAACGGCGAGTGGCACTGTGGCCGAGATGAGCGAGGTCAGCGCCGAGATCAACAACAGAACAAAGAGCACAAAGACACGCGCGGTGGAATCCGGCTCGTTCAGAAACAGAACCGTCAGCATCGCCCAGGCGAGGCCGTGGCATAATTCGGTCACGACAAAGCGGCGCTTCCAGCTTTGCACGGACAGCGAGGCCTCGGGCTGCGCCATCAGATTGCGTGCTGTGCGGTAAGATACGAGATGGCACGACCAGACAATGCCGAGCCACACAACCACATCCACCTCTGGCGTCCACATGAAGGAGAGCGCGGCGGCCGACAGCGCGATAAAGGCCAGCGCTGGCACCGAAGTCATGCGGCTTTGGGCAAACAGCCGCAGCAATTCGACATCAAAGGAGCGGTTCCCGGTGCCTTTGGCCAGTGACAGCCAGGTGCGCAACTGCTGCCAGTGCAGGAGCAGACCATGCGGACGCGCCAGCAGGGTGGGCTGCGCCCCACTGTTTGGCTCAATCATATGATGCGACGCTTCACTCATAGGGTCGGCTGGCACTCAGTCTGATGGGCTATGTGCCCGGATTTTTCCGATGCCAGAATGACGGGGAAAGCTTAACGTGCTTTTGGCGTAAAAATTCAGGTTTTAACGATTTGGCTGCGCTCGCGCTTTGGTTCCGGCAATCAAGCCGGCCCGTCGATTGTGCGCAGACCCTTCAAAAAGGCTGGTTTTTGGTGGCGTTGGGTCCAAGTGTGCCTGCCCGCAAGGTGGATGAGCGGGGCTGGCGGGGTGCGGCGCGTTAACCCTCCTGCGAAAACTTTTTCTCCAAGCACGGATTGTTTGTGCTCTGGACCCAGCCCCAAGGGGAGGCTTAGCTGTTGAGCCGCTTGATCAGGCTCGACGTGTCATAGCGACTGCCGCCCATCTTTTGCACCTCGGAATAAAATTGATCGACCAAAGCAGTGACCGGCAAATGTGCGCCATTGCGCCGTGCTTCGGCAAGGCAGATGCCGAGATCCTTGCGCATCCAGTCGACCGCAAAGCCGAACTCGAATTGATCGGCGATCATGGTGGCGGAGCGGTTTTCCATCTGCCAGCTTTGCGCCGCGCCCTTTGAAATCACATCGACCACAGCGAGCGGATCCAGTCCTGCCTTTTGGGCAAAATGCAAACCCTCGGCCAAAGCCTCGACAAGCCCTGCAATGCAGATCTGGTTGACCATTTTAGTGAGCTGTCCCGACCCTGATGCGCCCATCAGGCGGCAGGCGCGGGCAAAGGCGGCGATCACGGGTTCAGCCTTGGCATAGGCATCCGCATCGCCGCCGCACATGACGGTCAGCGCGCCATTTTCAGCACCCGCTTGTCCGCCAGACACGGGTGCATCGATGAAGGACAGACCAAGGTCTGCCGCATGGGCATGAAGTTCTTGCGCAATATCGGCTGAGGCCGTCGTATGGTCGATAAAGATGGCGCCCTTGGCCATGCTTTGAAACGCACCCTCGGGCCCTGTGGTGACCGCGCGGAGATCCTCATCATTGCCCACGCAGGCAAAGACCATGTCAGCGCCGTTTGCAGCTTGCGCGGGGGTAGGGGCGCTTTGCTGGCCGTGTTTGCCAACCCAGGCTTGCGCCTTGGCAGCCGTGCGGTTGTAAACAGTCAAATCATGGCCCTTGGCCGCCAAGTGGCCAGCCATCGGAAACCCCATGACGCCGAGACCGATAAAGGCAAGTTTGGCCATAAGTGCTTCCTTCTGCTTCTCTTCATTTCTCAAGTCGGGATCACCGGAGCGTGATTGTTTTACGGTTTTTTTTGGCTAGCGGTTCAGGGATCTTGTCCCATATGACTAAAGAGGCATTGATCCTGACCGGGGCTGTGGTCTTTTGCATTGCATGGACCTGAGCCTTTGGTGCTTGATGGGCCTCAATCGTCCGCAGCTCAAGTGGACGAAGACTTTTGGAGGAAATTATGAAACGTCGTCAGTTCATCAAGACTGCGAGCCTTGCCGCCGCTGGCACCGCCGCTATTGCAGCCCCCGCCATTGCCCAATCCTCGCCTGAAGTGAAATGGCGTGTGACCACCAGTTTCCCGCGCTCGCTCGACACGATTCATGGTGCAGCTGAAACAGTCGCAAAATATGTCTCGGATGCCACGGATGGCAAATTCCAGATGCAGGTTTTTGCGGGCGGTGAAATTGTTCCCGCGCTGCAGGCGCTCGATGCTGTGTCCAACGGCACGGTCGAAGCCTGCCACACCTGCCTCTATTATTATTGGGGCAAGGACCCGACCTTTGCTTTCGGCACGGCGGTTCCCTTCGGCCTCAATTCTCGCCAGCAGAATGCCTGGATGATGTTTGGTGGCGGCGAGCAGCTGATGAACGAATTCTTGGAACCCTACAAGGTCAACACATTCACGGCGGGCAACACCGGCACGCAGATGGGTGGCTGGTTCCGCAAGGAAGTGACCAAGCCGTCTGATCTCGATGGCCTGAAGATGCGCATTGGCGGCTTTGGTGGTGCGGTGCTCTCCAAGCTTGGCGCCGTGCCCCAGCAGATTGCGGGCGGCGACATTTATCCGTCGCTCGAAAAGGGCACGATTGATGCGGCCGAGTGGATCGGCCCCTATGACGATGAAAAGCTCGGCTTCAACAAAGTCGCGCCGTTCTACTATTATCCCGGCTGGTGGGAAGGTGGTGCCATGATCAACTTCTGCACCAATCTCGACAAGTTCAACGCGCTGCCCAAGCACTATCAGTCTGTGCTGCGTGCAGCGACGGCTTACGCCAATCTCGAAATGCAGGCCAAATATGATGCCGGCAACGTCCCAGCATTGAAGCGCCTTGTGGCAGCGGGCACGAAGCTGCGTCCGTTCTCGCCAGAAATCATGGAAGCCTGCTGGAAGGCGGCCAATGAGGTCTATGCGGACATCAATGGCAAGAATGCCAAGTTCAAGAAGGTCTATGATTCCTACATGAACTTCCGCAATGACGAATATCTCTGGTGGCAGGTTGCCGAGTTCAACTACGATAACTTCCTGATCCGCCAGCGCTCGAAGGGCTAAGCTTCAAGCATCTTGGAAAAAGAAAGTCCCGGAGGAAACTCCGGGGCTTTTTGTTTTGTCCGCGCTCTGACGTTTTTAGAATTTCAGCTCGGGCGGCGTTTCGATATTGGGCACAGCAATGCCTTTGAATTGCTCTTCGACCTGTGTGGCATTGAGCGTTACTTCGCCCGATTTATAGATCATCACCATTTGCGGGAAGAGGATCACCAAGGCGACCATGATGCATTGGATGACCACGAAGGGAATGGCACCCATGTAGATTTGACCCGTAGTCACAGGGTCCATCATCTTGCCAGTCAGTCGATCCTTGAACGGCAGCTTGGGTGCGACGGATCTCAGATAGAAAAGCGCAAAGCCAAAGGGCGGATGCATGAAGCTTGTCTGCATGTTCACACCCAGGATGACGCCAAACCAGATGAGATCGATACCTAGCTTTTCAGCCGCAGGTCCGAGCAGCGGAATAACGATGAAGGCCAGCTCGAAAAAGTCGAGAAAGAAGGCGAGCACAAAGACCATCAAATTGACGATGATCAGGAAGCCTGTCTGACCGCCTGGCAGAGATGTGAGCAAATGCTCAACCCAAGTATGCCCATTGACACCATAGAAAGTCAGCGAGAAAACGCGCGCACCAATTAGGATGAACACAACGAAGCAGGAGAGTTTTGCTGTTGTGTCCATCGCTTGTTTGAGCAATGACAAGTCAAGCCGGCGCTTGGCAAAAGCCAGAAGCACGCCGCCTGCAGCACCCATGGCGCCGGCTTCTGTGGGTGTGGCAATGCCCACAAAAATCGTGCCCAACACAAGGAAGATGAGCGCCAGTGGTGGCACAAGCACGATGACGACCTGTTCGGTCATCCGCGACATGATGCCGAGATTGGAAGCCTTGTTGAACAGGGCGAGAATATATAGCACGCCGGTCGCCGCAAAAGCGCTCCAGATGAGCACATTGTCCGTCGGCATATCGGGATAGCGTGCGTCAATATAATCAGCAAGCAGAGACGTGCCGATTGCAGCAAGGCCAACCATGGCAAAGGTGTTCCAGCGTGGAACGTCTGCATCCTTGTTGGAGCGGCCCAGCAGGCGCGGACCAAAGACCAGCAGAGAGGCGGCCACTGCGCCCATCCATTGCACATTGCTTGAGACGTGGAACGGGGCACCCGCCGTAGTTCCGATCCATTCTGCCAGTGAGATCACCAGATAGAAAAGCGGGATGCCTACAAAGAGAAGCGCAAAACCGGTCAGCCATTTCTGACGCGGTTCAAGCGCTGGGTCTTCGGGAATGGTGCGGGCTTCGAGGGGCAGGGCGGGCGCTGCATCAGGCTTGATGACTGTGACCAGAAACACATAGCCCGCATAAAGCGCAGCAAGTGTGAGGCCTGGAATGAAGGCGCCTTTATACATGTCACCGACAGAGCGGCCGAGCTGGTCGGCCATGACGATGAGCACGAGCGAGGGCGGGATGATCTGCGCGAGCGTGCCGGAGGCGGCAATGACGCCTGATGCCAAGCGTCGGTCATAGCCATAGCGGAGCATGATCGGCAGCGAGATCAGGCCCATGGAAATCACGGAGGCCGCGACAACGCCCGTGGTCGCGGCCAGAAGCGCACCGACAAAAATCACGGCATAAGCCAGACCACCGCGCACGGGACCAAACAATTGGCCAATTGTGTCGAGCAAATCTTCCGCCATGCCGGAGCGCTCGAGAATGAGGCCCATAAAAGTGAAGAAGGGAATGGCGAGCAAAGTCTCGTTGTTCATCACCCCGAAGATGCGCTCGGGCATGGCGTTGAGCAGAGACCAGGAGAGATTGATGGAGCCACCCGAGAGTGGTGCGAGTTCGACGCCGACCACAAAGAAAACGAGGCCGACGGCTGCCAGTGAGAAGGCGACCGGATAGCCGATCAGAAGAAAGGCAACAAGGCAGATGAACATGATCGGGGCCATGTTCTGGGCAATGAAAGCAGCCATGAGGATGATCCTGTCCGGTTCTTATTCGACGGTGCCATGCGCGCTGGCCGAGGAGACATGCGGATCTTCGATCAATCCTTTGATCACGGCGACGCGTTTGATCAGTTCGGAGATCGATTGCACGAAAAGAATGGTGAAGCCGAGCGGCACAAGAAGTTTGGCAGGCCAAACGATCAGGCCGCCGGCACTTGACGAGATTTCTGCTTGCGCAAACGAGCGCAGGAAGAAGGGCCAGCCCAGCCACATGATGACAATGCACAAAGGCATCAGAAAAAAGATGTGGCCTGCAACATCAATCCAGTCGCGCGTATTTTTTGAAAGCCGCGAGGACAGAATATCGATGCGGATGTGTTCATTGGCTTTGAACGTATAGGCCGCGCCGAGCAGCACAACAGCGCCAAACAAATACCATTGCAGTTCAAGCCAAGCATTGGAGCTGCGGTTGAAAGAAAAACGTACCAACGCATTCACGGACGAGACGAGAACAGCGGCCAGAATGAGCCAGCCTGTGGTGCGTCCCAAGCGCTCATTGATCGCATCAATCACGCGGCTGATCGCCAGCAGGGCCTTCATCAGAATTCCTCCACACGACATCTGTTTTGACGGGCGTTTGCCGCCTCGGTTCATCACAGACCTATCATTGTCACCACAACGCTGCCAGCGACGGGCAATCATACTTTAGCGAGGCGTGGCAGGGGCTTGGAAAACAGGGCTTGGAAAACAGGGGAATTGGCGTCTAGCCGAGGGCTTGCGCTTTGGCGCGCTGCGCCTCATCGCGCATGGCAAACAATCCAGCGCCAATGACCAGAATTATCCCTGACATGGCAAGGGCATCTGGCGCCTCTGCCCAAACGATGACACCGATCAGCAAAGCCACGGGCACGCCTGCATAGCGGAATGGCGAGACGGCCGAGACCTCGGTGCCGCGAAAAGACATGGTGATCAGCGAGGTGGCTGCCAGAACAAAAAGTGCGGCCCCAACTATGAGCAGGGTCTCAAAGGAGCTTGGCCAGCGCCACACATCCCCTGCTGCCAGACCAAACAGGCCGCAGCCCAGAATATTGGCAAGCGAGGCCGCCACGACGATCAGATAGGTCGGGACGTGGGGCGGCACGAGCCGATTGGACAAATCGCGCCCCGTCACAAAGACGGCGGTCAGCACAGCCAGACTCATGGCCCATGACAGGCCAGAGGCATCGGGCTGCACAATCATGATCACACCCGCAAAGCCAACCAGAACGGCGAGCCAGCGTGCGGGGCCGACGCTCTCGCGCCCGGCCATTGCTGCATAGGCTGTGATCATGAGGGGCGTGGCTTGCAAAATGGCGGTGGCCAGGCCCAGCGGCATCAGGCGCAAAGCCTGCATATAGGTCACCACAACTGCGGCTTCGAGCAGGCTGCGCAACAACACGGCGCGCGAGAATATCTCTTTGATCGTGGCGAAACGATCAACATGCCACAGCAGGATCAAAGCGAGCGTTGTAGCGACCAGACCGCGCAAAATCACGGCCTCTGACACGGCCATGTCTGCCACGAGATATTTCATCATCGCATCATTGATGGCGAAGGCGGTGGTCGCGCCGGTCATGGCGGCCATGCCGCGGCGGTTGATGCGGGTTTGATCCATGAGATGTCTGCGATCAGCCGCCGGTGACGCTCATGTGCCGGCCAACGGCGGGCATCTGCGTCGTGCGGTCAATCACAAAGTCATGCCCCTTTGGCTTGCGGGCAATGGCTTCTTCCATCGCGCGCATCAACGGTGCGTCGGATTCAGAGGCGCGCAAAGGTGTGCGCAGATCAGCCGCATCTTCCTGGCCCAGACACATATAAAGCGTGCCGGTGCAGGTGACGCGCCCGCGGTTGCAACCTTCGCAAAAATTATGCGTGAGTGGCGTGATGAACCCCAGTCGCCCGCCCGTCTCTTTGACCGTCACGTAACGCGCTGGACCGCCGGTTTTGTAGTCACTGTCTTGCAGCGTAAAATGATCGAGCAGATCACCGCGCAATTGCGACAGTGGCAGATATTGATCGGCGCGATCAGTCTCAATTTCGCCCAGCGGCATGACTTCGATGAATGTCATGTCCATGCCGCGCCCATGCGCCCAGCGGATCATCTCAGGAGCTTCGGCATCATTGACGCCTTTGAGCGCCACAGCATTGATCTTGATCGACAGGCCCGCTTTCTGGGCAGCATCAATGCCCTCCATCACTTTGGCCAAGTCGCCCCAGCGCGTGATGTCGCGGAATTTGTCGGCATTCAACGTGTCGAGTGAAACATTGATGCGCTTGACGCCGCAATCGGCGAGCTCCTGGGCGAAACGGGCCAACTGCGAGCCATTGGTGGTGACGGTGACCTCTTCCAACGCACCCGACGCCAGATGGCGCGACAAGGAGCGGAACAAGGTCATGATGCCACGGCGCACCAGAGGCTCGCCGCCGGTGATACGGATCTTTTGCGTGCCACGACGCACAAAGGCCGAGCACAGCCGATCCAGCTCTTCGAGCGACAGCAAATCGCCCTTGGGCAGAAAATTCATGTCTTCCGACATGCAATAGACGCAGCGGAAATCGCAGCGGTCAGTCACCGAGACGCGGATATAGCTGATCGCCCGACCAAAGGGGTCGACGAGCGGAGCTTCGGACGTATCCAGACCGGGGCGTAATATCATACCGTATATATTGCCCAAGGGGGGCTTGGGTTCAATGGGCAGGGTGCTTTGCTCATAAAAAAGGCCGGGCGAACCCGGCCTTGTCACGTATCGAGGCTTAATTGGGGCTTAGCGCATCACTAGGACGCGGGTGCCGACCCTGGCGCGCTCGTAGAGATCCATGACGTCATCATTGGTCATGCGGATGCAGCCTGAGGAGACAGCCTGGCCAATCGTGTCGGGCTCGTTGGAGCCATGGATGCGATAGAGCGAGGAGCCAAGATACATGGCGCGGGCACCCAGCGGATTTTCCGGCCCCCCCGACATGTGGCGGGGCAGATCGGGGCGGCGCTTCAGCATCTGGGACGGGGGCGTCCAATCCGGCCATTCGCGCTTGTTGGAAATGGCGTGCGCGCCGGCCCATTCAAAGCCCGGACGGCCCACACCGACGCCGTAGCGGATAGCCTTGCCTTCGGGCAGCACAAAATAAAGGCGGCGCTCTGTGGCATTGACGATAATCGTGCCGGGCGCATGTTGCCCGTTGAAAGAAACAATCTCACGAGGGATCGAGCTGGCCTGCGGGCGGCCATCATATCTCAGGTTCATGCGCAGGAATTCGACTGCGCTGCCGCCCACTTCGTCGCCTGCCATTGCGCCGCCACAGGAGAGGGCAAGCGTCAGGCCGACAAGGGCCGCTTTCATCTTCTTCATCATATTGATCGTCCCGCTGGCGCGCGAGGCGCCCTTTGTCGTGAAATCCGCCGTTGCACCAACCCAAAGCAAAGCAGGCCAGCAAGGCAACTGCTTCAATCTAAGCGGAGCTCTTGTAGAAAACCTTAACAAAGGAGCAGGTTGGGCCAAAAAGGGGGCCTGTGCGCACTCCTCGCTTGACCAAATAGGCACCCTTGGCCTACATCCACCTCCTGCTTTGGGCGCGCCCCGATAGCGGGCGGTTAGCTCAGCGGTAGAGCACTCCCTTCACACGGGAGGGGTCACAGGTTCAATCCCTGTACCGCCCACCATTGGTTTCAATGGGTTAGCTATCTCACCGCACTGCAAAAGAACTTGCGGTCACACTCTGGTCACACGGAGTGGGTCATGGCGAGCATTCGTAGACATAGGGGCAAGTGGCAAGTTCAGGTAAGGCGCAAGGGATACCCTTCCCTATCGAAAGCCTTCTTGGCAAAGGGGGACGCACTTCGCTGGGCGCGTGAGCAGGAGAGGGCGATGGACAGGGGAGAAATTCTCCAGCCCGTCTCTATCGCTAGACCTCAAACATTTTTGTCAGAAATCTTGGATCGTTATGAGGCTGAGGTTAGCTCTCGTAAGCGGTCTATATCGGACCGTTATCATCTGCGCCCAATCAGGGCGGCGGTGAGCCATAAGACGCCCGCAGAGCTTGCGCCTGCTGACTTGGCGAGGTTCCGAGACAATCGTCTCAAGGTCGTATCGGCTTCGACCGTCCGCAAAGAGATGACCCTCCTGATCAGTGTCCTGAGCGTTGCCAATAAGGAATGGGGCGAGACCTTCCACCTTGAGGGGTTCAAGGCTGTCCGCAAACCAAAAGCAGCCAGAGGCAGGGAACGGCGTATAGAAGAACTTGAATGGTCGCCCCTGCTTGCGGCGCTCAAGGGGTGCCGGAGCCAACTAGTTCAAGACGTCTTCCAATTTGCCCTCGGGACTGGAATGCGCCGAGGCGAGGTTCTCTCACTCACATGGCCCAATATCGACGTGAAAAATCGAGTGGCTTTTCTGCCCCTGACCAAAAATGGCGAAGCCCGCAGGGTCCCTCTCAGCTCCCAAGCTATCGAAATACTAGAAGAGCGCCTGAAGGCCGCCCAGTGGACTCCTGAGGGGCTTGCAGCGGCATCCATTGAGAAAGTTTTCCCCATCACAGCAAACGCTGTTCGGCTGGCTTGGGATAAGGTTAGAAAGAAGTCGGGGATCAAGGACCTGCGGTTCCATGACCTCAGACATGAGGCCATCAGCAGGTTCTTTGAGATCGGGCTGTCAGTCCCAGAGGTGGCCCTGATCAGCGGGCATAAGGACGCCCGGATGCTCTTTAGGTATACCCAGTTAAGAGCTGAGAACGTGGCGAAGAAACTACAATAACCAAATGGCGGCTTAACGAAGCTTGTTGATCAATTGTTATCATCACGCTTCAGTCTGGGGATAGCGGTGATAGTGAAGCTGCATTTATGAAAAAAGTGAGCTGTGCGCGCTATTGTTAGACTCATGATTCAAACAAGGTCAGTTCATTCCTTCATGGGGTGGGATTATGCCAGTCAAGAAACGCAACTCTGCAGACAAACCATCTCAACTTCAATTAAACTTCTATCGCTTGCGGCGCATCGCCATAGACCTTGAAGATAATGTGGCTCTTGCCAAGGAAGACAGGTATTTCCTAGTAAAGGCTTTTCTAGACATTAATCGCGGCATTGATGCCAATGAAGCCTTAGGTGTCAAAGCCAAGCGCGGGGAACGAAAAAAGGTTGATCCAATTGCACAAGTGGCAATGATTTGCATAGCTAAACTCATTGAACCCGTTGAGGAAGGCGGCTTTGGAATGACCATTGCGGACGCAATCGCTGAGGCTGCGCGGACGGGGAAAAATGAGGCGTCATTTGGAATGACC
The DNA here is from genome assembly GCA_903851305.1 of uncultured Hyphomicrobiales bacterium. GTDB lineage: Bacteria > Pseudomonadota > Alphaproteobacteria > Rhizobiales > Beijerinckiaceae > Terripilifer. The sequence continues at coordinate 4,929 of CAINNX010000133.1, read as the reverse complement.
GAAGATAGTCTTCGTTATTATTGGACCCATGGGATTTACGGACATTCAACACAGATGGCTCGCCCGATAGAAACGCTACCGGATCGCGCTAAGAGCAAGGCAAGGAATCCCAAATAGCGATTTGGGTTCGGTGACCAACCCGAGAACCGTGATTATTAAAGTCTCCGTCGTTCAAACAAACAACGGAGAACAATCATGGAAAAGCAGTTTTTATCAATTGCAGAGGCTTGTCTGGCACTCTGCTGCGGGCGAAGCAAACTCTACGAATTGATTTCGTCCAGAAAGCTGAAAGCAGCCCATCTTGGTCGCAAGATCATCATCTCAGCCGCTGAGGTACAGCGCTTTTTAGAAGCTTTACCAGCCTACGACGCTAAACCCACATCCCGAAACCCAAAGTAAAAAGCCGCCTCCACAGAGGGAGACGGCTCGATGAGGAACGCATCTCAACCTAGCATGAATCTCATTTGTGGGGAACGGCTGCCTGAGGAGGCAGTTATGAATAATGAGAATGAAATCACCAATCCGTTGGTGCATGTGAACAATTCGGTTTCACTCGAAACTGTCGCAGATGTCGCACTGTCGCAGGGTGAAGAGCCGATAGATTTGTTATTTAGGAGCACGAATCGGCACAAATACCCTGTTGAAGCGCTCGGTCCATCAATTCAGGGGGTTATCGAAGCGATTGCGAACAAGTGCCAAGTGCCGGTCGTAATGGCAGCCCAGTCAGTATTGGCAACTATCTGCCTAGCAGTTCAGGGCCATGCTGATGTTCACCTCCCATTTGGTCAGAGGCGTCCTTGCTCTCTCTATTTCCTTACAGTGGCGGCCAGTGGTGATCGTAAGACAACCTCTGATCGCGAGGCCTCGCGTGGGGTCTCTGAGTTTGAAGCTGCATTGGATAGGGAATATAAAGCGAAAATTGCAGAGTGGAATATTGCCTGCGCGTCATGGGAAGCAAACACCAAGTCAGTCAAATCGGAGAAGGACCTTGCTGATAAGGATCGAACCGATAGGCTTAAGCAGCTTGGGTCACGACCACCGCAACCCCTTGCCCCCTTTGTCGCTATCTCAGACCCAACGCTGGAAGGTCTGTTCAAAAGTTGGGTTGCTTCACTTCTTCCATCTTTAGGTATCTTCTCGTCTGAAGGTGGCCAAATCACGGGAGGGTACGGCCTAACTCCTGAGAACAAGCTGAAAACAGCCGCGTCATTATCCGAGTTATGGGATGGACGTTCAGTCAGGCGTATTCGCGCCGGTGATGGCTTTATGCATTTGTCAGGGCGCAGATTAACAATGCATCTGCTCATCCAAGTGAAGGCAGCCGCAAATTTTCTGGCAGACCCTGTTTTACGGGACCAAGGCCTCCTTTCTCGGTTCTTTGTCGCTGCACCGGATTCCCTTGCTGGCCAGCGTCTATATCGCGATGCTGATCCTGAATGGGAGGTTGCAATTGCGACTTTCGCGATCAAGATAAAGGACTTGCTCCGCAAGCAACTTCCGCTTGCCAATGGAGCAAAGAACGAGCTTGCACCAAGACTTGTGGCCCTTTCTGATAGGGCCGAGTGTGTATTCTTTGAATTTTCAGATGAAGTTGAGCGAGGTCTTGGGCCTCTTGGTCGTTATGCCATGATCTCAGAGCTGGCAAATAAAGCTGCGGAAAATGCAGCTCGCCTAGCTTTGATTATGGCCCTATTCGATGACCTATCAGTCAGTGAGGTCTCTGAGATTTATATGGAAGGCGCAGTAGAAATTTGTCACTGGTATCTCGAAGAAGCGCTTCGGATTACAGAGGCTGTTAGGAATAATGGCATGATGGCAGATGCTGAAATGCTCAGGCAATGGATTATCGCCAGTGGCTACGATGTCGTTACAAGACGGGACATCTTGAACAAAGGCCCTGCTCGGTTTCGAACGTTTGAGGTTCTACGTCCCCTGCTGGACATTCTTGTTGAGCATGGATGGCTTCAACCGGTTGCCAATAAGAATGGTACTTTCCGAGTCAACAGGCCCCGCGACACAGCGACAACTGCGACAGCGTGAAAGGCCAAAGAATGAGTTCATGGAAGATCAGAACTCACCTCGTCAACGGGCGGCAATTACGTGCCGCCCGGGCGCTGGCAGGTCTATCACAGAAGGCCCTCGGAGAGGCTGCGGGCGTCTCGGAGAGAGCTGTTAGGGGGTGGGAAGCCAGAGGGGATTCTAGCCCTGTTGGGGCGCCTAATGACATGCGCGTGGAGCATGTTCTTCGGGGGCTGGGGATCGAAGTGTTCTCAGACCCATCGCCCGGCGTACGACTTATCAAATAGAGAACATAAGTTCCGGTTTTCGGAAGTTTCTCGACGCCATAAAGACGTGCTTTGACTTAAATGGCATTATGCTACCGTGCTCACCCAGCTTCGCCGGCCACCCCAGCGCTGGCTTCAAACCAAATCGTCAACTAACATAACAACTGGATCACCTCGTGGGGGCTGGCCAATTTTGGTCTGCCCCCTGAAAAGTGGTCCTCCCTGATGTATGGCTTATAAGCCTTGAGGAGGAATACGCATGGGTAGGAAAAGACACAAGGCGGAAGAAATTGTCGCCAAACTTCGGTGGGTGGAATTGCTGACCGCACAGGGTCGGCAAGTGGCGGGGGCTGTGTGATCGATAGGCATGAGGAGATTTACCGAAATCGATGGCGGTCACACTCTGGTCACAACGAGACTTGGTATCGAGAGCTGTAGCTGAGTGGACTTGCTTTTAGTCCGCTATCGTCTAGTCTGATTTCGTTGGTGTTTCCGTAAGTTCAGCAGTCTCTGATGATTTTTATATAAGCTAACGCACTCCCTTCACACGGGAGGGGTCACAGGTTCAATCCCTGTACCGCCCACCATTGGTTTCAATGGGTTGTCCCAACTATCGCATATTCGAAGAAGAGGTTTGCCACACCCTTGCCACACAGGGGTTGAGGATGGCGACAATTCGAAAGCGTGGAGCGAAGTGGGAAGTCCAGATTAGACGGGCGGGGTTCCCTTCATCGACCAAGACGTTTCTTGCGCATGCAGACGCGATCAGGTGGTCCCGTGAAAGGGAGCGGTCGTTGGATAGGGGGGTGTGCCCCTCCGCCATTACAGCCCCTGAAAATAGACTGTGTGACCTACTAGACCGATACGAAGCAGAGATCTCTGTTCGGAAAAGATCTCCGTCCGATCACTTTCACATCCGCCAGATCCAGCGGCATCCGATTGGATCTTGCCAGATGAGAGACCTGACCCCATTGCGTGTAGCGATGTTCAGGAATGACCGCCTTAAGCAAGTCTCCCCCGCTACGGTTATCAAGGAACTGACCATTCTCAGGCATGTGGTGTCCTTAGGGGTCCAAGAATGGGGGCTGGATCGGTCCCTTGCGATGGTTTGTAAGGTGAGGAATCCGGCGCCGCCCAGAGGTAGAAATAGGCGGCTGGAGGAGGGTCAGCTTTCAGACCTGTTGTGCCAACTTAGAGCCCTCAAAAACCCGATCATAATCGATGTCGTAGAATTTGCGATTGAGACCGCCATGCGTCGCGGCGAATTGTTGGCACTCTGTTGGCATGACGTGAATGCCGCTAACCGATCCGTAAGCATCAAGTTGTCGAAAAACGGGGAAGGGCGCGTTGTGCCCCTTACGCCTAAAGCGCTGGTCATTCTTGAGAGAGTTAGATCTAGAGAGGCGGCTAGAGATGAGCGTTCAGCTGTCTTTCCGCTGGCTCCTGCCGCCCTCAGGATGGCGTGGGTAAGGGCGATAGGCCGTCTGCAGATATCAGATTTTAAATTCCATGACTTAAGGCATGAGGCAATTAGTAGATTTTTTGAGTTGGGCCTGACTATTCCTGAAGTGGCCCTAATCAGCGGGCATCGCGATGTGCGAATGCTGTTTCGTTACACCCATCTCAAGCCTTCGAATGTGACGAAAAAGCTTTGGCAGTTGGATCAGTCCGGATTTGGTGTTCGCGATTTGAGTTCAAAGGATGGTTGAAAATAAAACGTATCAAAAAATGAAAAATAGCTTCTTTTTTTGGAGGTTTTGCGAACACTGCAGATAACCGCACTTTTTTACAGGTTTAGTATCGGTCAATTCCTGCTTTGCCGCCTTGCTTGCTGGTTTACACCTCTTGTTTTCTCTCTTCGCCCGATGATCGTTGGTGGATGTCAGAGGGAAGGGTTTCTTGTGCCTACCGCTAGTGAGATTTTGGGCACAACTTCCCCTTTTGGGAGGAAGTTGTCCTGATCGTCGGAGCCATGCCGTCGGTCAGGGTGCGATAAGCGGAACCTTGTTATAGGCAGGGGCGGCTAGCCGTTCTCCCTTTACCCGCCGCTTCGTCCAGCGGAAGCTTTTTGGCCAGCATATCGCCCAACCGACCAAAGCTTTAGAGGTCATTATCCTCTTCGTGACGGCGTTCCCGCCGCCTTTGAGCGATGCCCTTCGCTCTTGTTACACCCCTTCCCACACAAACTTCTAATGCCGGTGGAGGGTGGCTCATATGGAGCTGGCTATATAATAAAAACAACACGAATCGGTAGCGCCGTCTAGTTGAATTTGTAAATTAAACCAGTCGTTTATTATGCAGTATTCAAACACCAGAATGCAGTAGGCACTAAAAAAGATGAGGTAACAAATGAACAAATTTTTCAATGTTTTTCTTGTTGCGCTTGTTATCTCGTTGTTTCCGTATGGGGTGCTGGGTGCATCAAAAGATATAATGCCTCAGAAGGATATGGATGTAGCTTGGCCTGAAGTAACGAATGCCGACACTTTAGGTTTCAAGGTGGCCATGGTCTGCCCCCTGAAAAGTGGTCCTCCCTGATGTATGGCTTATAAGCCTTGAGGAGGAATACGCATGGGTAGGAAAAGGCACAAGGCGGAAGAGATTGTCGCCAAACTTCGGCAGGTAGAAGTTCTCACAGCACAGG
>CAINNX010000132.1 GCA_903851305.1 uncultured Hyphomicrobiales bacterium | reverse complement strand
CCCAGCATACCGCCAAAGGCATTCGCGAAAACCATCGGCTCAATCTCAACAACATGCAACAGTTGTGGGACGAGATGGAGCATATTGAAAAGCCGTTCGTGGTTGCCCATCACGGAATGTGTGTTGGCGGCGGGCTTGAGCTTTCGCTGTCATGCGATTTCCGTCTGGCTTCGAAAAGCGCTGGTTATGCCTTTCCGGAAGGACTGTTTGGTGTGCTTCCCGCATCGAACGGCGTCTCCCGCCTCACTCGCCTGTGCGGCCCGCATTGGGCGCGTTGGCTGATTATGGCGAACAAGCCTGCTCCGGCAGAAATGGCCTTCACCATGGGGCTGGTGCATCAGGTATTCCCGGATGAGACGTTTGAGCAAGAGGTGAGGGATTTCTGCCGTCATCTCGCCAAGCAGAACCCCGAGCAAATGGGCGCTGCCAAGATTGCTATCGAACTCTGCGCCGAACTTGGCCCCGATATGGGCCGGCACGTGGAGCGCATGGCCAATTCGGCGCTGATGCAAAACCCGGACTATCTGGCTGGTGTGGCCAAATACATGAAGAAATTTCAGAGTTGATCAGCTTGCTGCGCTGATTTGCCGGCAATCGCGTGCCGCTAGAAACATCAGGCGGCTGAGCGGCTCGACGACATTGGTGTTCCGGGGGCCAAGCTCAGGCTCGAAAAAGGTCGGGCCGATCTGATCAGTTGCCACCGTAACCGCGCGTTCGATTCCGGTCATCAGCACTGACGCCATATCGCAGCCAACTCCGTCGATGTGCTTGCCCGGAGCGGTCAGTTGCTTGCGGAACAACGCAATCACAGGCTGGGCCGAGCGGACACGAGCCAGCATCATGCGCTGGTCATATTGGTCCGACATATTGTTGCGCAAGTGAAGAATGCGCGAGTGCTTTTCCCAGAATTCAAAATAGGATCGCACGAAATCCCTACAGGATTCTTCAAGGTACTCGTCCGGCCAATAGTTGGCGAGCAAGTTGAAGTAACCACCCGGCTCGCCTGCTTCCCGCATGACAGGCTCAAGCACCGCCATCAGCAGTTCGGTGAGATCGCTGAAATAGACGTAGAGCGAGGTCATGCCCAGCCCGGCCCGGCGCGCGACGGCGCTAAGCGAAATCTGTGCATCTGGGCTTTCGTTGATCAGTTCGATCGTAGCGGCAAGGATGCGCTCGCGCGTGACGCGTCCCTTGCGACCGAGCTTCTGGCCATTGAGGTTATGACTGACAGCTTCACGATCAGCCTTGGGCTGCCGTTTGGCCAGTGCGGCTCGATCCGCTTCTATCCGGCTGACTGCGGTCACGACCCCCAATGCCCCCTTCATCGCTAAATTGCGCGGCTCCCTAGCTGCGTTAGCCGGCAATCGCAATCAGCTTTGGCTCAAGATATTCCTCGATACCTTCAACGCCCCATTCGCGGCCCACGCCGCTGGCCTTGCATCCGCCGAAAGGCAGATCGCCTGCGATGCACATACCATTATTAACTGAGAAGGTGCCGGTGTGGATGCGACGGCCAATGCGAATGCCGCGCTCGACGTCACCGGTGCAGACACCGCCGGAAAGGCCATAGGCGCTGTCGTTGGCAATGCGGATGGCGTCTTCATCATCGTCGAACGGGATGACGACCACTACGGGGCCAAAGATTTCTTCTTGGGCGATGCGCAT
>CAINNX010000131.1 GCA_903851305.1 uncultured Hyphomicrobiales bacterium | reverse complement strand
GCGGCATCGGCCTGATGCTGACACTGTGTGGTGTCGCAACAGTCGCCACACGCGGCGAGCCCTTGCACCTCTTTGCCATGGATCTCAATGTCGGCGACATTGCCATGCTGGGCGCATCAATCTTTTACGCGGGCTATACGGTGGCGCTGCGCAATCGCCCCGCCATTTCCGCTTTTGCTTTCTTCACAGCTTTGTCGATTGTGGCGACCATTGCATCCCTGCCGCTGCTGGCTTGGGAAATGGCCGACCATGCCGCGCAATGGCCAACGCTGCGCGGCTGGATTGTCATCGGCTATATTGTGGTCTTTCCCTCACTGCTGGCGCAGATTTTCTTTATTCGCGGTGTGGCAGCCATCGGCCCGGGACGGGCGAGCCTGTTTTACAATCTTGTGCCGGTGCTAGGCGCCATTCTCGCCGTCACCATGCTCGGCGAGCCTTTTGCGCTCTATCACGCCGCAGGGCTCGGCCTCTCACTGGGCGGCATTGCCTTGGCTGAATTCTTCGGTGTGAAGAAATAAACCCAGCCGATTCTTCAGCGTTGGTTGTAGGGCGACTGCTTCTGCTTGGTTCTTGATGGCGCTGCCTGAGCGGGCGCGCGGGCGGGCGCGCGGGGCGGCGCATATGAGTTGGGCCGCACCGCGGGACGACTCACAGAAGGACGATTTACATAAGGTCTCGCAGCCGAAGGGCGCGTGGGAGCGGAGCGCTGGACAGCCGCAGACGGCGATCTCGTGACGGCAGGTGCGCGCACCTGACCACCGCCCACGAATGGTTGCCGTTGCGCAGGCTGTGAGGGCAAACGCGCGGGCGCCTGTGTTGGACGCACAGCTGCAGGACGAGGCACAGAGTTCGAACGATAGCGCGTCGGATTAGGCCGCCACGGCTGGACCGCAACAGCATTGGGACGCACGGCACCATAACCTGGCCAATATGGACGATAAACAGCACCCGTGCGCCAGTTCCACGGATCACGCGGCTGGATGATGCTGCGGATAATCACGGCAGCACCGAAGGTGATCAATGCGGCCTGCCCAAAGCCAACTGTTGGCCCGTAAACAAGAAAAGGATCGTAATAAGGCACATAAACGAGATCAGGCTGAACGGGCTCAATAAAAATGATCTCGCGATCCAATTCATACACGCGTCGAATTTTTTGCTGCGCGTTGCTCTGCAACACGCCAGCATTTGCCGCTTGCTCACGCAACGACTGCACAGCAGCAGCCACATCACGCGGCTGGTTGACGAAAGCTTCACCCAGCTCGGTTGTCCAATCGAGATCCGTATTCATTTTTTCAAGCACAGCCGGAAACCGCAAAAGCGCTTTCACGGAAGGATCCCATTTCTGGGCATCCCCGCCAGCAAAATCCTGCTGCTCTGCTGCTTGCGGATTTGCAGCAAGCCAACGGGCCGCACGCACAATGTCGCCGGGATAAGCCGCTGCTGTGAACACCTGCGCCAATAAAGCATCAGGATAAAGCGCGACGGGTGCCACCAGCGTCTCTATCTTCTGCTGCGAATAAACTGTTGCGGTTTGCGCATGCGCCCGATCCGGTGCACCAGACACCACAACCACCAAACCAAAGCACGCCAGCAGAATCAAACGCTCGACCTGAGCTGAATAAAGATACAGTCGATTGAACGTCCGTGCTGCTGAAGCGTGCTGCGTCATATCTGCTCCTTCGCCGTCGTAAAGGCCCAATCGAGCCAGCCTGTGAGCGCTTTCACGTCACTTGTCTCAACGGTCGCCCCGCACCACACGCGAAGCCCCGAAGGTGCATCGCGATAAGATTCGATATCGTAGGCAATCCCCTCCTGATCAAGGAGGGCTGCAATCTTTTTCGCGATAGCCGCCTGCTTAGCTTCCGGTAAGGCTGTGATTGCCGGATCAACAATGCGTAAGCACACGCTCGTGTTGGAACGCGTTTCTGGCACACGCGCCAGAAAATCAACCCACGCCGTTTTGGCGACCCAATCGGCCATAGTCTTCAGATTGGCATCGGCACGCGCGATCAATCCATCAAGACCGCCAATCGATTTTGCCCAATGCAGCGCATCGAGATAATCTTCATTGCAGAGCATGGAGGGCGTGTTGATCGTATCGCCGACAAAAATGCCTTCGATAATTTTGCCGCCGTTGGTCAGACGGAAAATTTTCGGCATCGGCCAAGCTGGCTCATAACTTTCCAGACGCGCAACGGCACGCGGCGACAAGATCAGCATACCATGCGCACCTTCGCCACCCAGCACCTTCTGCCAGGAGAAGGTGACAACATCGAGCTTGGGCCAATCAAGGCGCTGCGCGAAAGCCGCTGACGTGGCATCGCAAATCGTCAGACCCTTGCGATCAGAGGGAATGAAATCGCCATTGGGCACACGCACACCCGACGTCGTGCCATTCCATGTGAAGACAACATCGCGATCAAAATCGATCTGCGTCAAATCCGGCAAGACGCCATAGTCGGCTTTGATGACGCGGGTATCTTTGATCTTGAGTTGCTTGAGAACGTCAGCAACCCAGTTCTCACCAAAACTTTCCCAAGCCACCATGTCGACGCCACGCGCGCCCAAGAGCGACCACATTGCCATTTCGACCGCACCCGTATCGGAGGCTGGCACAATGCCGATGCGATAATCAGCCGGAACGCCGAGAATCTCGCGTGTGAGATCAATAGCGGCTTTCAGCTTAGCCTTGCCGATCGGCGCGCGATGCGAACGGCCGTGGGGGACATCGCTGAGCGCCGCTGGCGTCCAGCCGGGGCGCTTGGCGCAAGGACCGGAGGAAAAATTCGGGTTGGCTGTTCGCACAGCCGGCTTATCAATCGTTGCCATTTTTGCTCACCCTGAAAGCACTTCGGTTCGTGCTAGGCGCGCAGGCTCACAAGGTCAAGTCAGGACGGGCCTACTCGGCTTCAGCTGGAGCCGCGCGGCGCACAGCTTCACAGACCATATCAACCGCGGCCTCGACCTTGGCGTGATCTTCCGCCTCGCCCATCACACGGATCAGCGGCTCGGTGCCCGAGGCTCGGATGACCAAGCGCCCGCTTTTGCCAAGCAAGGCTTCTGCGGTCTTGATGGCAGCTTTGACTTTTGTATCTGCGAGCGGCGCGCCGCCATCAAACCGCACATTTTTCAGGAGCTGCGGGAAAGGCTCGAAACGATGGCAAATCTCACTGACCGGACGCTGCTGGCGCTTCACCACAGCAAGCAATTGCAAGGCTGCCACCAGCCCGTCCCCCGTGGTGGAATGATCAGACAGAATGATATGGCCAGACTGCTCACCGCCAACATTGTAACCATCTTCACGCATGCGCTCGAGCACATAGCGGTCACCAACAGCGGTGCGCACCAACGACAGGCCAAGGCTTTCGAGATATCGCTCAAGGCCCAGATTGGACATAACGGTTGCAACAATGCCGGGCTTGGACAAAAGCCCATCCTGCTGCCAGCTTTCAGCGATCACCGCCATCAACTGATCACCATCCACCAGATGTCCGTGCTCATCGACAATGAGCAAGCGATCAGCATCGCCATCCAGCGCAATGCCAATATCTGCCCGCATTTCGCGGACCTTTTCAATCAGCCGCCCGGGCGCTGTGGAGCCCACTTCATGGTTGATATTGAACCCATCTGGCTCAACGCCAATGGCGATCACCTCCGCACCCAACTCCCACAAAGCCTCAGGCGCGGCCTTGTAAGCTGCGCCATTGGCGCAATCGATCACAATGCGAAGCCCTTCAAGCGAAAGATTGCGCGGCAAAGTGCGCTTGGCAAATTCAACATAGCGGGCCCGCACGTCATCGAGGCGCTTGGCGCGACCAAGAGCGCGCGAATCCGCCAAACGCGGGCTGAGATCAGTATCGATCAGCTCTTCAATGTGGCTCTCGACGTCATCCGACAATTTGTAGCCGTCGGGACCAAACAATTTGATGCCATTGTCCGCAAAAGGATTATGCGAGGCCGAGATCATCACTCCAAGATCGGCGCGCATGGAGCGCGTCAGCATGGCGACCGCGGGCGTAGGCACAGGCCCCAGAAGCAAGACATCCATCCCCACAGAGGTGAAGCCGCTGACCAGCGCATATTCGATCATATAGCCAGACAGGCGCGTATCCTTGCCGATGACGACCCGGTGCCGATGCTCGCCGCGCACGAAAGCAAGGCCCGTGGCCTGGCCCACTTTCATGGCCAGTTCGGGCGTGATCAGGCCATTGGCCTTGCCGCGAATGCCATCCGTGCCGAAATATTTGCGTGCCATCGACCTTGCCTCGAAGATGCGTTTGCGCGAAGAGGCGTGAGAGGGGCCATTGTGTCAAGCGGGGCCTTCCCTGCGGATCTGGCCCTGAGCCACCCGACAGCACCCAGCGAGCTACTGCTCTTGCCTCAAGCCTATGAAATATCGAGAGGTTCCATGCTCATTTACCACAATCCCGCCTGCGGCACCTCGCGCACCGTGCTCGGCATGATCGAGGACGCCGGGATCACGGTGGAGATCATTGAATATCTGAAGACCCCGCCGGATCGGGCTCAGCTCACCAAACTCTTAGATATGCTTGGCATCTCGCCCCGCCAGATTTTGCGCAAAAAGGGCACGACGCTGGAAACGCTGGGCCTTGAGGAAGCCAAAATGACCGACGAGCAGATTTTGGATACCCTTTTGGAGCATCCGATCCTGATGGAGCGCCCGATTGTCGTGAAGGGCGAGAGGGCTGCCGTATGCCGCCCTGCCGAAAAGGTGGCGCCTTTTCTTTAGCGCAGCAATGCGCTCACCGGCGGCATGCCGGAAATGGCTGACAGCGTGATGAGCACAAAAGCCACGCGCCGATAGGCCTTATCACTCGACTTGCCAAACACACGTGCGCCCAGCGTCAGGCCCGCCGCATAGAGCGGCGCGGCCAAGGCGGCATAAACCAGCGCCTCCAGATTAAACAACCCGTTGAAGAAAAAGACGACATCTGTGCCCAGAGCCGCCAGCGCGTAAAAGGCCATGATGTTGGCCCGCACCAGCTCGGCTGAGGCACGGCTTCCCAGAAAATAGGCAATGATCACAGGCCCGGAAATGCCTGTTGCTGTGCCAAGTAACCCGGCTGTTCCGCCAAGCCCAAAGGACAATGAGGGGCGCGGCTCGCCTCCATAGCGCCAGCCGGAGACCAGTAGACCCACCATCGCCAGCACCATGGCGCTGGTGGCCCAGCGCAGGGTATCGGGATCAATCGAGACCAGAATCCAGCCACCAAAGGGCGCCGCCAGCCAGCTGCCGGCCAGCATCGGGCCGACCTCGCGCAGGCTGGCTTTCGGGATCATGCGCAGACCATAGGGCGTCGCCGTGCATAGGTCGATCAGATAGAAAATCGGAATGGCGAGTTTTGGTCCCACCAAAGCCGAAGCCAGCGGGATGAAGATTAGTGCGCCTCCAAAACCCGAAAAACCCCGCACCACCCCACCCACCAGAATGACAGCTGCCAATTCCCACGTCCGCGGCTGGACCAGAATGTCGGTAACGGCCGCCAGATTGAGGGCAAAAGGCAAAGGTCATCTCCGGATGGGTTTCTTTGAGCGACGCTGGCGACGCCTTGAGTTGGGGGATAATCAATTACCATGACTTTGCAAACGATTCGGATTCTTGGCCTCGACCCCGGCTTGCGCAACACCGGCTGGGGGATCATCGAGGCGCAAGGCTCGCGCCTCTCTTATGTGGCCTGCGGCACCGTCCATTCAGACGGATCGCTTTCGCTCGCCGATCGTTTACGCCAATTGCATGACGGCCTGACCAGCATCCTCCACGCCCACATGCCCGATGAAGCTGCGGTGGAAGAAACCTTCGTCAATCGCGACCCGCAATCAACTTTGAAGCTGGGACAAGCCCGCGGCATTGCTTTGCTGGTTCCCGCTCTTGCCGGCCTGCCTGTGGCTGAATATGCCGCCAATCTGGTGAAAAAGACCGTTGTGGGTGCAGGACATGCGCAAAAGACGCAAGTGGGCATGATGATCAAAGTGCTGCTGCCAAGAAGTGACGCAGCCTCACCCGATGCTGCAGATGCATTGGCGGTGGCGATCTGCCATGCTCAACATCGTGGCTCGCGCCAGCTCGCAGCCAATCTGAAAAAGGTGCAGGCATGATCGGCAAGCTGAAGGGCATTATCGATTCTTACGCCGAGGACCATGTCATTCTGGATGTGCAGGGTGTCGGCTATGTCGTGCAATGCTCGACCCGCACTTTGCAAAAACTGCCCCGCACCGGAGAATCGGCAACGCTCGCCATTGAAACGCAAGTGCGCGAAGATGCCATCCGTCTGTTTGGCTTTTTATCCGATGCCGAACGCGACTGGTTTCGCTTGCTGCAAACAGTGCAAGGCGTGGGCGCGAAAGTGGCGCTCGCCATCCTTGGTATTCTCGCCCCCAATGAACTGACATCGGCCATTGCCATGCAGGACAAAGCCGCTGTTGCGCGCACGCCCGGCATTGGCCCCAAACTCGCGCAGCGCATTGTCTCGGAGTTGAAAGACAAAGCGCCGCAATTTGGCAGTGTGGATCCCAATCTTGTGCGCCTTGCTGGCGATGACAGCACATCCGTGCCCAAGCCCGTGCAAGATGCCATTTCGGCGCTCGTCAATCTGGGCTATGGCCGCCCGCAGGCGTCAGCCGCAGTTGCAGCCAGCGTCAGCGCTTTGGGTGAAGATGCAGGCACACAGGCCTTGATCCGCCGTGGCCTGAAGGAGCTTTCGCAGTGAGTGACAATCCTCGCCTTGTCTCGGCTGAAAAGCGCGAGGACGATACGGATGCCTCCATCCGCCCGCTGACATTGATGGATTTCACAGGTCAGGAAGCGGCGCGCAAAAATCTGAAGATTTTTATCGAAGCGGCGAAGGCGCGCGGTGATGCGCTGGATCACGTGCTCTTCGTTGGCCCGCCGGGCTTGGGCAAAACAACGCTCGCGCAAATTGTCGCGCGCGAACTGGGCGTCAATTTCCGCTCGACCTCTGGCCCGGTCATTGCCAAGGCGGGCGATCTTGCGGCCCAACTCACCAATCTCGAAGAACGCGATGTGCTCTTCATCGATGAAATTCACCGCCTCAATCCGGCGGTGGAAGAAATCCTCTATCCAGCGATGGAAGATTTTCAACTCGACCTTATCATCGGCGAAGGCCCTGCCGCACGCTCGGTCAAAATTGATCTGGCCAAATTCACCCTTGTCGGCGCTACCACGCGCGCAGGCCTTCTGACGACGCCTTTGCGTGATCGTTTCGGTATCCCGATCCGCCTCAATTTCTATACGGTGGAAGAATTGCAGGGCATTGTCGCGCGTGGTGCGCGTGTGCTTGGCATTCCCATGTCGGACGACGGGGCCCATGAAATCGCGCGCCGCGCACGCGGCACTCCGCGCATTGCAGGGCGCCTGCTGCGCCGTGTGCGCGATTTTGCCATTGTCGACAATAATGCCACCGTGACGCGGGACGTGGCCGACAAAGCGCTGCGCCTGCTTGATGTCGATGGCATTGGCCTCGACATTATGGACCGGCGCTATCTCGACACGGTCGCGCTGAAATTCGGCGGCGGGCCCGTCGGGATTGAAACGATTGCCGCCGCGCTCTCAGAGCCTCGCGATGCGATTGAAGAGATCATCGAGCCTTATTTGCTGCAGCAAGGCTTCATCCAGCGCACCCCGCGCGGGCGCATCCTGACGCCAGCCGCCTTCAAACATCTGGGGCTGGAGGCACCGTCGCGCGATCCAAGCCTCCAATTTGGTCTTGATCTTGAGGAATGACACGCCTCGCCCTTGCCGAAAAAACGGTTCCGCGATAGGTTACATGTAACCTGATTGGAGCCAATCATGTCCAGCGCGACCAAGCAATCTGAAGACCGGAAGCGCCTTGCGACGCGTCGCAAGGTTAGCGAGTTTCGCCAGCGCCAGCGCGAAAAAGGCCTGCGGCTGGTGCAAATCTGGGTGCCTGACACACGCTCTCCAGAATTTGCCGAGGAAGCCCGTCGCCAGTCGCGCGCGGTGGCCATGAGCTCCTATGAAAAGGATGACCAAGCCTTTATCGATTCCGTTTCAGAAATATGGTCGAAATGAAACGTGGCGAGATCTGGACCCTCGCGGGAGGGGCCGATTACGCAGGTAAGCCGCGTCCCTGCGTCATTATCCAGAACGATGCCTTTGCAGAAACGGCTTCAGCAACGGTTTGCCCATTCACTAGCGATCCAACGGAAAGCTCGACATTCCGCACAATTGTCGAGCCAACGAAAGGCAACGGCCTTGAGCGCGTCTCTCGCTTAATGACGGACAAAATCACGACCGTTCCTAAATCAAAGCTTGGCCAAAAGATCGGGCAGCTCAGCAATCCAGATATTCAAAAAATGAACCAATCCATGATCCTCTTTTTGGGGCTAGCTGAAACCAATAATGACACAATGAGTGGCTCGTGACCCCCTCCCCCCATACCTTCCCCGTGCGCGTTTATTATGAGGACACCGACTTCTCCGGTGTCGTCTATCACGCCTCCTATTTGCGCTTCATGGAGCGTGGGCGCACGGAGATGTTGCGTTCAAAAGGTGTTGATCAGGGCGCCGTGCTGGCGGGCGAGGCGGCGGAGCGGTTTGGCTTTGCGGTGCGAGCCATGTCTATCGAATTTCTCAAACCCGCTCGCATGGATGACTTGCTCACCATCGAAACGGATGTGGTCGAGATCGGCGGCGCATCGATGGAATTGGCCCAGCGCGTCAAACGGGGCGACGAGCTTTTGATTTCAGCCACAGTGCGCATCGCCTGCGTGGTGGATGGCCGCCCCTGCCGCCTGCCGGCCGCGATTCGGGCGAAGCTGGCGGTCTAAAGGTTAACCGCCTGCCGCAATGCGGTAATGCTAACCCGATATTAACCTCAAGCAATGCTTAACTCGTCTGTGGTCAAAGGCTTGGCTGCTTCTCTGCGGTCGGCCCCAGAATTGACCGATTTGTCGCAGAGGAAAAGCCGTGGCGCTCGCCGCGCTTTTGACGAACTGCGACGGCGGTCGCGCAAAGACGGATGTTTTCGATGAACCCTGCCGATATTGCTTCCAGCGCTCTCACAGCCTCGACCGAAGTGTCCTTCTGGCACATGTTCTGGGGCGCGCATTTTGTTGTGAAGACCGTGATGCTGGGCCTGCTGGCAGCCTCTGTCTGGGCATGGGCGATCATCATCAACAAATACCTATTGCTGCGTCAGGCGCAGGTCGAGATGGACCGGTTCGAAGAGAGTTTCTGGTCCGGCAATTCGCTGGAAGATCTTTATGCCGCGCTCGCCACACGCGAAACAACGGCCACGGCCTCACTCTTTGTGGCGGCCATGCGCGAATGGAAGCGGTCTTTCTCGACCGCCTCTTCATCCTTCATGGGCCTGCATGCGCGCATTGAAAAAGTCCTCGACGTTTCGATTGCGCGCGAGGTTGAGCGGCTGGAATCAAGCCTTCTTGTGCTGGCCTCTGTGGCCTCGGCGGGTCCGTTTGTCGGCCTGTTTGGCACGGTGTGGGGCATTATGAGTGCGTTCCGTTCGATTGCTGCATCGAAAAACACATCTCTCGCGGTTGTTGCACCCGGTATTGCCGAGGCTCTGTTTGCAACCGCCATCGGCCTGTTTGCGGCTATTCCGGCGCTGATTTTCTACAACATCTTGTCGGGCCGCGTGGCGCGCTCGCAAGCGCGCATGGAAAGCTTTGCCGACGAATTCTCGTCCATCCTGTCGCGCCAGATCGACCATCACGTCGGTCGCGACCGCGCCGTCTGAGGAGCATCCCATGGGCATGTCAGTGGGTGGCGCAAAGGGTGGTAGCCGACGCAGACGCGGTGTGCCGCGCTATGCAGCCATGGCCGAAATCAACATGACACCGTTCATCGACGTCATGCTTGTTCTTCTTATCATCTTCATGGTGGCTGCACCTTTGCTGGCCACCGGCGTGCCGATTGATCTGCCGCAAACGAAAGCTGCTGCGCTCAACATTGACCAGAAGCCACTCTCTGTTGCTATTGACGAAAAGGGCAGCGTCTTTTTGGCGGATCAGCCCGTCGATATCGCCAATCTGCCAGAGCAATTGCAGGCCATGTCCAAAGAGGGCTTTGATGAGCGCATTTATGTGCGCGGCTCGAAGGGCGTGCCCTATGGGCGTGTGGCTGAAGTCATGTCGATCATCACAGCAGCCGGCTACAAGAAAGTCGCCTTGGTGACCGAGCAGGAAAGGAAGTGAGCTTCTCGCCGTGAAGTTCAGGCCATCCGAACCAGGCACGATTGTCTCAGCCGTAGCGCATGCTGCGCTGCTGGCAGCGACGCTTGTCGTTTTTTCGGATGTCCCGCAATTCCGGGAAGCGGAGGAAAGCGTTCCGGTTGAAGTCATCACCAATGAACAATTCAACCAGATCATGCGGGGCGAAAAGGCCGCCAAAGACACCAAACCCCTGCCCCCGCGTGCTGATAAAATCTCGGAGCAGACCGAGACACGGCCAACCCCTGTGATCCGCGAAGCCAAGGTTGATACGGCAGCCCCCGTGCAAGCAGGCAAGCGCGAGCCTGATCCGGGGCAAGATGAAAAGCCGGTTCCCGCGCAGCAAAAACAAGCCACACCGACTCCGCCGCCGCCCAAGACCGAGCCGGTGAAAGAGCCGCCCAAGCCTGAACCGCCGAAAGATGCGGAAGCGCTTGAGAAGCTCAAGCAACAACAAAAGCCGGAACCCAAAAAGGTGGAAGCGCCGATCCCGCCCAAAATTCCGCCGCGCCCGAAAGAACCCGAGCCGCCGAAAGTGGATCAGGTCGCCAAGCTGCTGGAGCAAAGCAAAGACATCAAGCCTGCACAAAAAGCCAAAACGGGCGATGAGCAGGCGATGAAGGCAAAAACCGATCCGACCGAAATCTCGCGTCTGCTGTCGCGCGAGCAAGCACAGCAGCGTGCCTCGACAGGCCAGCAAGTGAGCCAGACGGCATCACTTGGCACAGCCACGGCCAATGCACCGAAAATGTCGCCCTCACTGTGGGCGGCCCTCGATGGCTTGCTGCAGGATCAATACAAACAATGCTGGTCTTATCTGGGCATGAGCTCGGGCCAGCGCTACATTCCGCAGATCAAGGTCGAATATAGCAAAGACGGCTCGCTGGTGGGCGCGCCATCTCTGCTCAATCCACCCTCTGATCCGTCCCTGACATCCTTGGCGGAAAGTGCCGTGCGCGCCGTGCGCCGTTGCAATCCGCTGAAGATTCCAGCCCAATACCAGCCCTATTTTGAACAATGGCGCGCACGCATCCTGCGTTTCGATCCTGATGAAATGCAGGGCTGAAACATGCGCATCATCACCATCCCAAGCCCGCGAGATCATCTCATGAGCGACAGCAAACTGCTTCTTTCCCGCCGTCAAATGGGCGGCCTCTTCACTGGCCTTGCCGCCTCAAGCCTGCTGCCTGGCTCTGCTATGGCACAGTCAAAATATCTCGACATTCGTCGCGGCACGAATTTCCAGCCGATCCCGATTGCGGTGACGAATTTTGCGGGCGAACAAGGCCCCGCATTGTCTGGCATCATCACCAATAATTTTGCGCGCTCGGTGTTTTTGCAACCACTCGAGCCACGCTCGTTTCCTGAGCAGGTCAGCAATCCGGATGCGCCGCCGCGCGCCGATGCCTGGCGCATGATCAATGCGCAATTTGTGCTCACCGGGCGTGTTGGACGCGCGCCTGATGGACGCATGCAGACGCAATTCCGCCTCTGGGACGTCTCGACCGGTCAACAGGTCAGCGGCCAGCAATATGTGACCGACCCGAACAATGCGCGCCGTGTCGCGCATATTGTGTCGGATGCGGTGTTCTCGCGCATCACCGGCGAGAAAGGCTTTTTTGATTCTCGCGTCGTCTTCATCGATGAATCAGGCCCCAAAGAGCGCCGCTCCAAGCGCCTATCTATTATGGATCAGGATGGCGCCAATGTGCGCTATCTGTCGGGCGGTGACGAACTGGTTGTCACACCTCGCTTCTCGCCATCCTCGCAGGATGTTGCCTATATGGCATTCGGCAAAGGCGATCCGCGCGTCTTCATTCTCAACATTGAAACCGGCCAGCGCGAAGCGGTGGGCAATTTCCCCGGCATGACCTTTTCGCCGCGCTTCTCACCTGATGGCCAGAAAGTCATCATGTCACTGTCGCAGGGCTCATCGTCCAATCTGTTCACGATGGATTTGCGCTCACGTGCGACGACCCGCCTCACCGACACAGCCGCGATTGATACATCACCCTCCTTCTCACCCGATGGCTCGCAAATCGTGTTTGAATCCGACCGTGGCGGCACGCAGCAAATTTATGTGACGAGTGCAGGCGGCAGCGGCGCCAAGCGCATTTCCTATTCGGAGGGCGCTCGCTATTCGACGCCCGTCTGGTCCCCCAAGGGTGATTTCATCGCTTTCACGCGCCAGAAGGGCGGCTCCTTTGGCATTGGCGTGATGAAGCCCGATGGCTCGGGCGAGCGCATCATCACCGAGGGCTATCACAATGAAGGCCCGACATGGGCGCCCAACGGGCTCTATGTGATGTTCTTCCGTGATCCGGGCGGCAACGGTGGCCCGAAGATTTTCATGGCCGACGTGTTCGGCCGCGGCGAATTCGCCGTGCCCACACAAAGCTATGGCTCGGACCCGGCTTGGGGGCCGCTATTGAGCTGACGACCCGAAAGGGCCGCCATCGAAACCAAACTTTAACCAAGAATGATTAGGACTGAACCCAATGAGTCCGGTCACTGAAGGAGTTCCGGGATGACTTTTATGATTTCTGCGCGGACCCTGAAGATTGTCGCCGCGCTGTCCATTGGCTTGGCCATGGCTGCTTGCTCGAAAAATCCGAATGAAGATGGCAGCGGCTCTGGCTTTGGCTCAGGCCTGGGTGCTGGTGCAGCCACACCCGGCTCGCAACAGGATTTCGTCGTCAATGTCGGCGATCGCATTTTCTTTGAAAGCGATTCAACCGAGCTGACCTCGACGGCGCAAGCAACCCTCGACAAGCAGGCGCGCTGGTTGCAGCAATATGGCCAGTATTCGATCACTGTCGAAGGCCATGCGGACGAGCGCGGCACACGCGAATATAATTTCGCACTCGGCGCACGCCGTGCAGAAGCTGCCAAATCTTATCTCGCCGCGCGCGGCATTCCTGCATCCCGACTGCGCACGATCAGCTATGGCAAGGAACGCCCGGTGGCGGTCTGCAACGACATCTCCTGCTGGTCGCAGAACCGCCGTGCGGTCACTGTGCTTGGCGGCGCCAACTCTTAAAAAAATCGCTGCTGCGCAAGATTTTCATCAAAACCGGCGCCTTCAACAAGCGCCGGTTTTTTTGTTTCACATGGCGGGGGGCATATTGATCCCAATTCGGTCGCACTCTCGCCTCAGTTTTTTCACATCCCGGAGACCATCATGCGGATGAAGAGGCCAAGGTCATGCTAAAAAAATCCATGTTCCAGATGAAATTCAAAACTCTGCTGATCGCGGCCTTGCTGGCGCTGGGCTGTGCACTGCCAGCTTCCGCGCAATTGTTTGGTGGCCGCGAGGCGGGTGGCGATACGGCCGAGCTGTTGCTGCGCATCGACCGATTGGAAAACCAGATCCGCACAATGAATGGCCGCGTGGAAGAAATGCAGTTCCAAGTGCGCCGCAGCGAAGAAATGCTACGCAAATTCCAGCAAGATGTGGATTTCCGCTTTCAGGAGATGCAGCCCAAGGGCGGCGCTGGCGCGCGTCCTGCAGCCCCTCCAGGCTCGCCTGCTCCCATGCCCCCGCAACGGCGTGGTGATCTGGAGCCTGGCACTTTAGAGACGCCAGCACCGCTGGTGGCAGAAGCTCCTCGCGGGTCGGCGCCCATTGCAGCCGTGGCAGGAATTGCCGTGCCGCGTGGCAATGGTCGGGGCGATGCCTTCGACCCTGCCGCCGACCCCAATGCTCCGGGCGCGCCACGCGCGCTCGGCTCGCCAGATTCAGCCAGCCGCCCCGTTGCGCGCAACGTGCCCGGCGGACCGCTTGGGCTCCAGGATGATGCCAATGCGCCGCTCGATCTGACTGGTGGACGACAAGCCGCTATCGCCGCGCCGCCCGCAAAAGCGGGCGCCGAGGCCATGCCGGCAACGACCCCGCAGGATGAGTTTGAACTGGCCGTCTTTTCGCTGGAACAAGGTCAATATGAAAATGCCGAAACCGGCCTGACGACGTTCCTGAAGCGCTACCCCAAAGACGCGCTGGCGGGTGAAGCGGTTTATTATCTGGGCGAGAGCCTCTTCAAGCGCAATCGCCACCGCGATGCAGCCGAACAATATTTGAAGATCTCGACCGACTATCCAAAAACCGCGCATGCGCCAGATGCCATGCTGCGACTGGGCCAATCACTTGAAAAGCTCGGCGCGAAAGAACAGGCCTGCGCTTTTTTCAGTGAAGTGCCACGCAAATATCCGCAAGCAACCGCCATTAAAACCACAGCCCAGCGCGAATTCACACGCGCCAAATGCTCGTGACACACATCAACAGCACAAAGCTCTTTGCAGGCCTTGAAGGCGCCAAAGGCATTGTGCTGGCCCTGTCTGGTGGTCCAGATTCAGTTGCAGCACTGGCACTTCTGGCCGATTGGGCCAAAGCAAAAGGCAGCCCGCGGCTGTTTGCAGCCACATTCGACCACGGCTTGCGCGCTAATTCGCGAGCAGAGGCTGAACAATGCGCCGCTCTATGCCAAAGCCTTGGCGTCGCCCATCAGATTCTGACATGGACGGGCGACAAGCCTGCCACGCGCATTCAAGAGGTGGCGCGTGATGCGCGCTATCGCGCGCTGGTGGCACATGCCAAAGACATGGGTGCCGATTATCTGGTCACTGGGCATCACGCAGATGATCAGGTCGAGACCATTCTCTTTCGCATGATGCGCGGCTCATCCATTGGCGGACTGGCCGGCATGCGCCAGATCAGCGCGCGCGACGGGATCATCCATGCGCGCCCCTTTCTGACTTTGCGCAAAAGCGACCTGATCGCCATTTGCGCCGCGCGTGGGCTCACCACAATTGCTGACCCTTCCAATGAAGACCCGCGCTTTGCCCGCACGCAGATGCGCCGTCTGGCAGGCCTGCTGGAAGAGGCTGGCATGACGCCCGACAGTTTCACGCGGCTGGCGGCCCGTGCCGCACGGGCCGATGAGGCGCTGAGCATGACCGCGACCCACCTGGCCGAGGCGGCCCTGATGGTTCGCGATGAGGCCTCAACCCGTCTGGATGGCCAGAAGCTCTTGGCGGCCCCCGCTGAAATCACCCTGCGCGTGATGATGACTGAAATCGCCCGTCTGGGGCAGGCCCCAAGACTGGAACAGGCCGAGCCCTTGGTCGAGGATCTGCGCGCGGCGCTGGCCGCCCATGCCCCTTTGCGGGCAACTCTTGGGGGTGCTTTGGTCGATCTGAAGCGTGATAGCGCGGTTGTGATCACACGGGAGCCCCCTCGCCGAGCGGGGGCTGAGGCGGACACATAAGATTCCCCTAGGGCTTTCCCTTGGCAAGGCCTGTTGGCACGCCTACATTAAACCTATCGAAAAGATCCCTTCGGGGTGGCTATGGGACGGCGGTCTTCGCCGCATACAGGACTGAAATGAATCCGAATTTCAGGAATTTTGCCCTCTGGGTGATTATTTTTCTTCTTGTCGTCGCGCTTGTCATGCTGTTCCAGAATCCGGGACAGCGACAGCAGACACAGGAAATTCCCTTCAGCCAGCTCTTGAGCGAGGTGGATCAGGGACGCGTGCGTGAGGTCACCATCTCGGGCCATGAGATCTCGGGTCACTTCAACGACAACCGCGCTTTCTCCACCTATGCGCCCAACGACCCGACGCTGGTTTCAAAACTCTACCAGAAAAATGTCTCGATCACGGCGAAGGCGCCCTCTGATGGGAACAACTGGCTGGTGACCTTGCTCGTCAATGGCCTGCCGCTGATTGCCTTCTTGGGCGTGTGGATTTTCCTCTCGCGGCAAATGCAGGGCGGCGCTGGAAAAGCCATGGGTTTTGGCAAGTCAAAAGCCAAAATGCTCACAGAAGCCCATGGGCGTGTGACATTTGAAGACGTCGCTGGCGTTGATGAAGCCAAGGAAGATCTGCAAGAGATCGTTGAATTTCTGCGCGACCCGCAAAAATTCCAGCGGCTCGGCGGACGCATCCCGCGTGGCGTGTTGCTGGTTGGCCCTCCGGGCACCGGCAAGACGCTGCTCGCACGCGCCATTGCAGGCGAAGCCAATGTGCCGTTCTTCACCATCTCTGGCTCTGACTTCGTGGAAATGTTTGTGGGCGTGGGCGCAAGCCGCGTGCGCGACATGTTCGAACAGGCCAAGAAGAATGCACCGTGCATCATCTTCATCGACGAAATCGACGCGGTCGGCCGCCATCGCGGTGCTGGCCTTGGCGGTGGCAATGATGAGCGTGAACAGACGCTCAATCAGCTGCTCGTTGAAATGGACGGCTTTGAAGCCAATGAAGGCATCATCCTCATTGCTGCGACGAACCGCCCTGACGTGCTCGACCCGGCGCTTCTGCGCCCGGGCCGTTTCGACCGTCAGATCGTTGTGCCCAACCCGGATGTCACAGGGCGCGAGCGCATCCTGAAGGTCCATGTCCGCAAAGTGCCATTGGCACCCGACGTCGAACTCAAGACCGTTGCACGCGGTACACCGGGCTTCTCGGGCGCTGATCTGATGAACCTCGTCAATGAAGCAGCCCTGATGGCGGCGCGGCGCGGCAAGCGCATCGTCACCATGGCGGAATTCGAAGACGCCAAAGACAAGATCATGATGGGTGCGGAACGCCGCACACTCGTCATGACCGAACAGGAAAAGATGCTGACCGCCTATCACGAAGGTGGCCACGCATTGGTCGCTCTCAGCGTGCCGGCGACTGATCCCGTCCACAAGGCGACGATCATTCCCCGTGGGCGCGCGCTGGGCATGGTCATGCAGCTGCCCGAGCGCGACAAGCTGTCGATGAGCTACGAGCAGATGACATCGCGCCTTGCGGTGCTGATGGGCGGTCGTGTGGCTGAAGAAATCGTCTTCGGCAAAGACAAGATCACCTCTGGCGCGCAAAGCGACATTGAGCAGGCCACCAAACTGGCGCGCGCCATGGTCACGCGCTGGGGCTTCTCGGATGCGCTGGGCACTGTGATGTATGGCGAGAACCAGGAAGAAGTTTTCCTGGGCTATTCGATGGGCAAGCAGCAGAACATTTCGGAATCGACCGCTCAGACGATCGACAGCGAAGTGCGCCGCCTTGTTGAAATGGGCCATTCGGAAGCACGCCGCATCATCACCGAAAAGCGCGACGGGCTTGAAGCTCTGGCCCAAGGCCTGCTCGAATATGAAACGCTGACGGGCGATGAAATCATCGGCCTGCTCGATGGCAAAAAGCCGGTCCGCGAAACCGACGACGAACCATCGCCACCGCGTTCCTCGCAAGTGCCAACAACCAAGCGCCCACCACAAGCCGAAGGCGGGCTGGAGCCGCAGCCTTCAGCGTAAGAACCAGAAACCCGGCGGAAACGCCGGGTTTTTTATTATTACCCTCTCCCAGAGGGAGAGGGTCGCTCCGAAGGAGCGGGGTGAGGGGTTACCACCTCTCCAAGCTCACACGTCCCATCGCAAACGCGGATCGCGCATGTCGCGCGCGCGCGCAATATCAATCACGCGCCGTATTTCTTGGACAACCCAATCAAGACGTTCATTAATCTCAATATTTGTGAAACGCACTTCAAGAAAACCGTGCGCCTCGATCACATCTCGCCGCGCATGATCTGCTTCAATCATATGAGCATGTTGGACGCCATCAAGCTCAATGGTGATGCCAATTTCAAGGCAGGCGAAATCAGCAAAATATCTGTTTATGGGGACCTGTCGCCGAAACTTTAGACCTTCAAGGCGACGATCACGCAATTGCTCCCAGAGCTTCTCTTCTGGCGAGGTGTCACGGGAGCGCAATTTACGCGCAATGATGATGGAGCGACGAGGCATCCTTTAAGCATGCGCTCGGTTGATATCATTGCGCAAGAAACCAGAGGTTGTAACCCCTCACCCCGGCGCATTCGCGCCGACCCTCAACCGCTGGGAGAGGGTGACAAAAAAAGCCCGGCATCGCTGCCGGGCTTTTTCTTTTGACGGGCGGAAGGCGCTTAGCCCTCGAGACCCTTGTTCCACTGGCCCTTGGAAGCCAGGCCGTTCATCTTGGCGCGATGTGCAAAAGCCTTCTGTGCCGCAGGCACATTCTCAGCCTTGCCAGCCCAAGCCTTCTGGGGAGCCGCCTGCAGAGCGCGGCCATAAGAGAAGGTCACGAGCCACGGCAGCGAACCCACTTTGTTGATCGCATCCAGATTGGCAGTGGCTTCCACATCAGCCTGACCGCCTGACAAGAACGCAATGCCCGGCACTGCGACAGGCACCGTCTGCTTGAACACGCGAACAGTCTGCGCCGCCACCTGCTCAGCTGTCGCCTGCGTTGCGCATTTCTTACCCGGCACAATCATGTTGGGCTTCAGCACTGTGCCTTCGAGGAAGACCTTCGCTTCATAGAGCTCGTTGTAGAGCGTCTTGAGCACGAATTCGGTGACTTCATAGCAACGCTCAAGCGTGTGGCCGCCATCCATCAGCACTTCCGGCTCGACAATCGGCACAATGTTATTGGCCTGGCAGATCGCCGCATAACGGGCGAGCGCCTGCGCATTGGCGAGGATCGCGCCGCGTGAGGGAATGCCATCGGCAATATCAATCACTGCACGCCATTTCGCGAAACGCGCGCCGATCTTGTAATAGTCAGCCATACGCTCGCTGAGACCATCGAGACCTTCGGTGATCGTTTCATTGGCGAAATTCGGCAGCGGCTTCACACCAGCATCGACCTTGATGCCGGGAAGTGAACCCATCTGCTCGATGATTTTCACCAGCGGCGTGCCGTCTTTGGCATTCTGGCGGATGGTTTCATCATAGAGAATGACGCCGGAAATGTTCTGCGTCATCGCGTCCTGCGTACGAAACATCATCTCGCGATAATCGCGGCGGCTGTCGGCGGTGGATTCCACGCCAATCGCATCAAAGCGCTTCTTGATCGTGCCCGAGCTCTCGTCAGCCGCGAGAATTCCCTTGCCGGGCGCGCACATGGCAGCAGCGACTTTGGCGAGTTGGTCCTTGTTCATTGATATCTCCCTAAACTGCTTGGAACGAGGGGCCACTTGGCGGCTCAAAACGGTGGGACCGACCTACACCAAATCAGAATAGCAATCCATAGAGCCATGCCGGTGCATTTTGAGCCAAGCGGCCTACAGTGGGCAAGTTATTGAAAAATATAGGGTTCCGTCATGCGGCTGTCGTCCGACGAAAATAGTCCACACGGGCAGCTCCACTGCTGCAGTTTGGTTGATCTATTTTTAAGGAGTTCCCCATGACGGAATTCAGAGACCCTAATCTTCCTATTCACAACCAGCCGAAGCATTACGATGCGATTTATTTCTACCATCAGTATCGCTGGACAAAAGCCGGCTACACGAGCTACCAGCAAGCGCTTCAGAGCGACAGTCTACACGTTTGTGAAACAGACTCGTGGTTCACGCATCAGTTCGGTGACCACGAACAATGTACCATGGCTCAGCTCAATACGAATTTGAATACAATCCGGGCAACATACTGGAACAGCTTGGAGCATGTAAGAAGCGAACATGCTGAGCTCAAGGCTTCAATTGATCAGGCTGAAAGCAGTTTGGGGCGCTGGCTTCATAACGTCATCCGCCAAGAAGATTCAGCATCAGCTGCTAGCCATGACATCGACTTCGCCCACAGTTACATCATGCCCGACAACGGCCAGCACGATCCCTATTCTGTGCTATCCGGAGACACACTGCGTTTCGCCTTGCAGCTTGCAAATATGGCTTCAATCATGCCCGCTTTAGAGAAAACCTTCGCCCACAAACCCGGTGAAGGACTGACTTGGAGAGACATCCAACAACTCGCAAAGTTTTATGACAAGGGTCTTGGCGATCCTGATCTGGACGGATGTCCAGATCCAAAAAGTTCCGATGGGCTCAAGGAATTCTTCGCCCTGAACAAGGAAAATCACGGATCACTGACCCAGCAAGATTCCACGAATGTACGTGAGGCCATTTACTTTGGTAAAGTTGTTAATGAAATCTGCGATCGTATGTTTGACTACAACAAATGGGTTGATGATCCAAAACTGAACACACAAGGCGCGCCCCATGTTGCGTCAATGTTCAACTTTATCAGCAGTAAAGATGGCAATGGTTCAAGCATCAGCCAAAAAGATCTCATCGCTGCTTTGGATACAGCCTCTGTTCGCAATCAATTTTTTCGGTC
>CAINNX010000130.1 GCA_903851305.1 uncultured Hyphomicrobiales bacterium | reverse complement strand
TGGCAGCGAGGCACAATTGAGAACTTCAATGGCTTGGTTCGCCAGTACATTCCAAAAAAGAGACCACTATCGACAGTGACAGATACTGAACTTGCTCAAATTGAAGACCTGTTGAATAATCGGCCCCGAAAGCGACTGGCGTTCAAGACACCACACGAGCTTTTCAGTCAGTCGCTAAACCGCGTTGCACTTCGAATGTGAATCCAGGTGTTTTTTTACCATCAGGATTTTTACATTATGTCAGAATCAAAAAAATCATTGGGGCACAGCGATTTTTCCAATGTATCGCAAGACATGCCACAAGACATGCCACAAGACATGCCACAAGACATGCCAAGTGATTGGCTCACACACTTTCAAGCCAAACTGAATAGCCAGGCTCAAGCCGAGTGTTTCAAAACGCGAAACAAAATCATCGGGATATATAGCAACCTGCGACTGCGCTGTTTTGGTCGCTCTCAGAAAAAACAAGCGATTCCAACGCTCCTAATTCCCCCGCTTGCGGTACATGATGCAGGTATCACCGATTTAACGACGGGAAATTCGCTCGTCAGCACGTTGATCGAATCAGGTGTCAAGAATTTGCACGCTGTTGAATGGAACCGGCTGACGCCGGATAGTGCGGAGCAATCCTTCGACACGTGCCTCTCAGACCTTAATATTGCCATTGATGATCTGGGTGGCCGCGTCAATCTGGTAGGGCTTTGCGTTGGCGGTCTCTTTGCGCTTTTGCTGGCCGCCCGTTTTCCTACAAAAATCGCCCGCCTCGTTCTGGCTGGCACTCCGGTGGATATGGAAGCGCAATTGTCGACCTTGTCATTGCATGCACGCAAGCTGGCGAATGCCAGACACACATCCCTGCCATTGGATATGGGCGCTGCCGAACAATGGCTGACACCCTTGGCTGTGAGCGCAGGCATCGAGCGTGCCGGTCTTGATATTTTGCAGCGTGATCTTGGCTCTTTTGCGCGCGCCGACCTGGCAGCGCTCAGCGCATTCGAGGCTTGGGCTGAGCGCAAATATGATTTGTCAGCGTCTTATATGCGTGACCTGCTCACCCGCATTGGAGCTGCCAACGAACTTGCACGCGGCCAATTTATTGTGCTGGGGCGGCGCATCGATTTGAAAAACATCCACGCGCCAATTTTTGTTCTGGCGGGCGAACGCGATGAGATTGCCCCTCCCCGCCAGGTTTTTGCTGTGCTCAATCTGGTTGGCACAGCGCAAGCGCGGCAACGTCGTCGCCTTGTGCCAGCTCATCACCTGTCACTTTTTGCAGGCCGCCACGTTCTGCAACGCGAGTGGCGCACGATTGCAGGCTGGCTGCAATCATGCATCCCACTGGCACTCGGCGCTTAGACCATTGAGGGCAAAGCTTCGAGCAAATGCCCATAGCCGGACCGCTTTTCATTGACATGCAGGCGCTTCTGGAATTCCCAGACGCGCGCTGTCACCGGATGGACAACCGGAATGCCGAGATCTTTTTCCAGCATGTCGACAATATGCAACGTGCGCCAGCCTGAGCCCAGCATATAGATCGCATCGGCACCCTTATGCTTCAGGAAGGATTTCTTGATATGCGAATAGACCTGCTCGCCGGATAATTCCTGCACCTTGTTGAAGGGCACATCGACACCTTCCATGCAACGCACATCAAATCCGGCATCTTCAAAATAACGCCCAAATGTCTGGTTGATCTCGCCCTGAAAATAAGATGCGCCAATCATGCTTTTGGCCCCCAGCGCCCGCAATGCGGCAATGTGGTTTTGGCCTGAAGTGAAGATCGGCGCTTTATATTTGGCTTCCCATTCGCCCACCAGTCGCGTCTCGGCCTCGCGTCCCATGACCATGAAAGGCGGCGCGCCATTGGGATGGATGGCATCGCAATTTTGGGTCGCGCAGAGCGCTATCTGCTGCTCATAGGCCCCCATCACGGTCTTGAACTCATCGGTCGTGCCGCGGGTGATGTTGATGAAGAGCGGGATGACACCAATGCCTTCGGGCAAGAGGCGGATGAATTCCTCGGTCGCGCCGGGCCGCAGAGTTGGATGAATAATGCCCGCAATGCCGCGCCATGCCGAAAAGGCCATATTGTCCTCCCACTTCACATTTGAGTGCGCGATGCTTCATGCTCACGCTTGCAACCCTATTTTGGCCTATGGCGCGCCCATTTGGAAGCCTGCCTCACGGGTGCCATGGCAGAGGACGCCAAAGACCTGCCAAAACGGCGTCTCCTTTTGACCTTGCGGACAAGTCCGATTATTGGTTTTGCATCCACATGACCTGCGCCCAGAGCGCCTTTTGACCCTATCTGGTGACCCCATGCCTCAGTATCGCTCCCGCACCACGACCCACGGCCGCAATATGGCAGGCGCGCGCGGCCTTTGGCGCGCCACGGGCATGAAGGACGAAGATTTCGGCAAGCCGATCATCGCCATTGCCAACAGCTTCACGCAATTCGTGCCGGGCCACGTCCATTTGAAAGATCTCGGCCAGCTGGTCGCGCGCGAAGTGGAGAAGGCCGGCGGCGTTGCCAAA
The DNA here is from genome assembly GCA_903851305.1 of uncultured Hyphomicrobiales bacterium. Classification (GTDB taxonomy): domain Bacteria; phylum Pseudomonadota; class Alphaproteobacteria; order Rhizobiales; family Beijerinckiaceae; genus Terripilifer. The sequence continues at coordinate 16,745 of CAINNX010000130.1, read as the reverse complement.
GAGTTCAACACCATTGCGGTTGATGACGGTATCGCCATGGGGCATGACGGCATGCTCTACTCGCTGCCGTCTCGCGAAGTCATCGCCGACGCCGTCGAATATATGTGCAATGCCCATTGCGCCGATGCGATTGTCTGCATTTCCAACTGCGACAAGATCACGCCCGGCATGCTGATGGCCTCCATGCGCCTCAACATTCCGGTGATCTTCGTGTCCGGCGGCCCGATGGAAGCAGGCAAATATATTCATGATGGCAAAACGCATAAGGTCGATCTGATCGACGCGATGGTGGCCGCGGCGGATGACAAATATTCCGATGAAGAGGTCCAAGCCATCGAGCGTTCAGCCTGCCCAACGTGTGGCTCGTGCTCAGGCATGTTTACTGCCAATTCGATGAATTGCCTGACCGAAGCTTTGGGGCTTTCACTGCCCGGCAATGGCACGACATTGGCTACCCATGCAGATCGCAAACAGCTCTTCATTGAAGCAGGCCATAAGATCGTGGAGCTGGCCCGCCGCTATTATGAACAGAACGACGAGAGCGTTCTGCCTCGCAACATCGCCAATTTCAAAGCTTTCGAAAATGCGATGACGCTCGACATTTCCATGGGTGGATCGACCAACACCGTGCTGCACATTCTGGCTGCCGCTTATGAAGGCGAGATCAACTTCACCATGGAAGATATTGATCGCCTGTCGCGCCGCGTGCCGGTGCTGTGCAAAGTCGCACCTGCTGTCGCCGATGTGCATATCGAAGATGTGCATCGCGCGGGTGGCATTATGTCGATTCTGGGCCAGCTTGATCGTGCAGGCTTGTTACACACAGACACACCAACCGTGCATGCACCGAGCATGGGCGCAGCACTCGACAAATGGGACATCAGCCGCACGCGTGATGAGAAAGTGCGCGCCTTCTTCCGCGCTGCTCCCGGCGGCGTGCCGACACAAACCGCCTTCTCACAGGATCGTCGCTGGGATGACCTTGATGAAGATCGCCAGAGCGGTGTGATCCGCGATGCCGACCACGCCTATTCCAAAGATGGCGGCCTGGCTGTGCTGAGCGGTAATATTGCGCTCGATGGCTGCATTGTGAAAACTGCTGGCGTGGATGAAAGCATCCATATTTTTGCTGGCCCCGCGCGCGTCTTTGAAAGTCAGGATGATGCGGTGGATGCGATCTTGCGCGGCAAGATCAAAGCGGGCGATGTCGTCGTCATCCGCTATGAAGGACCACGCGGCGGCCCCGGCATGCAGGAAATGCTCTATCCGACGAGCTACATCAAATCGAAGGGCTTGGGCAAGCTCTGCGCGCTTGTGACAGACGGTCGTTTCTCGGGCGGCACGTCAGGCCTGTCCATCGGCCATTGCTCGCCGGAAGCGGCCGAAGGTGGCGCCATCGCTCTGGTTGAAGAAGGTGATCGCATCGAGATCAACATTCCCAAGCGCTCGATTGCTTTGGCGATCAGCGATGCGGAACTTGCCAAGCGCCGTGCCAAAATGGAGGCCAAGGGCAAGGACGCCTGGAAGCCTGCCAAGGTGCGCGCGCGCAAAGTCACCACGGCTCTGCGCGCTTATGCAGCTTTCGCAACCAGCGCTGCCAAAGGCGCGGTTCGCCAACTGCCCGACGAATAATGTGCAAGGCGGCGCGCAAGCGCCGCTTCTTCTGTATCGTCCAAAAAGATAAAAGGCCGCCTAGGTGAAAATTGTCGTCCCCGCTTTGATCAAGCGCAACATGGCTCTGTTTGCGCTGTCCCAAAGCTTCACTGGCGCCGGCATGCAATTCATCTACGGTCTCGGGCCTTTGATGATTGTAGGCATCAGCGGCTCGAATGATCTGGCGGGCCTGTCTGTCGCCTTGATCGGCCTGTCGCGTTTTCTGGTCTCTTATCCGATTGGCAAAATCACCGATTCCTTCGGCCGCAAGCCCGGCATTTTGCTGGGTCTTGCTTTGGCATTGGTCGGCACGTTGATCATCGCCTTCGGGCAAAACATGTCTCACCTTGTGTGGGTCATCATCGGCATTCTGATTTTCGGCATGGGCATGAATGCAGCCCAGCAGATGCGTGTGGGCGCGACAGATATGTTTCCCTCAGCGCTACGTGGACAAGCGCTAGGCTATATTGCGCTAGGCACATTTGCCGGTCTCATCCTGTCGCCTGCCGTTGTTAATCTGGGTGAACGCCTGTCGGATTCTGGTCTTGGCAATGCGCTTGTTTTGCCTTGGCTCATGTTACCTGTGTTGATCGTTATCGGTGCATGTCTTGTTTATTTTGTGCGCCCCGACCCTAAAGAAATCGGTCAGAATTTGGCGCGCTATTACCCGGGCTATGTCGAGCCGCAACATGCTGTCGGTGACAGCAAAAATTTTTCTGGCGGAAGCCTGATGTCCTATGTGCCGACACGGCTTGCCATTGCAGCGAACGCAGCCGCGCAAGGCAATATGTCGATTGTCATGGTGCTCACGTCCCTCGTGCTGCAGCACCACGGTCATTCACTCACCTCTATTGCCTGGGCGCATCTGTTTCACTCAGCCGGCATGTTTGCTTTCTCGATTCCGATCGGAAAATTGTCCGACAGAATTGGCCGCGCCAAAATCATGTATCCGGGCCTGATCCTGACCATTGCTGGCGCAGCCCTCGTTGGTCTGACCACCGGATATATTTCGATCACCTTTGGCACATTTCTGGTGGGCATTGGCTGGGCCATGACCAATGTGGCTTCAACTGCTCTTCTGGCTGACGAAGTCGACACAAGCATGCGCGGGCGCGCCATTGGCACGAATGATTCCTGGGCAGGCGGCACAAGCCTTGTCTTGTCGATCATCACAGGGCCGCTGATCTCAGCGCTTGGCTTACCTGCCTCGGGGATCTTTGCAGCCTTTGTCGCTGGCGTGCCGCTGCTCATGTGGGTTTGGTCACTACGCATGGTGCGCAGCTGATGCCAGCAACCCTGCCCCTGCGCCATGCTTTGTTGGCTGTGGCCGTTATGGCCATCTGGGGCAGCAATTTTGTGGTCATGAAGAGCGGGCTCGAACATCTGCCGCCTTTGTTCTTCGCAGGTGTGCGTTTCACGCTCGCCGCTTTTCCATTGGTCTTTTTCTTGGCCCGCCCACCAGTCGCTTGGTCGAATTTGGTGGCCTATGGGCTGTTCATCGGCTTTGGCCAATTTGGCCTCGTCTTCACCGCGCTCAATGGCCACATTTCGCCGGCCCTCGCCTCTCTGGTTGCGCAAGTGCAGGTCTTCTTCACCATCGGTCTGGCCTTTGTTCTGAATGGTGAGCGGATCAGCGCGCTGCAAGGCGGCTCACTACTGCTGGCGGCGTCCGGCCTCCTTGTGATCGGCCTACACACAGATGCACAAACGAGCCTGACTGGCCTGCTGCTGATGCTGGGCGCTGCTTTATGCTGGGCGCTAGGCAATATGGTGGGACGCAAGGCCGGACAGATCAACATGCTGGCCTATATCGCCTGGTCGAGCCTGTTTGCCGCTCCGCCGCTCTTTGCCCTGTCCTATTTGATAGAAGGGCCTGCAGCCATCGCCACCGGCGTCACAGAATCCGACCTTGGCACATGGGCGGCTGTGGCCTGGCAGACTGTGGGCAATTCGCTGTTTGGCTATGGCGCCTGGAGCTGGCTTTTGTCGCGTCATCCAGCCGCCCTCGTCACGCCTATGGCCCTGCTGGTGCCCCTGTTTGGTTTTGCTGCCTCTGCGCTCTGGCTTGGCGAACCGCTCCCCTTTTGGAAGCTTGCAGCGGCAGCCCTTGTCATGGCAGGTCTGAGTGCAAACCTGCTCGCGCCCTTTTTGCGGGAGCAGGATAGGGAGAAAGTTTGATGCAGGATTTGCTGGCCAGGCTTGAGACGGTTGAGGAAACCGTTGCCCATCAGGCGCAATCCATTGATGATCTCAATCGCACGATCACCGAACAATGGAAAATCATTGAAGCGCTGAAACACGGCTACGCGCAATTGAGTGATCGTGTGCAAGAAGCTGAAACCAATGCACGCGTATCAGGCGCAGCCGAGCCGCCACCACCCCATTATTGAGATGTGAGCCCATGAGCATGCCCGGCAATTTCGGTCATAATCTGCGGCCCGATCCGCGAGGTGTCGTGCTGCTGGATGACCAAGATCGTGCCATTGGCACAGCCGGAAAACATGCCGCCCATATGCGCGGCCTCTACCATGCGGCCATTTCAATTATTCTGGTTGACCGTTCAGGTCGGCAATTGCTGCAGCAACGTGCTTTCACCAAATATCATTGCGGTGGTTTGTGGACCAATGCTTGTTGCTCGCATCAAATGGCGGGCGAGGCATCGGCTGCAGCTGCCAAGCGGCGCCTGTTTCAGGAATTGCGCCTCAACACCAAACTCACCCAGCTGGCGCGTGTCCGCTACCGCGCGCGTGTCGGCCATCTGACCGAACATGAATGTGTCGATGTCTTTGTCGGTCTTGTCGATGACATGCCACGCATCAATCCGTGTGAGGCCGCACGTGTCGCTTGGCTATCGCCCGGTGACCGACAAGCCTATGATCCGCTGACCCCATGGTCGGCTCTTTATCTTGAGCTGTTTGGATTTGAAAGGCCACGCGCACGCGCCTTGGGCCTTGATGATGGCACCATCCACGATTGCGGGCCGACGTTTCGGCTTTGACGTGTCTGTCTGGATTGCTGCGCTTACGCTCGCCTCAAACTGGCTTGACCTTCGCGCCATTGCAGGTTGTATCGATAGAAGAAGACGCTCAAAGGGTACCCCATGACAGAGACCACGCACATCCATACCGAGGCTTGCAGCGAGGCGCGCGATCCTGTGTGCGGCATGATGGCCAAGACAGATGGCTCCAAACCCAGTTCACAGGTGGGTGAGCGTGATTTCTTTTTCTGCAGCAATGGCTGCAAAACGAAATTCGATGCTGACACGCAGCATTATCTGACGCGCGCCGCCAAAGATCCGGTCTGCGATATGGATGTAAATGTGGCCAACGCCAAATATGCGCTGCGCCATAACAAAAAAAGCTATTATTTCTGCTCGCCCGTTTGCCAGATCAAATTTGAAGCTGCGCCCGAAACCTATACAGGCGAAGCCGCACCTGAACCTGTTGTGCCTCTTCCCGAAGGTACCATTTACACCTGCCCAATGGACCCTGAAATTCGCCAGATCGGTCCCGGCACATGCCCGATTTGCGGCATGGCTTTGGAACCCGATGTGCCAAGTGCGACAACAGGGCCTAATCCTGAATATATCGACTTCATGCGCCGCCTTGTTCTGGCTGGCCCCTTGGTGATCCCGGTGGTGATCCTTGAAATGGGTAGCCATGTTGGAGCTTTCGACTGGATGTCGCCCTTTGTCTCGGGCGTCATCCAGCTTGCCTTTGCACTGCCGGTTATTCTCTGGGCGGGGCGACCATTCTTTGAACGTGGATGGCTGTCTCTGAAGACGCGCAACCTCAACATGTTCACGCTGATTGCCATGGGCACAGGTGTAGCATTTACCTATAGCCTCGTGGCACTGTTTGCGCCCAACCTCTTCCCGCATGCCTTCCGCCATCATGATGGCTCGGTGCCGATTTATTTTGAAGCTGCATCCGTCATCATTGTTCTGGTGCTGGTCGGACAAGTGCTGGAATTGCGCGCACGCGAGCAAACCGGTAGAGCCATTCGCGCACTGCTTGATCTCGCACCTGTCACCGCACGCCGTCTGCGCGCAGATGGCACAGAAGAAGAGATCTCACTGGATCTTGCCAAAATTGGCGACCAATTACGCGTGCGCCCGGGTGACAAAGTGCCGCTGGATGGCGTGGTTTTGGAGGGGCGCAGTGCCGTCGACGAATCCTTTGTCACAGGCGAAAGCATGCCTGTGACAAAAGAGATCGGCATGAAAGTGATTGGTGGCACAATCAATGGCACCGGATCATTGATCATGCGGGCTGAAAAAGTTGGCCGCGACACAATGCTCTCGCAGATTGTGCAAATGGTGGCCAATGCCCAGCGTTCACGCGCACCCATCCAGCGTCTGGCAGATCAAGTCGCTGGCTGGTTTGTGCCCATGGTCTTGGCAGTTGCAGTGCTGGCTTTTGTAGCTTGGTCAATCTTTGGCCCCGAACCACGTATGACCTTTGGTTTGGTCGCTGCCGTCTCGGTTCTCATCATCGCCTGCCCCTGCGCGCTCGGTCTGGCGACACCCATGGCCATTATGGTGGGCGTGGGTCGCGGAGCACAATCAGGCGTTCTGATCCGCAATGCCGAAGCACTCGAGCGGATGGAAAAGATCGACACGCTGGTGATCGACAAGACCGGCACCTTGACCGAGGGCAAGCCGCGCGTGACCGAGATTGTCACCAATACTGATTGGCAAAAGGACGCTGTGCTGCAATTGGCTGCAAGCCTTGAGGCTGCAAGCGAACATCCGCTGGCAGCAGCCATTGTTGCTGCGGCCAGTGAGCGCAAACTCTCGCTGTCCAGCGTCGAAAACTTCGATCAGCCTGTGGGCCAAGGTGCCAAAGGCCTGATTGGCGGGCGCTCCATTGTCATCGGCAATGGTGCTTTTTTGAACATGCTGGGAGTTGCTACAGTCGCAATGGAAACAGCCGCCGAAGACTTGCGGCGCGATGGCGCAACCGTCGTCTTTCTTGCAGTTGACCAGACACTGGCCGCCATTCTCGCGATTGCTGATCCCATCAAGCCAACGACACCTGCGGCTCTTCAAGCGCTTGCCGCTGAAGGCCTACGTATTGTCATGCTGACAGGCGACAATCGCACTACAGCGCAAGCCGTCGCACATAAGCTTGGCCTGACTGAAGTTGAAGCTGAAGTGCTTCCTGATCAGAAACGCGCCGTGATTGATCGCCTGCGCGCGCAAGGGCGCATTGTGGCGATGGCAGGGGATGGCGTGAATGACGCGCCCGCACTGGCTGCCGCTGATGTTGGCATTGCCATGGGCACCGGCACAGATGTCGCAATTGAAAGCGCTGGCATCACGCTCCTGCGCGGTGATCTGCAAGGGATTATGCGGGCACGCCGACTGTCACGAAACGTCATGGGCAACATTCGTCAGAATCTGGTTCTGGCCTTTATCTACAATGCTGCCGGTGTGCCGATTGCCGCGGGCATCCTGTATCCCGCCTATGGACTATTGCTATCGCCTATTTTTGCTGCAGCCGCCATGGCTCTGTCATCCATCAGTGTGATTGGCAATTCACTGCGACTTCGTCTCTCACGTCTCGATTAAAAGGGGCTCCCATGCGTCTTATGTTTGCAACCTTCAGCCTGATGTTAGCGCTGCCAGCCTTGGCCCAGCACGCGGACCATAGCGCACACCCATCCATACCAGCGTCGCCATCCTCACAGGCCTATGAAGCCGCCAATGCGAAGATGCATAAGGATATGGATATTAAAATGAGCGGTGATGCGGACCGCGATTTTGTCGAAGGCATGATCCCGCATCATCAAGGCGCCGTGGATATGGCCAAGATCGTCTTGCAATATGGCTCGGATCCGCAGATCAAGGCGATGGCACAAGAAATTATCGCCGCGCAAGAAAAAGAAATTGCACAGTTCCGTGCCTGGCTCGCCAAAAGGCAGAAATGAAACTCGATCCTTTTTATCTGATCATCGACGATGTGCACTGGCTTGAACGGCTTTTGCCGCACGGCCTGCGGCTTGTGCAATTACGCATCAAAGACAAGCCCGAGAGCGAACTGCGCGCGCAAATCCGTCGCGCTCGGTCCTTATGTGGGGCAGCAAGCGCCACTTTGGTGATCAATGATCATTGGCAAATCGCGTTGGAAGAAAGCTGCGATTTCATTCATCTGGGCCAGGAAGATCTCCTCAAGGCTGATCTCACAGCCATCCGTAAGGCCAAATGTCGACTTGGCATCAGCACGCATGACCCTGAAGAACTGGCAAAAGCACTCGAGCACAAGCCTGATTATGTGGCGCTGGGCCCTGTTTTTGCGACCACATTGAAACAATTGGATTGGGCACCGCAAGGCGTTGCGCGGGTCAGCGAATGGAAGACACGTGTCGGTGGCGTCCCGCTGGTTGCCATCGGCGGCCTCACAGTTGAGCGTGCACGTTACGTGCTTGAGGCTGGCGCTGACAGCACCGCGGTCTCAACCGATGTTCTAGGCCATTCTGATCCGGAAGCGCGGGCACGAGAATGGATTGCACTCAGCCGCTCGCAGGCTTGACGCGCTCACCCCGGCAGCGATCCGAGCAATATTTCACCTCGTCCCAGACTTTCGCCCATTTCTTGCGCCAGACGAAGGGCCGCCCGCAGGTCACGCATGTCTTTTGCGGCAGATCGCCTTTTTTCTGCATCTTCGCCATGGCTGCCATCAAGTCCCAAAACCGCCGGCTGTGCGGCTACGTATCTTTATCCGTGTTTTACGTTCTCCCTTACCTCATCGGATTGCTTTTGTGACAAACCTCCATCTTGTTCTTGGCGACCAGCTGACCCGCGACCTCTCGGCGCTCGATGGGCTTGATCCTGCCCGTGAAGTCGTCCTGATGATGGAAGTGGCGGACGAGACGACCTACGTTCCCCATCACAAGCAAAAGATTGCCTTCATTCTCTCGGCTATGCGCCATTTTGCACAGGAGCTCGAAGCCGAAGGTTTACGTGTTGATTATGTCAAACTGGATGCGCCAGACAACACAGGCTCCTTTACCAGCGAGGTTGCTCGCGCTGTCTTGCGACACAAAGCTGAACGCGTCATCGCGACAGAACCTGGCGAATGGCGCGTATGGGATGCCATGAGAAACTGGGGCGAGCAGCTCAGCGTGCCTGTCGAGATCTGCAATGATGAGCGCTTTTTTTGCTCCCGTGCGCGCTTTGCGCGTTGGGCAGAGGGCCGAAAATCCTACCGCATGGAATTTTTCTATCGCGAAATGCGCCGCGAGACAGGCCTGCTGATGGAAGGCGATGAGCCTACGGGCGGGCAATGGAATTTTGATCACGACAATCACAAATCATTACCAGCCAGCATACACACACCCCATCGCACGCGGTTTGAGCCTGATGCGATGACCCAAGATGTGCTGGCCCTTGTGGCCAAGCGTTTCCCCGATCATTTTGGCTCGCTTGAGACATTTGGTTGGGCCGTGACGCGCGCCGATGCTCTTGAAGCGCTCGACCATTTTATCAAGGCCTGCCTGCCATCTTACGGCGACTATCAAGATGCGATGAAACAAAACGAGCCTTTCCTGTTTCATTCCATTATTTCGCCCTATCTCAATTGTGGCCTGCTAAGCGCGCGCGAAGTGTGTCTGGCTGCAGAGCTCGCATGGAAGAAGGGCAAAGCGCCCCTCAACGCTGTTGAGGGTTTTATCCGCCAAGTTTTGGGATGGCGCGAATATGTGCGCGGCATTTATTGGCATCACATGCCAGATTATGTGACAGGCAATGCGCTAGGCGGCCACCGTCCTTTACCAAAATTTTACTGGAGTGGTGAAACGCGCATGAATTGCGTTGGACAAGTCGTGCGTGAAACACGCGACAATGGCTATGCCCATCACATCCAGCGCCTTATGGTGACAGGCAATTTTGCATTGCTCGCTGGTATTGACCCTGCCGAAATTGAAGCTTGGTATCTCGCCGTCTATGCCGATGCTTATGAATGGGTAGAATTGCCTAACGTGCATGGCATGGTGATGTTTGCCGATGGCGGATTGCTAGCCTCAAAACCATATGCGGCCTCGGGCGCGTATATTGATCGCATGTCGGATTATTGCAGGTCGTGCACTTATGATGTGAAGCTCAAATCAGGCCCGAAATCCTGCCCGTTCAATCGCCTCTATTGGCATTTCATGATTGAAAATGCTGACAAGCTGTCGCGCAATCCTCGTATGGCCATGCCCTACCGCACATTATCAAAAATGAGCGAAGAACGCCGCGCCGAAATCACACGTGAGGCACGCGCATTTCTGGAAACGATGGATACGGATGCACCATCTGACCCGCAAGCCCGGTTCGATGTGTAAGTCTTTTCGGCCTGCAACTTACCGATGCGTCAAGTATAGATGACGATAGGTAAGTATTGATCTTTTTTTTGAAATATACGAGCTCTTAAGACTTTTCGACTAAATTTGAAAATGAACAAAACTGCGATTTTCATCCAAGAATAATTTTTTAATTTCGCCTTTCTTACCCATCGTTATTTGCAACACAATTCGTTTTGACGGGTGCAGACTATGTCTTCAAGTGCAACGAAACTGGGCAAGCGCCTGGACTTTATTTATTTTGATGCCCGCGCCCGCACCGTCTTGCGCGACCTCCAGCCGATGATCAGCGCGCACATGGGTGATGCGCTCAATGCTTTTTACAGCCGTATTCAGGCAACACCAGAGATACATAATTTCTTCAAGAATGAAGACATGATCAACGGCGCCAAACGTCGCCAGATGACGCATTGGGACACATTGGCGGAAGCTACATTTGACGCAGCCTATGAAGAAAAAGTCCTGACGGTCGGGCGCACCCATGCACGCATTGGTCTTGAACCGCGCTGGTATATTGGTGGCTATGCCATTATAGCCGAACATCTCGTCAGCGCGATTATTGACGCCAACGAATCGAGCCTTCTGAAACGGCTGAAGAATGATCCCAAGGCCATGGCTGAAACGATCAACACATTGATCAAAGCCATGCTGCTCGACATGGATCTCGCTATTTCCGCCTATCTCGACACGTTGGAAGAACAACGCAAAAAATCTGAAGCCGCACGCGCTGAAAGTGTGGAAAGCCAAACTCATGCGCTGGAAGTGTTGAGTCAAGCCTTGTCCCATCTGTCGCATGGCAATCTGATTGCCCGCATTGATCAGGATCTGTCACCTGAATTCAGCCAATTGCGCTGCGACTTTAATGACACCCTGACGAAGCTGCAGGAAGTGATCGGTTCGGCTGCCAATTCCATGCGCTCCATTGAAAGCGGCAATCGCGAATTGGCCCAGGCCTCTGACGATCTGGCACGCCGCACAGAACAACAAGCCGCGTCGCTGGAAGAAACCACAGCAGCGCTCGCGCAGATTACGCAAGGGGTACGCAGCACCACAACCGGTGTCGAGCATGCCCGCAGCGTCGCAGCCACAGCCACCAAAGATGCAGCTCATACAAGTGAAATTGTAGCCCGCTCCAAATCTGCTATGGACGATATTCAAAAAGCGACCGGGCAAATCGGCCAGATTACCGATGTGATCGATGAAATAGCCTTCCAGACCAATCTTCTGGCGCTCAATGCGGGCGTTGAAGCAGCGCGCGCAGGCGACAGTGGGCGTGGCTTTGCGGTGGTGGCAACGGAAGTCCGCTCACTGGCGCAACGCGCGTCGCAATCAGCCAAAGACATTAAATCTCTCATCGACAATGCCACATCAACCGTTGCGGAAGGCGCCAATCTCGTCTCCTCGACAGAAGAAGCCCTCAACCGCTTCGTCGGGCAGGTGCAAGAAATCAATGAAATTATCACTTCCATTGCCGATACGGCACAGGAGCAGACAACGGGTCTGAACGAAGTGAATATTGCCGTTGGTGATCTCGATCGCGCGACACAGCAAAATGCTGCCATGGTGGAACAGTCAACAGCAGCAACACAATCTCTTGCTGAAGAAGCTGTACGCATGTCTGGCAAGCTTGCGTTTTTCCAGCTCGGCCAGCAAGTTGAAATGCACACCGAGCCCTCACGCGCGGTGCGCCGCGAACGTGCTGAACCAGCCGCTCGCGCGCATACAAAATATATGACTGCCTTGCCGCCCGTTCCGCAGCGAGAGAAAAAAATTGTCAATGCCCGGATGCAACCCGCTCCCGCAGCTTCGCATGATGATGGATGGACTGAATTTTAAAAATAAAACGAACTCGATGGATAAATTCAGAGCAGGCGTAGTCCTTCTTTAAGAGGTGACGTGAAATTATGCGATGATGTCTGGGTAGGATGCAACAGCATCTCTGGCATGAAGCCACATCCCTGACGCCGGTTCCGATCCGGCATGTCCTTGCAGTTTTCGTGCTGGATATCTCTGCTTTCATCATGCGTGATGAGACACACACATACCTCACAAATCTGCAATCATACATGAGCTGCTTGCCGTAAGCCGCACGCAAGTACCGCTTTGCAAACTGCAGAGCATGAGAATCGACATTCGGACCGGAGACGAGAGTGAGAGGATGAGCAAGGAACGCAAACCTGAAGAAATCAGACTAGCTGAGAATCTCGACATTACGGAGGCAGCACCGCTCGCCGCCGATCTCGTCAAGTTTCGTGGGTCAGATATTCGGATTGACGCCTCGCAGGTACGCAAGATCGGCGGTCAATGTTTGCAGGTGCTGCTGAGTGGCGTCTCTACATCGATCCAGGATGGTGCGCATTTCGAAGTCATCAACCCCTCGCCAGATTTTACCGACAGCCTTGAGGCCTTCGGGCTCAACCTTTCCTTTTTCAGCTCTCAGGAGCCCGCATTATGAAAAAGACTATTTTGACTGTTGATGATTCCCGAACCATGCGTGAAATGCTGAAGGCCACACTTTTGGGTGCAGGCTTCGACGTCGTGCAAGCCGAAGACGGTGTTCACGGCCTTGAGGTGTTAGAGGCCTCTGACATGCCTGATGTGATCCTAACCGACATCAACATGCCCCGCATGGATGGGTTTGGCTTTATCGAAGGCGTTCGCCGCGACCAACGCTATCGCTCCGTACCGATTCTCGTACTGACCACAGAAGGCGAGCCCGAGAAAAAGGATCGCGCGCGTCGTGCGGGGGCCACGGGCTGGATCGTCAAGCCGTTTGATCCTGAAAAACTCATCAATGCAATTCGGCGCCTCGCGGCCTGAACCGGGAGACTAGCGCCATGGATACAATGGCCGCCATCAAGCAGACCTTCTTTCAGGAATGCGAGGAACAGCTCGTTGAACTGGAAAGCGGATTGCTGGCACTGGACGATGGGTCAAGCGGACCCGACACGGTCAATGCTGTGTTCCGCGCAGTTCACTCGATCAAAGGCGGAGCTGGCGCTTTCGGGCTTGAGCAGCTGGTGCGTTTTGCGCATGCTTTCGAGACGGCGCTTGATCTTGTGCGTGCAGGAAAAATTGCACCGACAAAGCCCATTCTAAAGATCATGCTCTCGGCTGCCGACATGCTGGCCGACCTCGTGCGTGTGGCGCGCGAAGACGGTGTGGCTGACGATGCAGAAATCACACGCATGGTTCAGCAATTGGAATCTGTCTGCGGCATGCCGACATCAGGAACCGCCGAAAAGACTCCCCCATCGAAGCCAAACGCCATTGTATCAAGTGATGACGATTTTGATTTCATACCGATTCAGATTTCACTGGAAGATCTGATTGACGCTGTGCCGATCTCACAAAACTGCTTTCAGGTCACCTTTGATCCTAAGCCTGGCTTTTATGCCCGCGCCAATGAACCAGCATTGCTCCTGCGAGATCTGGCAGGTTTGGGCGAGACCAATGTGACATGCGACACATCCCGCATCCCAAGCCTTGCCGAGCTTGATCCGGAAGGTGCTTATCTCGCCTGGACTGTCAAACTCCACACAGACAAGGATGAGAAGACCATCCGGGATATTTTTGAATTTGTGGAATTTGATTGCGAAATCACCATCACAGAACTGGCAAGTGACGAAGAATTTGACACAGCCGCATTCAGCCAATTGCTGTCAGTGGCATCAGGTCAAAGCGACATGCCGCCTGAGCCGGTCGAACCAAAACTTGAAAAGCTGGCTGCTGAAATTCAGAGCCGTAATGAAGAAGCCAATGCGCGCAAAAATGAAGGCGCAAAAGCCTTCAACCAGGCGGGCGCAACCATTCGTGTTGATCTGGAACGGGTCGAGCGTCTGATCGACCTTGTTGGAGAGCTGGTCATCAACCAAGCCATACTCTCGCAACGCGTTGCGGAAGCCCGTATTGCCCGCTCGTCAGCCTTGGCTATGGGGTTGGATGACCTCGAGCAATTGTCACGTGAAATTCAAGACAGCGTCATGGCCATCCGGGCACAGCCGGTGAAGCCGATCTTCCAGCGTATGTCACGTGTGGTGCGTGAAGCCGCCGATATGACCGGCAAGTCCGTCACGCTTCAATGCGATGGCGATACGACCGAAGTCGATAAAACAGTGATTGAGCGCCTGACGGATCCACTAACTCACATGATCCGCAATGCGATTGATCATGGCATTGAAAAGCCCGAAGCGCGTCTGGCGGCCGGAAAACCGGAGACTGGGCATATTCGCTTAGCGGCCATGCATCGCTCAGGGCGCGTTGTGATCGAAATCTCGGATGATGGCGGCGGCATTAATCGTGAGCGTGTGCGCAGTGCTGCGATCTCAAAAGGTCTGATTGAGCCAGAAGCCCAGTTGAGCGATGAAGAAATCGATAATCTAATCTTCCTGCCAGGCTTCTCCACCGCCTCCACCGTCACCGACATGTCAGGGCGTGGTGTGGGTATGGATGTTGTCAAACGCTCTATACAGGCACTTGGCGGACGCATTGCTATTTCTTCGACACCCGGCAAAGGCTCGTCATTTGTCATGAGCCTGCCGCTCACTTTGGCTGTTCTCGATGGCATGATTGTCAGCGTTCATGAGGAAACACTCATCGTGCCGCTTACCGCCATTGTCGAAACACTGAAGCCTCTAAAAAACGATATTTACGACATGGGTGGCGAAAGTCGCGTCATTCGTATCCGCGATACATTTGTGCCGCTGATCGATATCGGCCGCGTCCTGGGCTACCGCAATGAGGCCGCAGATCCAGACGAATGTGTGGTTGTCCTGATTGATCTGGAAGGACACGCACGTCGTGCCCTGCTGGTTGATACAATTCAGGGCCAACGACAGGTCGTCATCAAAAGTCTGGAGGCCAATTACCGTCGCGTCGATGGCATTGCCGCGGCCACTATCCTTGGCGATGGCCGTGTAGCTCTCATTCTGGACGTCGATGCAGTCGTTGAAAATGCCAATGTGCGGGCTCATGCCCAGACCAATAATGTTCCCCTTCTTGAAACAGCAGCTGCGGAGTGATCCCCATGAGCAACAGATCGGAATCATCCAGTCGCGAACTCATCGCCTTTCGTATTGACGGTCGCGAGTTTTGCGTCGACATTATGCAAGTGCGCGACATTCGTGGATGGACACCAGCCACCCCGCTGCCCCATTCGCCACCCTATGTGCGCGGCGTGATCAATCTGCGCGGTGCAGTTCTGCCGGTGATCGATATGGCCACGCGTCTGGGCTTTCGTCCGACAGAGCCTAGCGTGCGACATGTCATCATGGTGACCCAGGTCGAGCAGCAGATCATCGGTCTGCTGGTGGATGCTGTGTCTGACATTCTGACCGTCACCGAAGCTGATATTCAGCCCACACCTGATCTGGCCTCAGAACTCGCCAAGCTTTTCGTGCGCGGTGTTCTGGCGATTGATGGACGAATGATCAGCCTGATTGCTCTCGATCATATTCTCCCAACTCAGGAAGCGGTGGCTGCATGACCTTTGCCAGCAGCGCCTTTGCAGAGACATCGCCCGGGACCACATTGGTCCCCGGTGAATTCCTGCTGACGACAGAGGATTTCAAAACGATCTCGCAGGCGATCTATGCGGATGCCGGTATTTTTATGCCCGAATCCAAAGCCACGCTCGTCTATTCACGCCTCGCGCGTCGATTGCGGGCTTTGGGAATCGAATCGTTCAAATCCTATTGCGACCTGATCAAATCACAGGCTGGTGTGGAGGAACGCCAGCGCATGCTGGCTGCACTGACAACCAATGTGACGCGTTTCTTTCGCGAAGGGCATCATTTCGAGCATTTGCGCAAAAGCTTTTTGCCCGGTGCTTTAGCGCGTGCCAAGCGTGGCGAGAGCATCCGGATCTGGTCAGCTGGATGCTCTAACGGCCAGGAAGCCTATACAATGGCACTGGTCATTCTCGATATGCTGCCCAATGCGGCCGATCTTGATATTCGTATTCTCGCCAGCGACATCGACCCCAATGTGCTCGAAGAGGGCCGCGCGGGCGTCTATGACGAGACAGCCCTTGCTGATGTCAGCGCTGATCTGCGCCGCCGTTTTTTCACCACCGTCAAAGACGGCCCACGCGAACTCTATTCTGTCAGCGCCGAGATGCGCCGCCTGGTCAGCTTTCGCGAGCTCAATTTATTTGCGCAATGGCCGATGCGGCGGAAGTTCGACATTGTTTTTTGTCGCAATGTCGCAATTTATTTTGATCACGATCACCAGGCCAATCTCTGGAACCGGTTCGCCTCCGTCCTTGTGCCGGGCGGATTTCTCTACATTGGGCATTCGGAGCGTCTATCCGGCCCAGCAGCGGAAGTTTTTACCAATGACGGCATTACAACATGGTGCCTTGCGGAGGCCTGATCCGATGCATGCAGCACGTACCCGCGTTTTGATCGTTGATGATTCAACGACAATGCAAATGATCCTGCGCGAGATCCTCAGTCAGGATCCGCAGATCGATGTCGTCGGCACGGCGCTTGACCCTCATCAAGCCCGCACCGCCATCAAAGAGCTCAATCCCGACGTCATTACACTTGATGTCGAAATGCCGAATATGAACGGGCTTGAGTTTCTCGAAAAGCTCATGCGCCTGCGACCCATGGTCTGCCCCCTGAAAAGTGGTCCTCCCTGATGTATGGCTTATAAGCCTTGAGGAGGAATACGCATGGGTAGGAAAAGGCACAAGGCGGAAGAGATTGTCGCCAAACTTCGGCAGGTAGAAGTTCTCACAGCACAGG
>CAINNX010000129.1 GCA_903851305.1 uncultured Hyphomicrobiales bacterium | reverse complement strand
CTGGCGTGACTGTGCGGGGTCCACGCATATCCACCAGATCAGTTTGCTAACTGCACGGTGGGCAGCGGCAGACCGGAAACCGGCGAATCAAAGGCAAACAGGGCTCCGGCGAGCGGCTGCCTTGCGAGCGCAGCTTCGTCCAGACCAACGCGCGCTGTCGTAACATAAACCGTCCGCAAATCAGGGCCACCGAAAGCGATCTTTGTCACCCGTGCACATGGCAAGGCAATGTGGCACATCAGCGTGCCATCCGGGGCATATCGGCGAACACCCCACCCGTCCCACAGGGCTACCCACAGGCAACCCTCTGCATCAAGTACGACACCGTCGGGATAGCCGTCGGCCTCATCCAACTGGAGAAACTTTTCCTTTTGTTCAATCAAGGGATGCCCGGCCGCAGTGAAGCCTATGGCCAATCGCCAAATTGCGCGCGCCCCGCTGTCGACGAGATAAAGTGTCCTTACGTCTTGACTGACGGCAGGGCCGTTTGTGACGACGGCCTCGCAGCCTAACCGGTGCAATGCGCCATGATCATAACACCAAAGCGCACCTGTCGGCTGCGTTTCATCGTTATCCATAGTGCCAAACCAAAGTCGGCCAAAGCAATCAACGGTGGCGTCATTCGTCCGGTTGTGCGCCGGCATATCAAGATCGGCGATGACCGGGCCTAGCCGTGAATCAGTGACGTGATGCAGCCTGTGCCCTGAACCCACAACAAGGCCGCCATCTGCAGGAACAACAAAACTGGGCTGGCCGCCCAATTCCAGTGTCTCGCATTTGTCTTCAGCTGGAATGTAACGGCACAGCAGACCGCGCTTGATGTCCACGAAGCGCAGCGCCTGTTCGCCCGGAAACCACGCCGGCCCTTCACCAAGCTGTGCTTCGAGCAGCCAGACAGGATTCGGTGTTACGTCCACGACCAAAAGCCCTCTTTGCGCCCTATTCCAGGGATTCGGGCGGTAGCACGGCAGTCGGCTTGCTGCCCCAAAGTGCATACCAGATCACATAGAGTTCGCAGGAGACAGTCAGCCAGAAGCTGTTCTGCAAGCCGACTGTATCGGCCAGCCAGCCCTGCACTACCACCAGCGCGCCACCGGCAATTGCGGTGATCAGCAAGCCGGAACCCTCCTCGGTCAATGGCCCCAAACCCTTGATGCCCAGCGCGAAGATAGTCGGAAACATGATCGAATGGCCTAGGCCGACCAGTATCAGCGCCCACATTGCCAGCGGGCCATGCAGTGTGGCGGCGCCAATCATTACCAGTGCGGCAAATATCGCGAAGCAGGCCAGCACCTTGTCTGCCGGTGCCTTGCGCATAATGAATGCCCCGGCAAAACGGCCAACCATCATCCCTCCCCAAAGTAGAACAAGGTAGTTGGCGGCGGAGGCATGGGTCATGTTGCCGACACTGGGCAGTGAAACGAAGTTGATGAACAGATTGGCGACGCCGATTTCGGCGATCAGATAGATGAAAATGGCCGGCACGCCGAAAACCAGATTGCGGTGTTTCCACAGCGACAGGTGCTTGCGCTCTGCGGCAATGGCACGTTTGCTGTCCTGCGCGAGATCAGGCAATTTGGCCCGGGCGATCACAAACGCCAAGGCTGCGAGCGCGACAGCCACCAGCGCATAGGGCAACTGGGTCGCTTGGGCATCAGCCAAATGCTGGGTTGCACTGACAGCAGTGCCCTCCATTGTCGTTCCGGATACCGTCCGCGACAAAATGAGATAGCCGCCAAAATACGGCGCAAAGAACGTGCCCATCGAATTGAACGCCTGAACCAGCGTCAACCGCGATTCAGACGTTTCAGGCGGACCAATTACCGCCACATAGGGATTGGCCGCCACCTGCAGCAGTGCGATGCCGCAAGCTATGGCGAACAGCGCGATTAGTGTGGCGGCATAGGATAGCATTCCCGACGCCAGGACCATGCCAAGTGAGCCCAGCGCCATAACGGACAGGCCAATGATGATGGCTTTTTTGTAGCCCACACGCTCGATCAGGAAGGCTGAGGGCATTGATGCAATGCCATATGCGATGAACCAGACAGATTCGATCAGCGTCGTCTGCGTATAACTCAGATCAAACACACTGCGCAGGTGCGGCAACAGGGTGTTGTTGATGACGGATATGAAGCCCCAGGCGAAAAACAGGCTGGCAAGCAGCGCCAGCAATCGGCCGTAGGCAGGTGAAGCGCCAGCGTTCGGAGTGGCCAAATCCGCTTTGCCAAAATTTCCTGCCACTGGCCGCCCTCTCGCCGGTTGAACTTATTCTGACATGCGTATATTGTATGATAAATGAAATCAACGCCGCAAAAGCTCCGCTCGGCCGCATGGTTCGATAATCCGGACAACATCGACATGACTGCGCTCTATCTGGAGCGCTATCTG
>CAINNX010000128.1 GCA_903851305.1 uncultured Hyphomicrobiales bacterium | reverse complement strand
GCCTTGCCCGCAGGTTTCACAAAGCCTGGCAAAAGATTGTCAATGTTGGCTTTGGTGAAATCGATCTCGACTTGCGCGCGCGGCTTGTCATGCTGACCCAAAGCGGCCGTCATTTTCGCGCCGATCTGGCCGGTGAGCGTCTGGCCGAAATTAAGCCCAAGCTTTGTACGCGCTGCATCATCCAGTGTCATCCCGACGATGGCTTCCGTTGGCATGTCCGTCAGTTTGCGCAATTCAATCGTTGCCGGTGCACCAAACAAACGGCCCTGCCCTGTAGCGCGCAGTGTGCCGCGCTCGGCTGTGAGATTGAGTGTACCTGCCTCGAATTTTTCTTCACCGACCATTTTATCGACCGAGAAATTGCTCAAGGCCGCACTGGCGCGCACGCGTGTATCTTCGGGTTTCACTTCATCTGCGAGCTTCAAATCAATCGCGAACGAACCGTCGACGTGGCCTTTCACAGTTGTGGCATCGATCGGCACTTGCGCAAAAGGCTTAAGCCTCTCGCGCTCGAACAAATCCGCGACCGCTTCGATTGGGCCCGTCATGCGCAAATTGATCGCCGCCGGTGCCGGCTTCAATTGCGTGTCGGGCACTGTAAAGGAGGCTTCAACAATCGTGAGCTTCTGGCCAGAAACGTCCATCATGCCGCGTGTTGCCACAAAATTGGCGGTGCGGCCCGTGACCACGCCCGTGCCATCAAGCCCCGCAAAAGGTGGCAAACTTGGCACAGCAAGCAATTGCGTGCCCGACAAACGGAAGTTCAGACGCAACTTGTCATCGGGTGGCTGTAAATCCTGTTTGAGCAGTTTGAATGTGGCTGGATCAAAATCGAGCCAGAGCGAGCCTTCTTCCAAGGTGCCACCTTGCAGCGCTTTGACAAACCAGGCACGCACGCGCGGCGCAACGGGTGTTGGCCAAAGTCGCACCACCGACAAAGATGGCATGGTGCCAGCTTTGCCCGTCATGCGCACCGTTGGTCCTTGCGCTGTCATCTGCAAATCTGCACTGGCCGACAAATTGACGTCTGGCCCCACAATCTCGAGATGATCGACAAGCAAGCGCCGCTCGCCTGGCACGTAGCGCGCATCAATCTGGCTGCGATCCACAAAGACAGGCTTTTGATTGGGTCGCTCAACACCCCAGACAGAACGCTCAATGGTGCGTCCTGTCACTTGCCAGGCATTGCTGCCTGCTGGTGGTGGTGTCACCGTACCAGCAAAAGCAAAACGCGTGTCGCCAGCAATCAGCAGCGTGCGGTTGAGATCAAAGCGCCGAGAATTGGCATTCCACTCAAACGTGCCTTCAATTTGATCAATATGTACGGGCTCATGATCTTTGTCATCCAGCACAAATGTGCCTGAGCCCGTTGCAAAGCGTCCATTGGCTGCAGACAGTTTATTATCGGGAGCCAGCGTCACATTGAGTTGCGAGGAAATGGGCATGGTGAAATCAAAGCCCGGATCACGCACGCCGCCAATCAACTGCAATTCTTTCAGCGTGAAATTGTTGAGCGAAATATCAAGTGTGCGCACGTCTCCTGTGCGCCCATGTGCCAAAGCCTCGGCCTGCCAACGACCACTCGGGCCACGTGCTGAAACCAGAAGAGCCGCTGAATCCTGCGCGCGATCAAAATCCAGTTCAAAATCTTCAAAACGTATCAGCTGGCGCGTAGATTGGTCTTCAAAGACCAATTGACCGCGCGAGACACCCAGCCGCTTGAGCGCTCCCATGGGAGAATTGTCGCGCATCGCCGTATCGAGCAAAGTTTTCAGTGCCTCACCCAGCGCCAGCATGACATCGCTGTTGGGTAGTTCGTCAACACGCACTTGAGCATCACTGGCTGGCGCCTTGCCCCCTGTCAGAATGATGGGCTCAGAACCTGCAGATAAAGCCACCGCACCATCGGGCTGAACCGAGAGCCACAGTTCGACATCCATCAATTCAAGGCGACGGGGCGACACACGGCCCCACAAGAGCGACAATGGATCAATCGACACATCAGCTTTGGGCGCCACGACGATCGTCTTGCCCTGCGGGTCTTTCAGCGAAAAACCCTGCATCGCAATGCGTGGCCCATGCTCGCTATCTTCAAGCGCCAAGGGGCCAACTTCGGCCGTATAGGCGTCACCCATGCGCGAGGATAATGCGCTGGCAAAAGGCCCACGCAACATATCCAACGAAATCGGACCTTCTGCGAGCTGGTTGATCACATAGGCCGACAGGATCACCGGCATCAGGCAGAGCAGCGCAAAAATGGCGAGGGCAAAGGCAATCAACCGCCGGCGGCGACGAGGGTGACGTGTCGGACGCAGACGCACAGGCTCATCTGCGGAAAGGGTTCCCGGGGGAAGCGTCCGCAGGTCGCCATCCTGGCCCTGATCATCCTGCGACTGACCGCTCAAACCATGTATCCCGTGCCTGTCGGAACCGAAGGTGTTCCGAATCGTTGGGAACTATAGAAGCAGAAGGCCGTGGGCGCGATCTTGTGGCAATCCGCATGCCCCTTCAGCACGTAAAGTTAAGGACAGATTTTGAGACAAAAGGAAGGCGCTCAACCATGACCGACAAGCTGGAACAGGGCAAAAAGGCCCCCGCTTTCGACCTGCCAAAAGATGGCGAAGGCCGCATCAAATTGTCGAGCCTCAAGGGCCAAAAGGTCGTGCTGTATTTCTATCCCAAAGATGACACCTCAGGCTGCACACAAGAAGCTATTGATTTCAAAGGGTTACGGAAACAATTCGAAAAAGCCGACACAGTGATTGTCGGCGTCTCGCCAGATTCCGTGAAGAGCCATGACAAGTTCAAGGCCAAGCATGAGCTCGATTTTGACCTCGTCTCGGATGAGGACAAGGGAATGCTGGAGGCCTATGGAGTCTGGGTCGAGAAGAGCATGTATGGCCGCAAATATATGGGGGTTGAGCGCACAACCGTGCTGATCGATGCCGCAGGCAAGATCGCGCAGGTCTGGAACAAGGTGAAAGTCCCCGGCCACGCCAAAGAGGTGCTGGCCGCGGCCAAAGCCCTCTGAGGCATTAACCTAACGCTAACCATGATTTCCTAGCGTCATCCCTGCCCGGCACCTGCATTGCCGTCGGGCGGGGATTTTCATGACGAAACCCATTTTTCTAACCCTGCAAAGGGGAGAGCGTCTTGTCTGCCTTCGCCTTGGCCTGCCCCATCTGGCACTGGCCCTGAGCTTTGCTGTGCTGGCAGTCGGAATAGCTTGGCCGCAACAGGACGCGGATCAGCAAGATACCAACCAAATCAAATGGCGCATCGCAGCTCTGCAATCGGAACTGGAAAAATTAGTCAGCCAGAATGGCATGACCGGTGAGCTGCTACACACGCGGCTGGCAGAGGCGTTGAACCGCCTCAAAAAACTCGACGCGCAGGAAACAGCCCTCACGTCACTCGAATCCTCCGAACACCGCCTGCGCGATCTTGATCAGCGCATCACCCGTGTTGAGCGCCAACATCTGCGACGCTTGCAAGACTTGTCAGACGCGCGTGCAAGCAAGAGCCGCCAGATCGAGGGTGCGCTGCAAATGGCGGGCATCCAGTTGTCGCCAGCGCCCAGCGAGGCCACAACCGCACAAGGTGGTCCTTTCATTCCCTTGAGTGAAGCTTTCTCTGGTCCCTTCGCACATGAATGGACACGCGCAGAACCATTGCTGGCGCGCCATGCCATGCTGTCTGCAGCTCTGCCAAACCTGCCGCTGCGCGCACCCCTGCTTGGCCCCATGGATGTAAGCTCTGGCTTTGGCGCGCGCATGGACCCGTTCCATGGCCGCGCGGCCTGGCATACCGGCATTGATCTGCGCCAAGACAAAGGGGCAGACGTTTTGTCAGCCGCGGCTGGCACAGTCACCATAGTTGGCTGGAATGGCGCCTATGGTCTTATGGTCGATATCGACCATGGCAATGGCTTGGTGACACGCTACGCCCATCTCTCACGTGCGCTGGTGAATGAGGGCGATGTGGTGAAACCACAGGCAACTCTGGGTCGTTCCGGTGCAACAGGTCGCACAACGGGTGCGCATCTCCATTATGAACTGCGCATCAATGGCGAACCCGTAGACCCGACACGCCTGCTCAAGGCTGGCCAGAGCATTGCCTCCCTGCTCAACAGCGCCTCACAGATCGGTGATCCTGCTCAATAAATAATCACCAAGAGCAAATCCATTTCATAGGCAGATCAAAAACTCATCACTCCGCAACGCGCACCTGAGCCTGCACAAGTCTTGCGCATGAGAAAATGAACGACAAAGCGTCGCAGCGGGTTTGGCACACTCGTTGCTCTCCTCCTTTCGTCTGATCACTTTCGGAGCGCAGTCCCCATGTTCAAGAACCCGTTCGACTACCGTAATCGTCTTTCGCGTGGTTGCCCTTGCGGACAGCATGAGAGTCAAACAGCACATGATGCCGAATTGCGCGCTCATGCTGTCGAGACAGCCGCCAATGTGGAAAAGACTTACGAGAATTTGGTCGCGCAAGCCGTTTTGCGTCAGATCTTTCCAGTCGATGCACATCGCCGCGCCTTTTTGCAATGCTTGGGTGGCTCAACTGCAGCAGCTGCCATTGCCTCCGTCTTCCCACTGGCAACCGCAACGGAAGTCTTCGCGCAATCGGGTGCACTTGAGAAAAAAGATCTCAAAGTCGGCTTTATTCCGATTACTTGCGCGACCCCCATCATCATGGCTGCACCGCTTGGTTTCTATTCCAAGCATGGTCTGAACGTCGAAGTGAACAAGGCCGCAGGTTGGGCCGTCATTCGCGACAAGACAATCAACAAGGAATATGACGCCGCGCATATGCTCTCGCCGATGCCGCTTGCGATCACCATGGGTGTTGGTGCCAATGCCATTCCCTACACAATGCCGGCAGTTGAAAACATTAATGGTCAGGCGATCACGCTCGCCATGAAGCACAAGGACAAGCGCGACCCGAAGCAATGGAAGGGCTTCAAGCTCGCAGTCCCCTTCGATTATTCGATGCACAATTATCTGTTGCGCTATTATCTCGCTGAAAACGGCATTGATCCTGATACGGATGTGCAGATCCGGGCCGTGCCGCCGCCAGAAATGGTGGCCAATCTGCGCGCCGAAAATATTGATGGTTTCTTGGCGCCCGATCCGGTGAACCAGCGTGCGGTCTATGATGGCGTTGGCTTCATTCACATGCTGTCGAAGCAGATCTGGGATCGTCACCCCTGCTGCGGCTTTGCTGCCTCTCAGGAATTTGTGAAGCAAAATCCGAATACTTATGCGGCTCTGCTGAAGGCCATCATTGATGCGACGGCTTACGCAACCAAGCCAGAGAACCGTAAAGAAATTGCCGAAGCCATTGCGCCTGCCAATTATCTCAACCAGCCGGTGACAGTGGTCGAGCAAGTGCTCACAGGCACCTTTGCTGATGGTCTGGGCAATGTGATCAAAGCAGCAGACCGTATCGACTTTGATCCCTTCCCCTATGAAAGCTTCGCTGTTTGGATACTTTCGCAGATGAAGCGTTGGGGACAGATCAAGGGCGATGTCGATTATCAGAAGATCGCCAAGCAGGTCTATCTCGCCACTGACACGACAAAATTTATGAAGGAAGCAGGCCTCACACCGCCAGCCTCCACAACGAAATCTTTCTCGATTATGGGCAAGACCTTCGATCCGACCAAGCCGGACGATTACATCGCGTCCTTCGCGATCAAGCGGACCTGACATCCGTCATTGCGAGCGAAGCAAAGCAATCCAGAAAGCCTCACGTGAGGCCTCTGGATTGCCGCGTCGGCCGAAGGCCTCCTCGCAATGACGACCAGCAACAACAGGACAAAACCAATGTCATCCAACCTGACGCTTCGCGCCAGCGTCCTCTCTTTTGTGATCTTCGTTCTGTTCATCGCGGCCTGGCATATTGCGACGCGACAGATTGGCTCCGTTGCCACGATGGATCCTGAATATGCCAAGCTGATGGGCCTGACCGCGACTACCGGAAAATCTGCCATGCCGGGGCCCTTCGATGTCGCAGCTAAAATCTGGGAGCATTTGAAAAACCCCTTCTACGATCGCGGCCCCAATGATAAAGGCCTTGGCATTCAGCTCGCTTATTCGATTGGGCGCGTCATGTTGGGTTATTGCCTCGCTGTGTGCGTGGCCATTCCGACGGGCTTTGTCATTGGCATGTCGCCGTTGATGAACAAGGCGCTCAATCCTTTCATCCAGCTCCTGAAGCCCATCTCGCCGCTCGCCTGGATGCCGCTCGCGCTCTACACGATCAAGGATTCCGCTGTCTCAGCGATCTTTGTGATTTTCATCTGCTCGCTGTGGCCAATGATGATCAACACGGCTTTTGGTGTGTCTGCCGTGCGCAAAGAATGGCTCAATGTCGCACGCACATTGGAGGTGCGACCCTTGCGCAAAGCCTTCACAGTCATCTTGCCAGCCGCCGCGCCCACCATTCTCACCGGCATGCGCATTTCAATTGGCATTGCGTGGCTGGTGATTGTTGCCGCCGAAATGCTGGTTGGTGGCACAGGCATTGGCTATTTCGTCTGGAACGAATGGAACAATCTGTCCATCGTCAATGTCATCATATCGATCCTCGTCATCGGGCTTGTCGGCATGTTGCTCGACCAAGCGCTTGCGCGTGTTGCCCGTCTCGTCACCTATCCGGATTGATCGCCATGTCAGATTATATGAACGCTGATCGCTTCATCTCCATCGAAGGCATTGCCCGCCATTACCCAAAAGCAGGCGGCGGACAGACCACGATTTTCGACGACCTCTGGTTTTCGATGAACCGCGGCGAATTCTCCTGCATCATCGGCCATTCGGGCTGTGGCAAGACGACCGTGCTGAACATTCTGGCTGGCCTTGAATTGCCGGATGAAGGGGTAGCGATCGTGGATGGCAAAGCCATTGAAGGCCCCTCGCTTGATCGCGCGGTGATCTTTCAAAGCCATGCTTTGCTGCCCTGGCGCACAGTGCTTGGCAATGTGTCCTTCGCCGTCTCCTCCAAATGGCCTGACTGGAGCGCCGATAAAGTGCGCGACCAAGCCATGCGCTTCATCGAAAAAGTCGGCCTGAAGGGCTCGGAGCTGAAGCGACCATCGGAACTCTCTGGCGGCATGAAGCAACGCGTCGGCATCGCGCGCGCTTTATCCATTGAGCCGAAAATCCTACTCATGGATGAACCCTTCTCCGCCCTCGATGCGCTGACACGCGGCACATTGCAGGATGAAGTGCGCCGCATTTGTCTTGAGACAGGACAAACGGCTTTTATGATCACCCATGATGTCGATGAAGCCATTTATCTGGCGGATCGCATCATCTTGATGACCAATGGTCCGGGCGCCATGGTGGCGGAGGTTGTCGAAAATCCGCTGCCGCGCAACCGTGGCCGCATTGATCTGCACAAGCAGCCAGACTATTACGCGCTGCGCAACCATCTCATTGATTTTCTCGTCACCCGCTCGCGCTCGTTCAAGGATGAAATTCCGCCGGGCTATGAGAAGCGTCATCCGCCGGTCGTGCGTCCTACGGCCACCACTGCTCCCAACGCTGGCCTCTCGGCCGCTTAAACACATCACAAGGAGAAAAACATGAAGCGCGAACAACTCACTGAAAAGCTGCTCGACATCAAGCGCGAGAAGGGCTGGAGCTGGTCTTACATTTGCGGCGAGATCGGTGGCGTGTCCCCCGTTCTCATCGTCGGCGCAATTCTGGGCAACCACAAGCTGGTGAAGCCGCTGGCGGCAAAAGCTGCCAAATTGTTTGGCCTGTCGCAGGCTGAAGAGCGCATGCTGAACGAAGTGCCGATGCGCGGCGCTGGCACAACCATGCCGCCAACCGATCCGCTGATCTATCGCTTCTACGAATTGGTGCTGGTCAATGGTCCGGCCTGGAAGCAGCTGATTGAAGAAGAATATGGCGACGGCATCATGTCGGCCATCGACTTCAACATGGATTTCGAGCGCGAAGCCAATCCAAAGGGCGACCGCGTCAAGATCACCATGTCGGGCAAGTTCCTGCCGTTCAAATATTACGGCAATGAACAGGGCATCCCTGATTACGGTTTCAAAGAAGAGTAACTAACGCCGTCATTGCGAGCGCAGCGAAGCAATCCAGAGGCAACAAGTGGAGCTTTCTGGATTGCTTCGTTGCTTCGTCACTTCATCACACGCAATGACGAAGTCTAATGCCCCTGCACCGCCATGCGCTTTTCAATCGCCTTGGCTCCGAGCGACAGCGGATAACACAGCGCGAAATAGAACAAGGCCAACAGTCCGTAGACACGGAACGGGTCAAAAGTCGCGTTCACGATCATGGTGCCGGCTTTGGTCAGCTCGACAAAACCGATGATGGACGCGAGTGCCGTGCCTTTGATGACCTGCACAGAAAATCCTGCGGTAGGCCCAATACCCACGCGCAAAGCTTGCGGCAGAATAATGAAACGCATCTGCTGGAAACGCGTCAGCGCCAGTGAGCGTGCACCTTCCCATTGGCCTGATGGCACAGATTCAATGGCACCACGCCAGATCTCAGCCAGAAAAGCACTGGTGTAGAGCGTCAGCGCCAAAGCGGCAGCGGCCAGAGGTGGCACATCAAAGCCCAACAATGCCAGCCCGAAGAAGGCCAGAAAGATCTGCACCAGAAGCGGCGTGCCCTGAAAAAACGCGATATAGGCGCCAGCACATTTGCGCACCACGCCATGTTCCGAGATGCGCGCGATGGTGAGCGGCATGCCAACACAGGCGCCGCCCGCAAAAGCGATCAATGACAGTACAATCGTCCAGCGCGCCGCGAGCAGGAGATTGCGCAGAATATCCCAGAGCGTGAATTCAATCATCGCGCCATCTCCGCATAAGCAAAGAGGCGCCGACCGATCCGCTTGAACAGCTGCTGCGCGCCAATCGCTAGACACAGATAAAGCCCCGCGACGACCAGCGTCGTCTCAAAGGCGCGGAAATTGCGCGACTGGATGTAGGAGCCCACATAAGTCAGGTCTTCGACCGCAATCTGCGAGACAACCGACGAGCCCAGCAGAATGATGATGAATTGCGAGGTCAGCGCGGGCCAGACTTTCTGCAAAGCCGGCACAAGGATCACGAGACGAAACGTCTGCCAGCGTGAGAGGCCTAAGGAGAAGCCCGCTTCCCATGACCCTTTGCCAATTGCATCCAATCCCGCGCGGATGATCTCTGTCGCATAACCGCCCAGATTAATGGACAGCGCCAGAAAAGCTGCCTCGACGCTCGACAATTTCACGCCAAGCTTGGGCAGGCCGAAGAAAATAAAAAACAATTGCACGATGAACGGCGTGTTGCGGATGAGCTCGACATAAGCGCCGCATACCCAACGCACGGGCGCCAAGCTCGAACGGCGTCCCGCCGCCCCCAGCACGCCCAGCAACATGCCAGCGAGAATGGCAAAAGCGGTGAGCGCGAGCGTCAGGGCTGCTCCATTCAGGAACAGCCCGCCGTGGTCGGTCAGATCGCTGAGGGCGAGGTTCAAAATCAGCCCGGCAGATCAGCCGGGATAGGCGCGCCCAGCCACTTCTTCGAAATGGCATCCAGCGAGCCATCCTTGCGTGCCTTGGCAATGATGCCGTTCACTTTGGCGAGCAGTGCGGGCTCATCCTTGTTGAGGCCGATGTAGCAAGGTGAATCCTTGATCACGAATTTCGGCTCTGGCCGGATGGGCGGATTCTTTTCAAGAATGGCCGCTGCAACCACATTGCCTGTCGCAATCAATTGCACCTGCCCGGAGAGGAAGGCCGCAATGGTTGTGTTGTTATCCTCAAAGCGGCGCACATCGGCATCAGCCGGAACGATCTTCGACAATTCGAGATCCTCCAACGCGCCGCGCGTCACACCCACCGTCTTCTTCGACAGGTCACCTACGGCCGCAACCTTGACCGAAGCCGCACCAAAGACGCCCGAATAGAACGGCGCATAGGCGACCGTGAAATCGATCTGCTTTTCGCGATCCGGATTTTTACCCAGCGACGAGATCACAAGATCGACCTTTTTGGTCTGCAAATAAGGCAGGCGGTTTGCTGAAGACACGGGCACCAGCTCAAGCTTCACGCCCAATTCCTTGGCAATGAGCGCGGCCGCATCAATGTCATAGCCACGTGGCTGCATATCTGTTCCGACCGAGCCAAAGGGCGGGAAATCCTGAGGAACCGCCACTTTGAGCACTTTAGCCTGCAAAATCTCGCCCAAAGCATCCGCTTGGGCCGAAATAGACGCAGTAAAAGGCAAAAGGGCCGCCACCGAGGCCAAAACCATTTTCTTCAGAATATGCATATCCAACTCCTAGCAAGATTGCTCTCTGACTGAAGAGCAACGCAAATGCCAACTCAAGCTGGCCTTAGGAAGGACACCCCTTCGGGAATGGTTAGCAATGCGTGAATCGCAGGCAATATCTCACCAGAATCGCGTTATTTGAGATCAATCATGACAAAATTGTGATGAAATATGGCTGAATTCAGCTGGATCACCTAAAAGACATGCTAATTTTGCATGGCTAGAGTGCAGTCAAACTACTGCCTCAACCCTGCGACTCTCTCTATGTTGCATTGCATCAAAGGGGCGGTTCCTCCCACGCCCCCACAAAAGAGCATTAGAGATGACACAGGCCATCAAGTTCATATCAGCCCGCCTCGGCGCCTGGCGCCGCTACCGCAGCTCGCTGCGTGAGCTGTACAGCCTCACCGATCGCGAACTCGCCGATCTCGGCATTGCGCGCTGGGAAGTGGACGAAGTCGCCCGCCGTTCGGCAGGTCTCTAACCCTTAAAAAGGGTCGGACAATCCCCCTCCTTCCGATCCTTTTCCAGAAACGCCCGCCGGTCCCTCCCCGGCGGGCGTTTTCTTTTGTGTGAATATTGCCCTTACCCAGACCTCTCCCTATGGTCGCGCGCATGTCACACCCCAAACCCATTCACATCATCGGCGGCGGCCTCGCCGGTTCTGAAGCCGCTTGGCAGATTGCCCAAGCCGGTATCCCCGTCATCCTGCATGAAATGCGCCCTGTGCGCGGCACGGATGCCCACCAGACCGATCAGCTTGCCGAGCTCGTCTGTTCCAATTCCTTCCGGTCGGATGAAGCCACAACCAATGCGGTCGGCCTGATCCATCGCGAAATGCGGCAGCTGAATTCGCTCATCATGTCCTGCGCTGATGCCCATCAGGTGCCAGCTGGCGGCGCGCTGGCGGTCGACCGCGAAGGCTTTGCTCAAGCTGTCACGCAGCGCATTCATGAACACCCTCTCATCACGCTTGAGCGCGAAGAGATCAACGCCCCGCATGAGGACTGGGACAATGTCATCATTGCCACCGGGCCGCTGACGTCAGGCGCACTTGCGCAAGCCATTCTCGACAAGACGGGCGAAAACCAGCTCGCCTTTTTCGATGCCATTGCGCCGATTGTGTATCGCGAAAGCATCGACATGGACAAAGCGTGGTTTCAATCGCGCTATGACAAGCAAGGCCCCGGCGGCACGGGTGCCGATTACATCAATTGCCCGATGGACAAAGAGCAATATTACGCCTTCATCGACGCACTCATCCAAGGCGACAAGACCAATTTCAAAGAATGGGAAGGCACGCCGTATTTCGATGGCTGTCTGCCGATTGAAGTCATGGCAGAGCGCGGACCCGAAACTTTGCGCCATGGGCCGATGAAACCGATGGGCCTCACCAATGCGCATAATCCAACCGTGAAGGCCTATGCAGTTGTGCAGCTACGCCAGGACAATGCGTTGGGCACGCTCTATAATATGGTTGGCTTTCAGACGAAGCTGAAATATGGCGCGCAGCAAGACATCTTCCGCACCATTCCGGGATTGGAAAAAGCAGAATTTGCGCGCCTCGGCGGTCTGCATCGCAACACATTTCTGAATTCACCCAAAGTGCTCGACACACGCCTGCGTTTGAAAGCCGATCCGCGCTTGCGCTTCGCCGGACAGATCACAGGTTGCGAGGGCTATGTGGAAAGCGCAGCCGTTGGTCTGATGGCCGGGCGCATGGCGGCGGCCGAGCGTCTCGAGCG
>CAINNX010000127.1 GCA_903851305.1 uncultured Hyphomicrobiales bacterium | reverse complement strand
TCCCGGGCCTTCATAGACCAGAATGGAATAGACCTGCAGTAATGTGGCGCCCGCTTCGATTTTGGCGAGGGCGGTGGCGGCATCCTGAATGCCGCCGACACCGATGATCGGGAATTGCCCTTCGACGCGCAGATAAGTTGCAGCCAGCATTCTGGTCGACAGCTCAAACAGCGGCTTGCCGGAGAGGCCACCCATTTCGCTTTGCTGCGCGCTTTTAAGGCTGTCCGGCCGTGTGATCGTTGTGTTGCCCACGATCATGCCATCGACCTTGCGCTCACGCGCCACGCGCACAACATCTTCGAGATCGCCGGGCGTCAGATCAGGCGCAATCTTCAGCAAGACGGGCTTGCGGCCATAGAGCGCGGCCATTTCATCACGCGTGTCGAGCGATTGCTGCAAGAGTGCATCGAGTGCCGAGGCTTGTTGCAAATCACGCAGGCCCGGTGTGTTGGGTGAGGAAATATTGATGGTGAAATAATCGGCCACATCTGCAAAGGCACGAATACCTTTGGCATAATCGCCCGAGCGATCTGTGCTTTCTTTATTGGCGCCAACATTGACGCCGACAATGCCGCCACGCCCTTTGCGCGCAACCAAACGTGCGTGAACAGCTGCATGGCCTTCGCTGTTAAAGCCGAAGCGATTGATGACCGCATCATCTTCTGCCAGACGAAACAGGCGTGGCTTTGGATTGCCGGGCTGGGGCAGTGGCGTGATGGTGCCCACCTCCACATGGCTGAAGCCCAGACGCAATAGCGGATCGGGCACATCTGCGCCTTTGTCGAATCCTGCGGCCATGCCAAGGGGCGCTGGAAAATGCAGACCAAAGGCTTCTACTGCCAGCACAGGATCATGCTGCGCCAGATCGGGCAGGGGCAGATTTTTCAGTGCACCAATGGTGAAGCCATGCGCGGTTTCAGGATCCATCGCAAACAGCAGCGGGCGGGTGAGGCGATTGATCAGGCCCGTCATGGCAAAATTTCTCCGAAATCATGCGCGCCATCGCTGGTGAGCGGCAGCGGGTGCACGCTTTGCACTTCATCCATGCGCAGAGCGCGATAGAGATGGGGAAAGAGATCGCCACCGCGTGAGGGCTCCCATTTCAGCGCCTCGCCCAGACCATCTGCATCAATCACAGCCAGCACCAGATCACTCTGGCCAGCAAAATGCTTGGCGGCTGTCTCGCGGGTCTGCCCCGCGGTTGAGAAATGGATGTAGCCATCGGCGAGATCGACGGGCGCGCCGGTGAAGGCGCCTTGTGCAACGGCGTCCTCCCACAGGCTTTTGGGGGCGATTTTGTAGATCAGGGTCAAGGCAAAAGCTCCTTCAGGCGCGCGAAGCTAGCGGGGCCAAGGCTTAGGGGCAAGCGCCGGGCTTGACGGGTCTGTTGATCCAGCGTTGAAAAAGCCCATGACATCGATGCATCGCTCTTCTGGCCACATGTCCGCCGACCGTCGCTATGATTATGCGCGCGGTGCGGCTGCTGATGGCGATCATGCGGCGGCGGCTGATCTGCTTGAACAGACGCTCGAGATCGCACCTGGCTGGGCGCCGGCCTGGTTTGCGCTGGGTGATGCACGCGAGGCACTGGGCGAACGCGAGGCCGCCGCGCAAGCCTTTGCGCAGGCGCTCGCGCATGAGCCTGACGATTCGCAAGGGGCGCGTCTGCGTCTGGCGCGGCTTGGTGTGGAAGCCATGCCAGCCCAGCCGCCACAAGCTTATGTGCGCGATCTGTTCGATCAATATGCGGCGCGTTTCGAAACGCATCTGGTCAAAGATCTCTTCTATCGCGCGCCTGCAATTTTGCGCGACTGCGTGCTGCAGCAGCGCGGGCCAGATGCCCGCTTTGCTCACGCGCTTGATTTGGGTTGTGGCACCGGCCTAATGGCGCGTGAAATGGCGGCTCAATGCGCGCGGATCGATGGTTGTGATCTGTCGCCCGCCATGGTCGCTAAAGCGTGTGCGAGCGGTCTTTATGAGCGGGTTGAAACAGTCGACCTCATTGATTTTTTGAAAAGCTACGAGGCGCGCTCGGTTGATTTGGTTCTGGCGGCAGATGTTTTCGTTTATTGTGGCGATCTAAATGAGATCTTCGCCCAAGTCGCGCGCATTGTGATGCCCGGTGCGCTCTTTGTCTTCAGTCTGCAGCGGGCGGAGGCGGGCAGCTACCAATTGGGTGAGGATTTGCGCTATGCGCATGCGCGCAGCTATGTCGCCGCATTGGCCGCCACCCATGGCTTTGCGCTTGCTACCTGCGACGATGTATCTGTGCGCCAAGATCGCGGACAGCCTGTGCCGGGGCTTTGCGTTGTTCTGGTTGCGCCCTAGTTTACGGCCGTCATTGCGAGGAGCGTGAGCTCCGAAGCAATCCACGGGCCTCACGTGCGGCTTTCTGGATTGCTTCGCTGCACTCGCAATGACGTAGCCCAAGGATTGCAAAGAGTGTCCAACGCCACAACATCAAGTCTGCCCGCGCGCTTTGCCGATTGGTTTGCTGCGCGCGGCTGGAGCGTGCGTGATCATCAGCTTGCGCTTCTGAAGCATGCGGACGCAGGCGAGAATGCTTTGCTTATTGCTCCGACGGGCGCTGGCAAAACACTCGCGGGCTTTTTGCCCTCGATGATTGAGCTGTCTCAGCAAAAATCCAATGCACCCGGCGGGCCGGGCCTGCACACGCTCTACATCTCGCCCCTGAAAGCGCTGGCGGTGGATGTCGCGCGCAATCTTGAAATTCCCGCCGAAGAGATGAACCTGCGCCTGCGGATCGAGACGCGCACGGGCGACACATCAGCCTCCAAGCGCCAGCGTCAGCGGCGCGACCCTCCGCAAATCCTGCTCACCACGCCAGAGCAATTGTCGCTGCTTTTGTCGAGCCCTGATGCTGCACCCTTGTTTGCCACGCTGCGCCGTGTGATTTTGGATGAGCTGCATGCGCTGGTGACCTCCAAGCGAGGTGATCTTTTGGCGCTGGGTCTGGCGCATCTGCGCACGCTGGCCCCCGCCATGACCATCACAGGCCTGTCAGCCACGGTGCGCGACCCGGATGAATTGCGCCGCTGGATTGTCGCCCATCCGGGCAAAGCCAAACTCGTCCTGGCGCCACCGGGCGCGCCGGCTGATTTGACCATGCTTGATACACGCGAGCGTCTGCCTTGGTCGGGGCATGGCGGCGGGCATGCGGTGCGTGAAGTGTATGAGCGCATCAAAAGTGCCACCATCACGCTGATCTTCGTCAACACGCGTGCGCAGGCGGAAGCCATCTTCCAGCAACTGTGGCGCATCAATGACGACAATCTTGCCATTGCGCTTCATCATGGTTCACTCGATGCCAGCCAGCGCCGCCGCGTTGAAGAGGCGATGGCACAGGGCAAATTGCAAGCGGTGGTGTGCACCTCCACGCTTGATCTGGGCATTGATTGGGGCGCGGTTGATCTCGTCATCAATATGGGGGCCCCGAAAGGCGCAAGCCGTCTGGCACAGCGCATCGGGCGCGCCAATCATCGGCTGGATGAGCCCTCACGCGCCTTGCTGGTGCCCTCCAATCGTTTTGAAGTGCTTGAATGTGTCGCGGCGATGGAGGCTGCTCGTGAAGGTGCACAAGATACGCCGCCTGCGCGGGCCGGCGCTCTGGATGTTTTGTGCCAGCATATTCTAGGTATGGCTTGCGCATCACCCTTTGATGCAGACGCTCTTTATGAAGAAGTGCGCTCGGCAGACCCTTATGTCGATCTTGAGCGCCCAACATTTGACGATTGCCTCGCCTTTGTTGCGACGGGTGGTTACGCGCTCAAAACCTATGAGCGCTTTGCCAAAATCAAACGCAACACAGATGGGTTGTGGCGCGTGAGTAACGGTAAAGTTGCGCAAAGCTATCGCATGAATGTCGGCACGATTGTTGAGTCAGACATGCTGAAGGTGCGCCTCGTTCATGGCCGTGCGCTAGGTGCAGGCAGTGGTGAGGGAGTGGCTGCCTATACGGGTACGCTTCGTCGTGGTGGGCGTGTGTTGGGTGAGATTGAGGAATATTTCCTCGAAACGCTGGCGCCAGGGGATACTTTTTTGTTTGGCGGCGAGGTTCTCAAGCTTCAAGGCATTGTCGAGGATGAGGCGCTGGTGTCACGCGCGCGCTCCGACGAGCCGAAAGTGCCCTCATATGCAGGTGGTAAATTTCCGCTTTCGACCTATCTGGCTGCGCGTGTGCGAAAGATTTTATCGACACGCGCCGCATGGACGCATTTGCCTGAGCAAGTGCAAGAGTGGCTTGCTTTACAAAGCAAACATTCGCGATTGCCGCGGTCCGGGCAATTGCTGGTCGAGACGTTTCCCCGTGGCGGGCGTCATTATATGGTGACCTATCCGTTTGAAGGGCGCCTCGCGCATCAGACGCTCGGCATGTTGCTGACACGGCGTATGGAACGCATGGGTTTCAAACCTTTGGGTTTTGTTGCCAATGATTATGCGCTTGCCGTGTGGATGCTCACAGATGTCACTGCGCGTGCGCAACAAAATCCAACCTGTCTGGAAGATTTGTTCGCGCAAGACATGCTGGGGGATGATCTGGAAGAATGGTTGCGGGAATCGGCTTTGATGAAGCGCAGTTTTCGTCAATGCGCGGTGATTTCGGGCCTGATCGAGCGGCGTTTTCCGGGCAAGCAGAAGAGCGGCAAGCAGGTGACCATCTCGACAGATCTTGTCTATGACGTGCTGCATCGTCACCAGCCCGATCATATTCTGTTGCGCGCCGCGCGTGAGGATGCCGCTACCGGTCTGCTCGATCTCGCACGCCTTGGGGTCATGCTGGCGCGCGTGCATGGGCATATTGTCCACAAGGCACTGGAGCGTGTCTCGCCATTGGCGGTTCCTATTCTGCTGGAAATTGGCCGCGAGCCGATCTATGGGGAAGCGCAAGATGATATTCTGGCGGAAGCAGCTGCCATGTTGTTTGAGGAAGCAGGCGCGTGATCATTGGCAATGGACGTGAGATCACGATGGCCGGGCAAGTTTGCATGGCTGATACATCCGGTGCGTTTTATCTGGCAGGTTCGCGCACGCTGATTGTGTCCGATCTGCATCTGGAAAAAGGCTCAAGCTTTGCCAGACGCGGCATGTTGATCCCGCCCTATGATACTGTAGCTACGCTCATGCATTTGAAACGCGTGATCGAATATTTTGATCCTGCGCGTGTGATTGCTTTGGGTGATTCTTTTCATGATCGCGATGCAGCCTCGCGATTGTCCGATCAAAGCCACGCGACGCTTGTCGATTTGCAAGACAAGCGCAGCTGGGTCTGGGTGAGCGGTAATCATGATCCTGCCCCACCTTTTGGGCTCGCAGGTGAAGTGTGTGACGAGATGCACATCGGCCCATTGGTCTTGCGACATGAGCCACAGGTCGGCAGTTGCTTTGGCGAGGTTGCGGGCCATTTGCACCCCGTCGCGCGTGTGGTCACAGCACGCGGCAGTTTGCGTCGGCGTTGTTTTGTGAGCGATGGGACGCGCTGCATTCTGCCGGCATTTGGTGCTTATGCAGGCGGGCTCAATCTACGCGATGATGCTTTTGCCGCACTTTTTCCACAGACGCCGCCAACGGCCCATGTGCTGGGTCGTGACCGGATTTATTCAGTCGCGCAGGACAGCTGTTTTGCTGATTGATTAAAGCTGCCCGCCGATGCCAGCGGCAGGGGCTTGTGTAAACCACACAATTGCCATGGAGCTCAGCACAGCCACTGTGAGCCCCATACGCAAAATACCAAACCAGCGCGGTGCGCGGCCATTGGTTGTGAGATGCCAGTCCCACGCACCTTGCAAAAGAAAAGCGCTAGCCAGAACAAGCAGCGTAAATCCCAGATTCTGCACATTGACGAAAGCAGCCGCCCAGGCAATCAGGGACGGCACAGTTGAAATGCCAAGCGACAGTCCGCGCTGCACTGGGTCGCGCTCGCTCATGCCCAAGCCCCAGCCGATGCCCCCCAGAAAGGACAGGATCGAGGCCGCGTAAAACACGTAAGCCATGATCAGGCGTTCGGTCAGCAATTCATCAGGCGTGATGCTTTGCCAGATTGCCAGACCTAACAATGGAATGAGCCCGGCAAGCCCGAGGATCAGGGCTGACGTGGGAATTTGTTGATCCTGAACTGTCTGTGTCATGGCAGCATTGTTACGCGATCGCCGCTTCTGTTGGGCATGTTGCCTTGCGGGGGATTGGCGCGTGATTGCGTTGTGTCGGGTGCTTTGACAATCGCTTCAGCCGGCAGGGGTTCGTTGACGGTCGGATCTGGTGTGAGCAAAGCAAACCCATCGGCGGCTGTGCGGGCTTCATTGATCTGCGGCGGGTTCAGGCGCTTGGCAATTTCCTCGCGCTTGTTGGCGGCATCCATATCGCCTTGTTTGCCTGCCAGTGTGAACCACTTATAGGCCTCCACCAGATTGGCCTCGACGCCCAGTCCGCGTACATGCAAGACGGCAAGATTATATTGGCTGTCGCGCAAACCATGTTCAGCGGCTTTGCGGAAGAGACGGGCCGCGCCCGCATAATCTGGTTTGTCATCCAATCCGTTGGCGAGCAGGACGCCCAGATTGTGCATGGCGCGCACATGGCCACCTTGCGCAGCGCGGCCATACCAGACTGCGGCGGCGCGCTGGTCTTCGCTCGTGCCAATGCCTTTTTCATACAAAGTGCCGAGGCGGTATTGGGCCGGCACAAAATTCTGTTCGGCCGCTTTGCGGAACCAGTTTATGGCTTGCTCGGGATCGCGCGGCAGGTTGCGCCCTTCAAGATAGCGCAGTGCCAGTTCAGCCTGTGCCGCGGGCTGGCCGTTTTGCGCCATTTCGAGCAGTAATTCATCAGTCGAGCGCGTGCGTGTTGATGTGGTGACCACAATATCTGCTGCAGGCATCACCCGCGCATCTTCAGTGGCGGTGCGGTTGAAAGCCTGCATGCGCTTGGGTGCATTGGCAAATTGCCAACCTGCCAAAATCAGCGCCAGCGCCGAACAGCCATAGACTGTCCGGCGAACAATATCTGAGGTGCGGGTGCGATTGTCTTCTTGCTCAGCGGCAACAGCGCGCGCACGGGCAATGGCTTCCTGATCATCGTGGCGCACGGGTGGTGGCGGTGCGCCCGTCAATTGCGTGGCGCGGCGGGCGGCTGCGATAAAACTGGCTTGTGCGGCGCGCGGTGTATTCACATCCACCGCCAGATCCTGACGTGCCATCCCGTTTTCAACTGTGCTGGGTTGCGTGTTGCTGTCAGGACTGTGTGCTGCCATGGGTGGCTTGAAACCCGTGCCGGGTTCGATCAGCACATCCGGCGCGGCACGCGACATGTGTGTGTTTGCCACCAACGGGGCAGGCATGGGTATTGGCGTTGGCTCTACGACAGGTTCTTCCGTCGCCACTGTGGGGACTGGCTCTGATGTCGCAACGGGTGTCTCACGGCGGCGCAAATTACCGACATCGCCTTCAAGCATTGCCAGGCGGTCAACAACTTTTTCCAGCGTTTCATGCACCGCAGTCAGGGTGGATTGCGTGCGTTGTTCGCTTTCATTCGGGGCTGTTGGTTCGGGCGCGCGGGCGCGTGCAATCTGCGAGACCACATCGCCAATGCTGCGCTCAATCGTATCAATGGCATCGGCCGAGCCACCATTGCGGTCGAGCCGTTCGGAAATGCTCAATAGCTGGTTTTCAATAGCCTGCAAGGCGCGCGGATCAGCAGCGCCAGCGCCCGTCATGCGCTCAATCTTGGCGGCCAATTGTGCGACCAGATCTTCCAGGCGATTGGAAGAAGGCTGTGCCATGGCGCGCTGCATCTCTTCGATACGCTCCATAATGGCGCTGACCTGATCGCTCGACAGCGTTCCACTGGCGCGATCAAGCCGCAACAGCATGTCCTGATGAAGAGATTCAAATTTGTCGAGGAAGGGCGGCGTTTCCAACCGCTCGGCAATAAGCGAAACGCGCTGTTCAATGCTTTCCAACCGCATCATATGGTCAGATGATCCACGCAGACCCGCATTGGCGGCCAGCCGTTCGATCGAGAAGCGGATTTCCGACAGGCTTTCGGTGAGATGGGCTGGCACCGGCATGGCGCGCTGGCTCATCTCCTGCAGTTTTTCTTCCAGAGCTGCTAGTGAATGGTTTTCTTCCATCCGCTCAATGGCGTGGCGCAACTGCGTCAAAGTATCGACGATTTGCTGCGGCAATTGTCCGCTGGCCGCCGCCAATTCAGCGACACGCTTCTGGATGGCGCTGAGGGCTGGATGTTCAGACAGGGTCTGCACTGCGCGGCGGACATCCTGCAACACATGATCGACAATCGGCGGCATGTCCGAATTGTGCCGGATCGCCTGGTCTATACGTCGTTCCAGTGCGCGCAAGGCGGGGCTTGTATCTAGACGTTCAATCGAACGGCGCATATCTTCGGCGAGCTCGATCAGCTTGCCCGCCAATTCGCGCGGCACGGCGGCCATCTCTTCGACGCGTTGCGTGAGCACGCGGATTTGTTGTTCAAGGCCGTCTTGCTTGGTCATCCGCCCGGCAATTTCTGCCAGGCTATGGGCCAGGCTTTCGACCTGTTGGCGCAACAACGTGAATGAAGCCGGATCAACGCCATTTTCTGCCAAAGCATCGATGCGCAGGCTGAGCGTCTCCACATCATCACGCATCGCGCGTGCCAGAATGGAGGGCGTATTTTCCACAGAGCGGCGCATGTCTGCGAGCAGATGGATGATGGGGGCAAGTGAGTCTTCGCTCACACCTTCGGCACGCGACTGGTCTATTTTTTCGATCAATTCGCGCAGCGCAGGCTCAATGCCTTTGGAGGCCATCGTATCAACCGAACGCGCCAGATCACTGACCTGTCGGCGCAGACGCATGACTTCTGTTTGCTGTGTGGCCGCTGGCGCTGGTGCTGTCACAGTGCGGCGAGGGGCAACTGTCGGTTCCGCGCGGAGTTTTTGTGCAATGCGCGCCAACTGTCCGTCGATACGATCAACCGGCGGAGTATTGCTTTTTGTCGCACGCGGCAGGGCACGCTCAATCAACAAAGATTCAATTTCCGAAATGCGGCTTGCCACATCATCCGACAAGTCGCCTTCGCGCTCGACTCGGCGTGCGGCGGCGTCCAGCAAATCAAACCGTGTGGCGCGCGGGCGCAGATGTGTTGCTTCAGTGCGGCGGGATTTTTGTTCGGCAACTTCTCTTGCGGCCGTTTCCAGCGCTTGCGCTATGGCATCAATCTTTTCGTCGTCAGTGAGGTCGTCAGCATCCACGCCTAGTTTGGTGGCGCAGGCTGAGAGGGTTGCGTCAAGCCATTGGCCCAGCGTCAGGCCAGCGCGACGCGCGGCCAGTCGGGCGGCCTCGCGGGCATCCGCATGGCCTAAGCTGCTCCAAGGAAACGACTTCGTCATTCCAATTTTCTCACCGGGGGTCGGCACCAATCCTGCGCGGGTGTCGCGCTTGCATGAATCGTCGCCTTGAGCCCAGCCGAACCATCGCCTTTCAGGGTAAATAAGGCGTTAAGCATGATCCTTTTTGGGACAGGGCAAAAGCGAGCGCAGGTTGTGCTGACCAAGAGTTACAATCTTGGATTGCAAAATGACGCGACTCAGGAT
Organism: uncultured Hyphomicrobiales bacterium; assembly: GCA_903851305.1. GTDB lineage: Bacteria > Pseudomonadota > Alphaproteobacteria > Rhizobiales > Beijerinckiaceae > Terripilifer. The sequence goes on along the minus strand of CAINNX010000127.1, from coordinate 12,917 downwards.
TAATCTCAAGTATTGCAATATTTGTGTCGCTTCCCGTAACGTTTGTGGCCGTGATTTTAAGAAAAGAGGTTTCCTATGCTGACCGAGGACAGTCGCCGTTCCGCTCTGATTGCCCCCAAGAGCCGACCTTTCGGTATTGAACGACCCATTTCCGACAGTGATTTCATGACGATAGGCGATGTTTCCCGGACCTATGGCCTGAGCTTGCGGGCTCTGCGTTTCTATGAGGAAAGGGGCCTCATCCAGCCCATCCGACGCGGCGTCACCCGTTTGTACGACCAACCCACGCGCGCCCGTCTTGAGCTGATTCTTAAAGGAAAACAGCTGGGTTTTACGCTCACAGAAATTCGCCGCATGGTTCAGGAAGCAGAGGATAAGTCCGGCGGCGGGGAGCTGGCGCTCGCACCAAAGCAGGTTGTTGAGCAAATCACCCTACTGGAACGCCAGCGCCGCGACCTCGATGTGGCCATCGAGGAGCTGCGCGCCACCCATGCCCGGATGTTGGGTCATGATTCGCAGATCGAACAGGCGTCAGCTGTCGCCTGACCCTTTGACCGCTCGCTTACCAGAGAAGACCCGCCGCATCATCCCGGCGGGCCTTTTTGTTTCTGGACTTGATACACCCTCAGATTTAGTTTATATCTAAACTAAATAGACATAGGGTTCGGGAACAGCAGGGAGGCGAGTATGCCTGTCTATCGTGCGCCGGTTGAGAACGTGCTTTTCCTTCTTCAGGATGTACTGGGCTTTGAGCGTTATGCGCATCTGCCCGGTTTTGAAGATGCCAGCCCCGACATGTTGTCTGCGATTCTCGAAGAGGGTGGGCGCATCTGCGAAGATATTTTGCTGCCTCTGAATATGTCTGGTGACCGCGAAGGCTGTCGGCGTGCGCCTGATGGCACGGTGACTGCGCCCAAAGGTTTCAAAGCTGCTTATGATGCTTTTGCGCAAGGCGGCTGGATTGGTCTGGCAGCCCCCGCGGAATATGGCGGGCAGGGTCTGCCTTACACCTTGGCGGCGGCGATCAATGAATTTGCAACCTCTGCCAATATGGCTTTCTCGCTTTACCCGGGCCTGACGCGCGGCGCGCAGGCGGCTCTCATTGAACATGCAAGCGAAGAACAGAAAGCGCTCTACCTCCCGAAAATGATCTCGGGTGAATGGGCTGGCACGATGAATCTTACCGAGCCGCATTGCGGCACGGATCTCGGCCTCATCAAATCACGCGCAGTGCGTAAGGCTGACGGCTCATTCACCATCACGGGACAGAAGATTTTCATCTCGGCGGGCGAGCATGATCTGGCCTCGAACATTATCCATCTTGTGCTGGCGCGCATTGAAGGTGCGCCCGCTGGCACCAAGGGAATCTCGCTTTTCATCGTGCCGAAATATCTGCCCGATGGGCAGGGTAATGCGGGCGCGCGAAATGGCGTCTCTTGTGGCTCAATCGAACACAAGATGGGCATTCATGGCAATGCTACGTGCGTCATGAATTATGATGACGCGACAGGCTGGCTGGTCGGCGAAGAAAATCGCGGCCTCAACGCCATGTTCGTGATGATGAACGAAGCCCGCTTGGGCGTGGCCGTGCAGGGCCTCTCCATGTCCGAGATTGCCTATCAAAATGCAGTCGCCTATGCGCGCGAGCGCCTGCAAGGGCGCGCACTGACGGGTGCGAAAGCGACAGACAAGCCCGCTGATCCGATCATCGTGCATCCGGATGTGCGCCGCATGTTGCTCGAAATGCGCGCCTTCAACGAGCCGGCACGCGCACTCATTCTCTGGGCGGCACTGCAAAGCGACATTGCACATCGCTCGCCTGACGCCGATGAACGACTGGCTGCAGATGATGCCCTCTCTTTGCTCATCCCTGTGCTGAAAGGCGTGCTCACCGATGTCGGCTTCGACAATACGGTGAAAGCCCAGCAGGTATTTGGTGGCCATGGCTATGTCGGCGAATGGGGCATGGAGCAATATGTGCGCGATGCGCGCATTGCCATGATTTATGAAGGCGCCAATGGCATTCAGGCGCTCGATCTGGTCGGGCGCAAATTGCCCAAGGACAATGGCCGCGCGGTCATGGCCTGGTTCAAACAGGTAGGTCAGGCGATCAAGGAGGCCGAAGGCGAGGCGGAGCTTGCACCTCTTGCCAGCGGCCTCAAGGGCGGTTTTGACCATCTGCAAAAAGCCACCATGTGGCTGATGCAGAATGCGCTCGCCAAGCCCGACAATGCGGGTGCTGCATCAAATGATTATATGCACCTCTTCGGTCTGGTGGCACTGGGCCATATGTGGCTTGCCATTGCCAAGGCCGCGCTGGCGCGCAAACATGCGGATGCCTCGCAAGCCGCAGAGATGGATGCCAAGCTGATTGCCGGGCGTTTCTATATGGAGCGCATCATGCCGGAGGCGGGCGCGCGTTATGCGCGCATTGCCACAGGCGCTGAGACGATCATGGCCATGCCGGCCGAAGCTTTTTAAAGGGAGAGTGCCATGGCGCAGGCGTTTATTTACGACCATGTGCGCACGCCGCGCGGGCGCGGCAAGGCTGACGGCGCGCTGCATGAAGTCTCAACCCTTGGTCTGGCGACAACGGCGCTCACTGCCTTGCGCAAGCGCAATCATCTCGACACGCATTTGGTGGATGATGTCATCATGGGTTGCGTTGATCCGGTGGGCGAAGCGGGCGGCAATATCGCACGCGCGGCGGCCCTCACCGCAGACTATGGCGACCATGTGCCGGGCATCCAGATCAATCGCTTTTGCGCATCCGGACTTGATGCAGTGAATTTTGCCGCTGCGCAGGTCATGTCGGGCCAGCATGACATGGCGGTGGGTGGCGGTGTGGAGAGCATGAGCCGTGTGGGCATTGGCGCGTCTGGCGGTGCCTGGCCGGTTGATCCCTCTATTGCCATTCCGTCCTATTTTATGCCGCAAGGCATTTCGGCTGACCTGATCGCCACCAAATATGGCTTCTCGCGCGATGCGGTGGATGCTTATGCCGTCGAGAGCCAAAAGCGCGCAGCGCAGGCTTGGGCGGCGGGGCATTTTGCAAACTCTGTTGTGCCAGTGCGTGATGTGAATGGTCTGACGATTCTTGATCGCGACGAACACATGCGCCCGTCAACCGACATGCAATCGCTGGCAGCCCTCAAACCCTCTTTTGTGATGATGGCAGAGCAGGGCGGCTTTGGCGCTGTGGCTTTGCAGGCCCATCCCGAAATCGAGCGGCTTGAACATGTGCATCATGCAGGCAATTCATCAGGCATTGTCGATGGTGCAGCCGCCGTGCTGATTGGCAACGAAAACGCAGGTAAAGCCGCTGGCCTGAAAGCCCGCGCGCGCATTCGTGCCTTTGCCAATATCGGATCAGAGCCGGCCCTGATGCTCACCGGCCCAGTCGATGTCACGCGCAAACTTCTCAAGCGCGCGGGCATGACGCTGAACGATATTGATCTGTTTGAAGTCAACGAGGCCTTTGCCGCTGTTGTGCTGCGTTATGCGCAGGCGTTTGATCTTGATCAGGCCAAAATCAATGTGAATGGCGGCGCGATTGCGCTGGGCCACCCTTTGGGTGCGACAGGTGCGATGATACTGGGCACGGCGCTGGATGAGCTGGAGCGCAGTGGCAAATCCACCGCGCTGATTACTTTGTGCATTGGGGCTGGCATGGGCACAGCCACCATTATCGAACGCGTGTGAGGGAGGCGACAATGAACCTGACCCAATTCCGCTTCGATACAGATGCTGATGGCGTTGCGACCCTCACATGGGACATGCCGGGACGTTCAATGAATGTCATCACTGAGCAAGTAATGGATGAGCTGGCGCAAGTGATCCGCCATGTGACGTCTGATGAGAGCGTCAAAGGCTGCGTGATCATCTCTGGCAAAGACAGTTTTTCCGGTGGTGCTGATCTTGGCATGCTGGAAGCTTCCAGCCACCGCTATGTTGAGACCGTGCGCATCAAGGGCGAGGAGATTGCCCGCCAGGAATTTTTCGACGGCACGCGCCGCCTGTCGCTGCTCTATCGCGAGCTGGAAGTGAGCGGCAAACCTTGGGTCGCTGCCATCAATGGCGTGTGTCTGGGTGGTGCGTTTGAACTGGCGCTGGCCTGCCATCATCGCATTGCCTCGGATAACCCCAAGACGCGTGTGGGCCTTCCTGAAATCAAGGTTGGTCTGTTTCCGGGCGCAGGCGGCACGCAGCGCGTGATCCGTCTCATGCCGACAGGCGATGCGTTGCAAATGCTGTTCAAAGGCGAGCAATTGCGCGCCAATGCGGCCAAGAGCATGGGCCTTTTGCACGAGGTTGCACCTGTAGCAGATCTGCACGACAAGGCGCGCGCGTGGGTTCTCGCAGGCAACAAAGGGATTGCCCCGTGGGATGATCCCAAATTCAAGCCACCTTCTGGTCGCGTCTATTCGCCAGCCGGCATGATGGTCTGGCCTGCGGCCAATGCAATCTATCGGCGTGAGACGCAAGATAATTATCCCGCAGCTAAAGCCGTTCTGCAGGCGTCTTTTGAAGGTCTGCAATTGCCGATGGATCTCGCGCTGCGCGTCGAGAGCCGCTGGTTCGCGCATATTCTGGGGACACAAGAAGCGCGCGCCATGATCCGCTCGCTGTTTGTCTCGATGGGCGAATTGAACAAGGGCGCGCGGCGTCCCAAATCTGTGGCCCCGACCAAGATCAGCAAAGTCGGCATTATCGGTGCGGGCTTTATGGGGGCCAGCATCGCCTATGTGGCAGCCCTCAACGGGATTGATGTGGCGCTGATTGATCAGACGCTGGACGGGGCCGAGCGCGGTAAGGCGCATTCGCACAAGCTCATGAGCGATCAGATTGCCAAGGGGCGTGCGAAGACAGCCGAGCGCGATGCGCTGCTCGCCCATATTTTCCCCAGCGATGATTATGCCGCACTCAGCGACTGCGATCTTGTCATTGAGGCAGTGTTTGAAGACCGGAATGTGAAGGCGCAGGCCATTGCCAAAGCGCAGGCGGCCATGCGGCCGGACGCGATCTTTGCCTCCAACACATCGACGCTGCCGATTTCTTCGCTCGCCAAAAACTTTGCACGCCCCACCGATTTCATCGGCATTCATTTCTTCTCGCCGGTCGAGCGGATGATGCTGGTCGAAGTGATCCAAGGCAAAGAGACGGGTGAGCGCGCACTTGCCACGGCACTCGATTTCGTGCGGCTTTTGCGCAAGACGCCGATTGTGGTCAATGATTCACGCGGGTTTTATGCCAATCGCTGCGTGCTGAATTACGTGCGCGAAGGCCATCTCATGCTGATGGAAGGCGTGCCGCCGGCCATGGTCGAAAATGTCGCGCGGATGGCTGGCATGCCAGTTGGGCCATTGTCGCTCAATGACGAAGTCGCACTCGATCTGGCGTGGAAAATCCTGCAAGCCACCAAATCGGATCTGGGCGCGGCAGCGGTTGATCCGGCGCAGGAGCATTTGCTCGATGCGCTCGTCAACACGCATGGGCGTCTGGGCCGCAAGAACGGCAAGGGCTTTTATGATTATCCCGAAAAGGGATCCAAGCGCCTGTGGGCTGGCCTTGCCGATCTGCAAAGTGTGAAGCTTGATCCAGATTCACTTGATGTCAGTGAGATGAAGCAGCGCTTGTTGGTGACGCAGGCGCTAGAGGCTGCACGCACGGTCGAAGAAGGCGTTATCACCGATCCACGCGAGGCGGATGTCGGCTCTATTCTGGGCTTTGGCTTTGCCCCTTATACCGGTGGCACGCTGAGCTATATTGATGGCATGGGCGTCAGCGAATTTGTGCTGCTCTCCGATCACCTGGCCAAAAAATATGGCGACCGATTCAAGCCCTGTGATCTGCTGCTCGATATGGCAGCGGCAAAGCAAACATTTTACGGGCGTTTCACAGCAGCCAAAGCGGCGGCCTGATCAACTCCCGCCCATGCTTGCGCGCCATTTGCTGAGCAGCGAGCGCAAGGCAGCAGGCTTCAGGGGCTTGTGCAACACGTGAATGTCAGATGCGGCGGCGCGGTCGCGCACTTCGGGTGAGCGATCAGCGGTGAGAAGAATGGCGGGCAGGTTCTCGTCAATCTTGTCGCGCAAGGAGGCGATCACATAGAGGCCGTTTGTATCGTCGAGATGATAATCAGCGATTAGCACATCGGGCATCAAGCCAAGGCGTGCGAGAATGCCACCGGCTTCGCGTTCGCTGGCAGCGGCCACAACTTTGCAGCCCCAACCTGACAGCAGTGCTTCCATTCCATCGAGAATGCGCCGCTCATTGTCGATGGTGAGCACCACAAGACCAGCGAGCGGCAAATGCACATGCGGGCTGCTCTCACGAGCTTCACCGGTGACAGGTGCTCCTGCCACAACGGGCAGATCCACCGAAAACACCGAGCCTTTGCCCAGTTCTGATTTCAGGTGCACAGGGTGCATCAGCACTTTGCTCAGGCGCTCGACAATGGACAAGCCAAGGCCAAGCCCCGGCGCGCGCCGCGCAGCTGGCGCTAAGCGCTCAAATTCGCGGAACACGCTCTTCTGCTTGTCGTCGGGAATGCCAAGGCCTGTGTCCCAGACTTCGACGCGGATCATATTGGCGCTGATGCGCCGACAGCCCACGAGCACGCGGCCTTTGGGCGTATATTTGATCGCGTTGGATATGAGATTTTGCAGCAAACGACGCAGCAGGCGGCGATCTGACCGGACCGAGACATCACTGTGCACGAAGCGCAGATCAAGTCCCTTCTCTTGCGCCGTGGGTGCAAATTCAATGCGTAAGGGGCGCAAAATCTCTTCCAGCCGGAAGCTCGATGGCTCAGCTTTCATCGCGCCGGCATCTAGGCGCGAAATATCGAGCAGGGCGGTCAGGATGTCTTCGACCGACTCCAGTGAGGCATCGAGATTGCGAGCGAGCGCATATTCCTGTCGGGCCGTGTCAGCCGATGGTTCGTCCATACGTTCCAGCAAAGATGTGGCATAAAGGCGGGCGGCATTCAGCGGTTGTAGAATGTCGTGGCTGGCAGCCGCCAAAAAGCGTGTCTTCGAGACGTTGGCATCGTCAGCCTCTCGTTTGGCCTGTGCGAGCTCTTTGTTGAGGCGCATCAATTCTTCGGTGCGTTCCCGCACGCGCTGTTCAAGTGATTCATTGGTGCGTTCCAGCGCTTCTTCTGCAGCCACCGCATCAGATACGTCCGTATAGGTGATCACAATACCGCCATCGGGCAGGCGCGAGGAGCAGATTTCAATGACGCAGCTGACGGGCGGATAAAGTCGCAAACGAAACGGCTCGCTTTCGTTGACGAGGCGCTCAAGGCGTGTGGCGACGAATTCATCGACGGGGCCGGGGCCATAAATGCCGCGCGCCGCATTGAAGCGCACAATCTCTTCAAGGCCCGTGCCCATGCGCAACTTGTCTTGCGGCAGGTCGAACAATTCACCAAAGGCGCGGTTCCAGCAGATGAGGCGTAGATCGCTGTCGCAGACGGTGATGCCTTGGCGTGCGAAATCGAGTGCATATTGCAAGATGTCGCGATTTTGCTGCAGCGTGGAGGCGGCATCATCGATGAGCCGCAAAGCTGCAGCGCGCGAGACATTGCGCCGGCGCAGCAAGATCGACAGAACCAAGCGTGAAGATGGCCCCCCGATGGCAGACGCAAGAAGATGCTCTGAAAAGCGAAGCAAATGCACATCAGCTTCGAGATTTTTAGAGAACGTCATCCCGCGTGAGGCCATAAAATCTGCGAAGGCTCGCTGGGTTCGCTCAAGGCCAAGATAGCGGCCAATGGTGGCTTCCAATTCGCGTGCCGTCACGCCACCGCCGCACAAGCGGAAAGAGGGCGGCATCGGCAGCCCGGTCGGACCGACAAAGGTTTGTGCCTGCAACCGCTCAATCGCGCTGGGCTGGCGGACAAGCGAGAAACCAATGAAGGCCAGAATATTGCAAGTCAGACTCCAGAACGTGCCATGCACGAGGCGAGGCATTTCGAAGCCGAACAATTCTGTCGGGCGCAAATAGCTCATGCCCAGCGGGCCATTGTTGATCAGGCCTTCGAGATGCAGATAGTTTGTATCAAGCGATGGAATGAGCAGGGTGTAGGCCCAGACAATCAGGCCTACCAACAAACCAGCAATCGCGCCTTGTGCGGTGGCGCGACTCCAAAGCAAGCCGCCGACAAATGCGGGCGCAATTTGTGAAATGGCAGCGAAAGACAAGAGCCCCATTTGTGCGAGCTGGGCATCACCTGCGACGCGGTAATAGCTATAGGCCATCAGCAACAATGAGATGATGGCTATGCGGCGGATGATCAGAATGAGTGAACCAAGATCATGTTTCTCGATCCAGTCGCGCATGCGCCGACTGCGCAGAACCGTCGGCACGATCAGATCGTTCGAGACCATGATGGCCAGCGATACAGATGACACAACGACCATGGCGGTTGCGGCCGATAGGCCGCCCACAAGTCCGATCAAGGTGATCACGGTCGAGCGGTCAATCAGCGGCAAGGCCAGCACGGTCATATCGCGATTGATTGCACCATCTGGGAAAATCAAATGCCCGGCAATGGCCAGCGGCAGGACGAAAATATTGATTGCGACAAGATAGAGCGGAAAAATCCATGCCGCTTTGGCGACATCTTTTTCATCGCGGTTTTCAACTACAGTGACGTGAAACTGGCGCGGCAGCAGTAGAATACAGCATGCCGACAGCAGCATCGTGGTGAATGAGGTGTCCAGATCAGGCGGATCTGCCAGAATGCTTTTCAAAATGGGATAAGTCGAAGCCCGATCTGCCAGATCTGAAAATCCGTCGAACATGCCCCAGGTGACATAAGCACCCACACACATAAACGCGACCAGCTTGACGATGGATTCGGCTGCGACCGCTAGCACCAAGCCGTCCTGATGTTCGGTCGCATCAATGTGACGTGTGCCAAAGGCCATGGCAAAGCCTGCGAGCAACAAGGTCACCAGCAAAGCAATGGTGCCAGCGCCCGGCCAGGCAACCTGCATATATTGTGCATTGAACGACAGAAAGGTCGTCAACACCGATGTAGAAATGGCTTTCAGCTGTAGCGCGATATAGGGCACAGTACCCACAACGGCGATCAACGCAACAAGCCCAGCCACCGGCTGTGATTTGCCAAAACGCGAAGCCACAAAGTCGGCCACTGAGGTGATGTTTTGTGATTGTGCAAGACGGATGATGCGCTGGATGAAACGATAGCCCAGACCCACCACGAGAATGGGGCCAATATAAATGGGCAGAAATTCCAGCCCCTTTTCAGATGCAAAGCCAACTGAACCGAAGAAGGTCCAAGAGGTGCAATAAAGCCCCAGCGTCATCGCATAGATGAAGGGCCGCGTGCGGGGACCTTTGAAGAGCTGCGGATGCGTATCGCCGTAATGGGCGATGGCAAATAGCAAGCAAATATAGACCAGCGCGGTGAGAACCGCGGCCCATCCGGCGATCATGGAGGCTCCGGCACGAAAGATGACTGGCGGCGAGTTTAGCACCGGCTGGTGCTGCAAATCCAATCGGCGTGTGTTGCAGCCCGCCATGCGAGGTGATTTAAGGGCGTCAGCATCAAGAACAGGGCGAAACATCTATGAGCGGCGCCAAGCCGGACAATTCGGTCGGGGTCGTCTCACCCTGGAAATCAGGCTGGCGCGGTCAGACACTGACCATGGGCACGGCTTTTTGCGGTGGTTTGTCCTTCCTCATGCTGGGCGTGCCAGGCGGGGCCATGTCCGGCTCTGTTCTGTCTGTGGCCTTTCTGTCCTATTTCGGCTGGGCTACGCCGATTGGCAATATTCTGCGCATCACCGCCATGGCCATCACCGGCATGTCGATTGGTTCGGCGATTGATCCGGGCACATTAAAGAATATGGCGACCTATCCGGTCAGTATTTCCATCATGGCGCTGTGTGTGATCTGCGTGACGGCGTCTTCCATGGCCGTCTCTGCGCTGATCTCGCGCTGGGCGCCACCCACCGCATTGCTCGCGGCTGTGCCGGGTTCCATGGCTTATATTCTGTCTGTGTCTTTGTCGCTGGGCGCTGATCCGCCGCGCGTGGCGATTGTGCAGATGATCCGCGTGATCTTTCTGGTCGTGCTGCTACCCATCATCATTGTGCTGGAATCTGACGCGCATCTCTCACCTGTTGCGGGCTTGGTGAATGACCCGCCTTTGATGTTGCTTGGCACAGCGGTGTGCTCGGTCACGCTGGGGCTGTTCTTTTTGCGCATGCGCATGGGCGGAGGCATGATTTTTGGCGCCATGATTGCCTCGGGCATCATTCACGGGACAGGTTTTGCAACAGGCCGCGTGCCGTTTGAAATGATGATGGTCGGCCAGATCATGATCGGCGCATGGGCTGGATCGCGCTTTGCTGATTTCGATTGGGCCTTGTTTGGTCGCACATTGGTGGCGTCCACTCTGGCCAATGGGGCTGGCATTCTCGTCACGTTGATTTTTGCGACGGCCGCCTCGACCTGGCTCGGCATGCCCTTTGGCGCAACCTTGATCGCTTATGCGCCCGGCGGGCTAGAAGCGATGATCGTGCTGGCGCTTGGGCTTGGCATCGATCCGCTCTTTGTCAGCGCGCATCATTTCTCGCGTTATTTCATGATCAATCTGTCTTTGCCTTTCATCATCCAATGGCTGATGAAGCGACAAAAGCCGACCGGGGCGTGAGACATACAAAGGGCCGCATCAGCGGCCCTTTGTTTATTCTGCAGCAACGATTTTCAAATGCGGCTTTGGCATTTGTTCAACGATGGTGGGTTGCGGCACAGCGCCAAAGGGCAATCCCAAACGGCGCCAGACATCGCGCAAAGCCTCAACGAGCGAGGCAATATGCGCGTCTGTGTGGTAGGGCGTTGGTGTGATGCGCAGGCGCTCTGTGCCGCGTGCCACGGTGGGATAATTGATCGGCTGAATATAGATGCCGTGCTTTTCGAGCAGAATGTCGCTCGCTGACTTGCACAATTCCGCATCGCCAACAAAAACCGGCACAATATGTGATGTATTGGCCATGACCGGAATGTCTGCTGCCGCCAAAGCCGCTTTGGTGCGCGCTACTTGCTGTTGTTGCAAAGCACGCTCGTCTTGCGAAATCTTGAGCTGGTGGACGGCAGCAGCAGCGGCTGCAGCGACTGCAGGTGGCAGGGCAGTGGTGAAAATGAAAGAGGGCGCATAGCTGCGCACCGCATCAATGATCACATTGTCAGCGGCAATATAGCCGCCCAGCGTGCCAAAGCCTTTGGCGAGCGTGCCCTCGATCACATCGATCTGCGACATGACATTGTCTCGCTCGCAAATGCCGCCGCCACGCGGACCATAGAGGCCCACAGCATGGACTTCATCCACATAGGTCATGGCATTGTATTTTTTGGCCAGTGCCGCGATCTCGCCGATGGGGGCAATATCGCCATCCATCGAATAGAGGCTCTCAAACACGACAAGCTTGGCCCGATCATGTCCGACGCTTTTCAGAATCTCTTCGAGATCGGCTGTGTCATTGTGCCGGAAGATCGTCTTCTCGCAACCTGAGCGGCGCACGCCTTCAATCATCGAATTGTGGTTGAGCGCGTCAGAGATAATCAGGCAATTGGGCAGCAGTTCGGCAATGGTCGAAATTGCCGCCAGATTGGAAACCCAGCCGGATGTGAAGGCGAGCGCGCTTTCCTTGCCGTGCAGGTCTGCCAACTCGGCTTCCAACTGCACGAGCGGGTGATTGGTGCCCGAAATATTGCGTGTCCCACCAGCGCCTGCGCCGTATTTTTCGGCAGCCGCGCGCATGGCTTCGATAACCTTGGGATGACGACCCATGCCCAGATAATCGTTCGAACACCAGATCACGACCTCGCGCGGGCCATCACCATTTTCCGAGTGCCAGAGGGCCATCGGAAAACGAGACGCATCGCGTTCGAGATCTGCGAAAACCCGGTAGCGCCGTTCCGCCTTGAGGCGGTCAATCGCTTGGCCGAAGTACCGCCGGTATTCCATTTCAAACCACCTCGATGGATGCCCCGTCCCCGGGGCGCGCGACCGGGCAGGCGTGACCCCCCGGAACCGCAGTCTGGACGTGTTCCAAACTATAAACGCTTCAACGTCAAGGCGCGAGAGGACTGATGCGCGCAGGCATACCCCACCAAGCGCTCCTCAGCCTTGCGCCAGATCAGGTTGGGGCTATTTGCCTCAGGGTAGAGGACCACTGTAGCGGGCCCCGGAGCACGCTTTGAGGGGCTTACCAGCCGCCAAGGACATCAGTGAGATGGGACAGCCCCAATGAGCCGGGGGCCAGCAGGAGGCCGGCCCACACGAAGGCCGAGGACCAATTGGCAATCTGGAAGGGAAGGTTGGGCATGCCGCAAGTGCCGGCCACCAAGGGCACAGCCGCGCGCAGCGGCCCAAAAAAGCGGCCGATGAAAACGCCTGGCCAGCCCCATTTTTCAAAAAAGGCATGGCCTTTGGGCAGCAGGTCGGGTTTTTTGGACAGCGGCCACATGCCCGCAATCTGTGCGTGATAATGGCATCCCAGCCAGTAAGACAGCCAGTCACCCAAGCCCGCACCGATGACCGCGCCGAAATAGATCGGCCAGAAATCAATGCCGGACGCACCGATCAGGGCACCCATGCCAATCAACATGACAGTTGCTGGAATGAGCAGCGACACCAAGGCTAGCGATTCACCGAAGGCCAAGAGGCAGGCAATGGGCGCAGCATAGTCCTGATGCGCACGCACAAAATCAAGCATGTCCACCATGTGTTGTTGCATGATCAGGTGACAATCGTGATGCGCTCGGCAGCGCGTGTGATGCCGGGATAGAGCCAACGCGCGCGATGTTCGCGAACCGCATAGGATTCATCGAACAGGACAAGTACGTCCCAGTGCGAGCCCTGCGCTTTGTGCACGGTG
>CAINNX010000126.1 GCA_903851305.1 uncultured Hyphomicrobiales bacterium | reverse complement strand
GTTGGTGAACTCACAGATGATCAAATAAAGCTGCTCAATGGCCTTGCACGAGAGTCGAGGCACTTGGCAGAGCGCTTATAGATCTGACGACCGGAAATCTCATTAAGCAAAAGGCCGAGGACTATACCGCCGTTCTATCATCCGCTTTGATCAGTAAGCCCGCAATTGACACTCGGGTCAACTTCGATGCCTTGCGGGACTTTGATTGCCCAAAATCACGATCATCACAAGAAAAGGCCATTCAAAGGGCTCAAAGGACGGGAGGCAGCTGAGACATACTGGCCGGCTGATCAGATTTTGGTATATTGCTTATTTGGGGAAATAAGCTAAGCGAAATTCAGAATTCAAGTTCAGGAAAAGAGATCCATATGAGCACTGTTTCACTAGGTTCACCCTTGCGGTTTTGGTCGATGTTGTGTGCGGCTGCAACGGCTGTGGCCTTTTCTACATTGTCGGCGGGCGCACAGGGGCAATCTGTCGAAAGCTTTTATCAGGGCAAAACCATTACTCTTGTGGTTGGGTTCACGTCGGGGGGCGGCTATGATCTCAATGCACGCGCCGTTGCGCGGTTTATGGGCAATCATATTCCCGGCAAGCCGAAAGTCGTAATCCAGAACATGCCTGGCGCTGGCAGCCTTGCCTCTATCAATCACCTCGCCAATGTGGCCGCCAAGGATGGCACAGCCCTCGCGTCCTTTTCGCGCGGCGTCATATTCGAGCCCCTGATGGGCAATAAGAGTGCGCAGTTTGACGCCCGCAATTTGAACTGGATCGGCAGCCCGAGCCGCGAAACCAACATCGTCTTCGTGCGCTCCGATCTCCCTTTCAAGACATTCGATGATTTGAAGTCCAAAGAAATGATCGTCGCAGCAACGGGAGGCGGCGCCGATACAGGTACGTTTCCGCTGATGATGAACGCCGTTCTGGGCACGAAATTGAAACTCGTCACCGGCTATCCGGGCGCTCCTGAAGCCTTGCTAGCAATGGATCGCGGCGAGGTCGATGGCATGGCCGGGCTTTCATGGGGGTTTTTAAAAACAGTGCGCCCGGCGTGGATTGCCGAAAATAAGGTTCGGGTTTTGCTGCAATTTGGCCTGTCCAAGGCGCCTGATCTGCCCAACGTCGCCTCGGCGCTCGACCTTGCCAGCAATGAAGCCGACCGGCAATTGCTTGAGCTTTTTATTGCGCGTTTGCCGATTGCCTGGCCGATTGCGGCGCCCGCCGGCGTGCCTGCCGAGCGTATTGCGGCCCTGCGCCAGGCTTTTTTGGACACGATGAAGGATGCAGACTATCGTGCCGAGGCTGACAAACAGGCGCTCGAGGTTGATCCTGTCACAGGCGATGAGATTTCGCAGATCTTGGCTCGTGTATATGCTAGCCCGGAAGCCATCGTCACTCGCGCGCGCGAAATTGCTGAAAAAGCGCGCTGAACCAAATTATCGTTATTCGCACAGGAGATTTTCAACTTGTCCAAAAAATATCAAGTTGTCATCGTGGGGGGTGGCCCGGTTGGTGTCGGCCTTGGCGTCGAACTGGGGATGCGCGGAATTTCTTGCGCAATCATCGAGCCGCGTATCGATTTAGGGCGCATTCCTAAAGGCCAAAATCTGACTCAGCGCACGCTGGAACATTTTGCCAATTGGGGCGTCGAGCCTGAAATCCGCGCTGCGCGCCTGATGCCCGCAGGCTATGCAATTGGCGAGCTGACCGCCTATGGCAATCTGATGAGCCAATATTGGCACGCGCCTGCCGGGCGTGAACTCGTGCGGCAGTTCTACAGTCAAGACAATGATCGCCTTCCTCAGTATCAGACCGAAAAGGTTCTGCGGCGGCGTCTTTTGGATTTCCCCCATGTAGAGACGCGATACGGCTGGGTTGCGGGCGATATCGTTCAGGATGCAAACGGCGTGCGTGTGTCTGTATCTCAAGCCGATGGCGCAACCCCAGAGGTTTTGGAATGCGATTATCTTGTTGGCTGTGACGGTGCGCATTCTGGCGTGCGTTCGCAAATCGGCATTGAGCGCACAAAGCTGGATTACGAACAGAAGATGCTGCTGGCAGTCTTTCGCTCGAAAGATTTGAACGAACAGCTCAAACGTTTTCCCGAGCGCTCGACC
>CAINNX010000125.1 GCA_903851305.1 uncultured Hyphomicrobiales bacterium | reverse complement strand
TTCCGCCCAGCATAGCAATCCCGCTTACGCCGACTCGTATCGGCGAGTGAGCAACAGGAGACGACATGATTTCCGTGACTTTCCCGGATGGCGCGCAGCGCCAGTTTGAACCCGGTGTGACCGGCTTCGACATTGCCAAATCCATCTCGCCCTCATTGGCCAAGCGCACCGTCGCCATGGCGCTCGATGGTGTTGTGACCGATCTTTGCGACGCGATTGCCCAAGACGCAAAAATCGAATTCATCAATCGCGAAGATCCGCGCGCGCTGGAATTGATCCGCCACGATTGCGCGCATGTGCTGGCTGAAGCCGTGCAGGCGCTTTATCCCGGCACGCAGGTCACCATCGGCCCGGTGATCGACAATGGTTTCTATTACGACTTCTTCCGCGCCGAGCCCTTCACGCCGGATGAATTTGGTGCGATTGAAAAGAAGATGCGCGAGATCATCGCGCAGGACAAAGCCTTCGTTAAGGAAGTCTGGAGCCGCGATCAGGCGATTTCGCATTTCGAAAAAGCCGGTGAGGCCTTCAAGGTCGAGCTCGTGGAAACCATTCCGGCTGATCAGGACCTGAAAATCTACAAGCAAGGCGATTGGCTCGATTTGTGCCGTGGCCCGCATATGACGTCCACTGGCAAAATTGGCTCGGCGTTCAAGCTGATGAAAGTGGCGGGCGCTTATTGGCGTGGTGATTCCAACAAGCCGATGCTGTCGCGCATTTACGCAACCGCTTTTGCCAAGCAGGAAGAGCTTGACGCTTATCTGACGCAGCTCGAAGAAGCCGAGCGCCGCGACCATCGTCGCTTGGCGCGTGAAATGGATTTGTTCCATTTTCAGGAAGAAGGCCCGGGCACAGTCTTCTGGCATGCAAAGGGCTGGACGCTGTTCCAGACGCTCATTTCCTATATGCGCCGCCGCCAGCAGCAGGCCGGCTATATTGAAGTGAACACGCCCCAGGTGCTGGATCGCGCGTTGTGGGAGACGTCTGGCCATTGGCAGACCTATCGCGAAAACATGTTCGTCACGCAGACGGAAGATGATCGCGTCTTTGCCTTGAAGCCGATGAATTGCCCCGGTCATGTGCAGATCTTCAAAAATGGTCTGAAGTCGTACCGCGACCTGCCGCTGAAGATTGCGGAATTTGGCACGGTGCATCGCTATGAGCCGTCTGGCGCGCTGCATGGCATTATGCGCGTGCGTGCGTTTACGCAGGATGATGCTCATATTTTCTGCACCGAAGAGCAGATCATGGACGAGTCGATGAAGATCAATGATCTCATCATGTCGATCTATGAAGATTTCGGATTCACCGACATTGTGCTGAAACTCTCAACGCGCCCTGAAAAGCGCGTGGGGTCGGATGATGTCTGGGACAA
Organism: uncultured Hyphomicrobiales bacterium; assembly: GCA_903851305.1. GTDB lineage: Bacteria > Pseudomonadota > Alphaproteobacteria > Rhizobiales > Beijerinckiaceae > Terripilifer. Next base: position 1,042 of record CAINNX010000125.1, on the reverse strand, counting down.
GGCAGAAGCAGCCCTCAAGCGCGTGCTCGATACAGTTGCGGAAAGTGGCATCAAGACGGGTATCAATCCGGGTGAAGGCGCGTTCTATGGCCCCAAGCTCGAATATACGCTGCGCGATGCGATTGGCCGTGAATGGCAATGCGGCACCACGCAGGTCGACTTCAATCTGCCGACCCGCTTTGGCGCTTTCTACATTGCGCCTGACAGCGAAAAGACCGTGCCGGTGATGATCCACCGCGCCATGTTTGGTTCGCTCGAGCGCTTCACCGGCATTTTGATCGAGCATCACGCCGGTCATCTGCCGCTGTGGCTCTCGCCGCAACAGATCACCATCTGCACGATCACGCAGGAGGCTGATGATTACGCGATGGAAATCATCGCGAAAGCGCGCAAGCTCGGTTTGCGCATCGAAGCTGATCTTCGCAACGAGAAGATCAACTACAAAGTGCGCGAACATTCGCTGGCCAAAACGCCGGTGCTCTTGTGCATCGGCAAGAAAGAGGCGGCTGAAAAGTCGGTCTCGATCCGCAGGCTGGGTTCGCAAGCACAGACGTCCATGTCGCTGGATGAGGCACTGGCCGCGCTGGTGGCCGAGGCCGAGCCGCCGGATCAGAAGCGGGCGTAATTCTTATAAAGGCGGGCTTTGGCCCGCCTTTTTTGTCGTCAGGCGGAAGGCCTGATGCTGTCTGGATTGCTTCGCTTCGCTCGCAATGACGTGTGAGCCGTCATTGCGATGAGGGCTTTAGCCCGACGCGGCAATCCAGGGGCCGCAGTCCGGGTATTCCTGATGGCACTGCGTCGCTCGCAAAGACGGGGGCGGGGGATTACCCTTGGGTCAGGCCCTTTTCGGGCTGTATTGACATTTGTACATACATTTGAGACGATCACATGGATTTCGATGGTTTTGATTGGGACGCAGCCAACCGCGTCAAATGCCAGAAACATGGCGTGAGCTTGGGTGAGATCGAGTTTGTACTTCAGCATGGTGCGGTCGCACCTGATGAAATTCATTCGCTCGTTGAGCAGCGCTTCATTGCAGTTG
>CAINNX010000124.1 GCA_903851305.1 uncultured Hyphomicrobiales bacterium | reverse complement strand
GCCAGGCGTCCGGTTTTTGTAGCGTTCACTCTGCGCGTGAAGGATGGGCGGACCTTCGTCAGGCCCTTTTCAGCGCGTTACATGCACGCCAAGGAGGCGCTGCGTTATGGACAATAAACGTCGACTGAAAGTGCTGGTAATGACAACAGACGAGGAAGCAGAAGCCTTCCTCGAACAGGATTTGTCTGATCTCGACTTTTCGCAATTCAAACCCATGCATTTTGAGCTGCAGCCCAAGAGCGAGCGGGTGAATATGCGTCTGCCCAAGACGCTGCTGGATGCAGCCCGCGCACGCGCGAAAGAAGAGGGCATTCCCTATCAACGTTTCATCCGCCGCGCGCTGGAAATGGCGCTGGCGGCGGATCACACACAATTTAAGCGAAAGGCTTGAGCCTCACGCCTCAGGCGGGCCAGACAGGGCGCGGGCGACTTGTTCAAGACCGGCTGTGAACTGCTCTTTGGTCTGCATGACAATATCGCCGCGATCTTGGCCTTGCAGGCGTGGCGCTTTGTCGGGATCGAAATCGCCAAGATTATTCGCGGTTTTCCAGGCCGCATAATCTTCCAGCGACATTGGCTCGCTTGGGGATTGGCCACCCAGACTTACGAGCGGGATCGATGGTTCAACACCCGCCTTATAGGCACGCGCAATATCTTCGCGCTCGAAATGATTGATGCCAGCGATCGGATAGCCCTCAACATTCAGATAGGTGGTCACCGCCCAGAGCGAGGGCTGGGGCGGTGTGGTGTCATAGAACACCACACTTTGGTGGTTGTCTTCGGGGTCCCTTGCCACACGCATGGGCCAAACGCCCATCACAAACATGCGGTCATCAAGATATTGCGGCTGTGTATCGTCCATGGCTCAGGGCCTTTCGTGTTTGGCTCAGAAAGCCTTGAAAGTGATAATGGTGCGTGTGTCGGCAATGCCGGGAATGATCTGCACTTTTTCGCCAACGAAATGGCCGATGTCGACATTCTTCTCGACGTAGAATTTGGCCAATATGTCGTAATGCCCGGCGATCGAATAAATCTCCGAGGCAATTTCGGCTTCTGCCAAGGCGCTGGCCACTTCATAGGTGCGCCCAAGCGTGCATTTGATTTCGACAAAGAAGGTCTGCATGGAATTGGCTTCCCTCAGTTGGCCATAACCTCGACTTCGCGGTCGGTATTGGCAGGAACTTTTAAAACCATTTGATGTGTGCGCCCATCGCGGCGCGCAATCACTGTATACTCACCTTCCGCCAGCACGAGGCTTGGGAAGGCGCCGATCATTTCGCGGATCACGTCGCCGCCCGGCGTCAGCACAGAAAAGCTGGTATTGGCGAGCGCTTCACCACCCGGCGCATTGACCAGTTTCAAGGTGATGACGGAGGCGCGATGTCGCACCACAGCTTCGGTCATTTTGCCCGCATCAATTCGCACCTCCGCATTGATCACAGAATTGGTTGCATTGGCTGGCACACCCGCAATCGCAGGCGCCGAGGGCGACACGTTGGAATCGAGATAGGTCGAGACAATCCGATATGTGCCTTCGGGCAGGCGGATCATTTCATCGGGCTTGAGATTGGCAGCGACCAGTTTTTCGCGCTGGTCGGGGCGCTCGGGCACGTAAATGTCGATCTTCAGGCGACTGGCAGGAATATCAGCCTCGCCGAGCTTGCCGGAAATTTTCAGTGCGCCGGCATTGAGCGGGATGCGCTCGTTGACATTGTTGCTGGAGATCACCACGCGGCGTGTGACTGCCGCCAGACCATAGGAAGCATGCACGATGTAATCGCCATCGGGCAAAGTGAAAGAGGGAGCTAGTTCGGTCGATTCTGCCACCAAGGTGTGCTGACCATTGACTTCGGTGTTCTCTTGATAAAGCCGCCAGCGCACGCCACTGACCAAGGTCGTAGCCGCCCCGCCAAAGGTTGCCGAAAGAAACAAGCGTCCGGAGCCGGGGACCGGTATGGTGCCGGGGGCAGAGCGCGAGCTTTGGGCAGGGGGGCTCTTTTGAGCCAAAGCCTGACCGACCGGCGCCATCAGGGCGACCAGCAGCAGAAGAGCGATGCTTGAGAGCTTGTTCATAATGAGATGACTTCTGCCCAATGGCGGGGCCACTGTCAAAGCTGGCGGTTGCGAGGGCGGCCGGAACTTGTCAAAAGACCACCGACCTCCTTCTGTCACATTATCAGACCGAAAAAGAGCCCGACATGAATGATTGTCTCCAGCTGCTCAAAACCCGCCGTTCGGTGGCCCCTGTCGCCCTGACAGGTCCGGGCCCCGATAGCGGAGAGCTTGAGACGATTCTGACCGTTGCGGCCCGTGTGCCCGACCATGGCAAATTGGCGCCTTGGCGCTTTATTATTTTTCAGGGTGAGGCGCGCGCGCGCGCCGGTGCCATTGTGGTCGAAGGTTTCAAGCGGCGCGAGCCACAGGCTGATGAGACACGCATCGCCGCCGAGTCCAAGCGCATGACCATGGCGCCGCTGATCATTGGTGTTGTCTCGACTGCCAAAGAGGGCGGCAAAGTCCCAGCTTGGGAGCAGGAATTGTCAGCGGGCGCTGTGTGCATGAATATTTTGCTTGCCGCCAAAACCTTGGGCTTTGATGGATCTTGGCTGACCAATTGGTTTTCTTATGATCGCGATGTGCTTTCCCAATTCGGCGTAACGCAGGACGAGCGGATGGCGGGCTTTATACATCTGGGTCGCGCCGATCAGGTGCCGGCTGATCGCCCGCGTCCTGATCTTTCGCAGATCGTTACTCATTTTTAAAAAGGCAGACGCTGATGTTTTACGAACCCCATGCCCGTGATCGTGCTTTGCTGCCCCATGATCCGTTCAAGGCGTTGATCTCGCCGCGTCCTGTGGGTTGGATTTCTACTATGGGTCGCACGGGTGAGATCAACCTTGCCCCTTATTCCTTTTTCAATGCCTTTTCAGGTGCGCCGCCCATCGTCGGCTTTTGTTCGGAAGGTTTTAAAGACAGCGCTTTTCTGGCGCAGGAGTCCGGTGAATTTGTCTGGAACCTCGCCAATTATGATTTGCGTGACCAGATGAATGCGACCTCAGCACCGCTGCCGCGTGGCACAAGTGAATTTGCTCACGCTGGTCTTGAAATGGCCGATTGCGTGTTGGTGAAGGCGCCGCGCGTGAAGGCTTCGCCCGCATCGCTCGAATGTAAAGTCACACAGGTCGTGCGCCTTGATGCTTTGGAGGGCGTGCAGACGGATCGTTATCTGGTGCTCGGCCAAGTCGTTGGCGTGCATCTGGATGAGGCCTATTTGCGTGATGGTGTAATGGACATCACATTGATGAAGCCTATCGCGCGCTGCGGCTATCAGGATTATGCGGTCGTTGACAAAGTGTTTTCGATTAAACGTCCCGCGGGCGCTGGCAACCAAGCTTCGGGCGGCTGAGGGAACGGAAAAAGACCCGCATAGGTTGAAGCGCTCGTCTCCGGTTTTAGCACATGGAT
>CAINNX010000123.1 GCA_903851305.1 uncultured Hyphomicrobiales bacterium | reverse complement strand
GCATTGCCGCAACGCTCGCCAAGGCCATTCAGCGTGCCCTGAATCTGGCGCACACCGGCGCGGATCGCGGCGAAGGAATTGGCGACACCTTGTCCCGTATCATCATGGGCATGAATGCCAAGATGATCACCAGGGATGACTTTTGCCACCGCTGTGACAATGGCCTCGATTTCATGCGGCAGCGTGCCGCCATTGGTGTCACACAGCACGACCCAGCGTGCGCCATTGTCATAGGCGGTCTTGGCGCATTGCAACGCAAAGTCGGGATTGGCTTTGTAGCCATCGAAAAAATGCTCACAATCAAGAATGACTTCGCGACCAGCCTTCACCACATGGGCGATGGAATCGGCAATGCCTTCGACGTTTTCATCCAGCGTGCAGCCCAGCGCAACATGGACGTGATAATCCCATGTCTTGGCGACAAAGGTGATCGTGTCGGCTTTTGACTCCAGCAGCGCGGCGATGCCCGGATCATTGGCAGCCGAGCGGCCCGCGCGCTTGGTCATGCCAAAGGCCGCAAACTTCGCCTTGATCTTGGGGCGTGTTGCAAAAAACTCGGTATCGGTCGGATTGGCGCCCGGATAGCCGCCTTCCACATAATCGATGCCCAATGTGTCGAGCAGTCCGGCGATCTGGCGCTTGTCTTCGAGTGAGAAATCAACACCCGTGGTCTGCGCACCATCACGCAACGTCGTATCAAAAAGGGTCAATCTTGCGCGAGTCATTGCACGGTTCCGGGGGCCACTGGGGGGCTCAGGTCTTTGCTCATCGTCATGTAAGCCAGCCATTGCTCATCGACGATACGCGTGTTGCGGCTTTGCAAAACATAGCCGCGCTCTTTGAAGAAAGGTTCTGCTGTGTCGCTGGAATCAACTGTCAGCTTTTGCGCACCGCGCGCAGTGGCGAGCTTTTCCAGCGCATCACACAAAGCGGTGGCGACACCCTCGCGAATGATATTGGGCGAGACATAAAGATGTTCGATGAGCTGGTTGTCACGCAGCGAGACAAAACCAACCGTCTCACCCTCAACCAATGCAACCAGTGTCAGGGATGATGCCAGACGCTGGCCAAACGTCTGCTCGTCTTCGGCGAGAGCAATCCACGCATAGCGCTGCTCATCGGTGTAATCTTCCGCGGTGAGCTCATCGATAGCCGCTGCATAGATGGCTGCTAGAATCGGCGCATCTGATGCGAGATAAGGGCGAAGCGAGATGGTCATCGCTTCACCTCCCAGGTCGTCACGGCTTCACCGTTGGCGCCTTTGCCGTCTTTCAGCTGCACGCCCTTGGCTGCCAACTCATCTCGCAGTCGGTCGCTCTCGGCAAAATTCTTTTGCGCACGCGCATCCAGTCGCGCGGCCACAAGCCGCTCAACTTCAGCCTTGAAGGCCGGATCGAGATGATCGCCCGCCGCCTCTTCTGCGCGCGTAAACCAGGCGCTCGTGTCAAAGCCGAGCCACGTCGCCGTATTGGCAAGATTTTGCGCTGATGAATAATCATGGCGTGCCGCTTTGGCGAGTTCTGCTAGGGCTGCAAATGCCGCCGCCGTGTTGAGATCATCGAGCAAGGCATCGACAATGGTGGCATGTGGCACGGGTTGGGCTGAACCAATTTTGTGCCGCGCGACAATATCCGCCCAGTTTTCAAGCGTCTTTTGTGTCTCGTCCAGCGCACGCGCTGTCCAGTCGATCGGTTGGCGATAATGGGTGCGCAGCATGGCAAGGCGCAACACATCGCCCGCCCATTTCTGACCGCCGAAATCATCTGTCGCCAAGAGCTGGCGAATGGTGATGAAATTGCCCAAGCTTTTGGACATTTTCTCGCCTTCGACCTGCAGGAAGCCATTGTGCATCCACACATTGGCCATGACATCATGACCAAAGGCACAGCGCGATTGCGCAATTTCATTTTCATGATGCGGGAACACAAGATCGATCCCGCCGCCATGAATATCGAACGTCTCGCCCAGATGTTTCCAGCTCATCGCTGAACATTCAATGTGCCAACCCGGACGCCCACGCCCCCACGGAGATTCCCAGCCGGGCTCGTGATCTTTGGAGGGCTTCCACAAGACAAAATCCATATCATCGCGCTTGTAGGCCGCCACATCGACGCGCGCACCAGCGATCATCTCGTCAAGCGGGCGGCGCGACAGCTGGCCGTAATCGCTCATCGAGGGCACTGAAAAGAGCACATGGCCTTCGGCTGCATAAGCGTGGTCTGCGGCGATCAGCTTTTCGATGATGGTGATCATCTCAGCGATATGTTCGGTCGCGCGCGGCTCGACATCTGGAGGTAGGCAGCCAAGTGCGGCCACATCTTCGTGGAAGATGCGGGCCGTCTCTTCGGTCAATGCGCGGATGGATATGCCACGCTCGGCCGCGCGAGCGTTGATCTTGTCATCGACGTCGGTGATGTTGCGCACGTAAGTGACAGCTGTTGTGCCATAGAGGTGGCGCAACAGACGATTGAGCACATCGAACACGATGATCGGGCGCGCATTGCCGATATGGGCGAAGACGTAAACGGTCGGGCCGCAGACATAGAGGCGCACGCGCGCAGCATCGATCGGCGCGAAGTCTTCCTTCTGGCGTGTCAGCGTATTGTAGAGCCGCAATTGCGGAACCTGAGACATGGTTTCCCCTTCGGACCTGCTGGCCGGGGGCTTTGCTTCTTCACGAAGGTCTTGGGATGCAAGACTTGTGATTCAAGACGGCTCCAGCCAGCAGAGGTGCTAGCTAATAATAATCCGGCAAATGGTGCAGGTCTTGCGCGTCATGGGGCCACATTGGTCGAAAAGCCCCGCCTCCGTCAAGCGCGACTAGCCCAAGCGGTTAACGCCATTAAGAAAGTCTCAACGCCGCTGTGGCAAAAGGACAGCTTGTTCCACCCCCAGTTTTGCTGTCAGGCCGCCCTCCATGCGTATTGTGTCCCGCGCCCTTAGCTTCGCCATTTTGGCTGGCCTGTTTGCATCCGCCCCGTCTCTGGCGCAGGAAACCTTCTTTATTCCCAAAGATGACAGCTATGGGGTCGGAGACTGCCTGGCCTCTGGCACGAGCTGCGCCCGGTCAGTGGCGGATGCCTGGTGCGCCGCCATGGGCCGCGGCCCCTCTGTCTCCTATGGCCTGGCCGAAGAGGCCACGATTGAGCGGATCGCCGCCCAAAGCGCGCGCGGCTATCGCGTGACCTGCGCGGATTAAAGCCACCGGAGACTGGCCACCCTGCATGGCCTTGAGCCCCGGGCTCTGCTAAGGAAAATCTCACCCGATCCCCTTTTTGCCTTTTTGCCGCCACCAAGCGCGCTCAAGGAAGAGGTCTGGGACCCCGTCTTGGGGCATGCTCGGGCGAGGCTTTAAGAGGATTTCATGACGCGGCATCTCCCTCAAAATCAGGTGGGCAGCTTGCGCCCCGTGAGGCGTGTGCTGGCCGCGGTCATCCTTTTGTTCGGGATGGGCGGCGCTGAAACGACGGCCCTTGCCCAAGCACTCGATTGTAACCGTCTGCAGCAGCAGATCGTAGCCTTGGGGCCTGCCGGCTCAGCCGACCCGGCGCGCGCCCAACAATTCCGCGATGCCGTGCAGCGCCAAGCTGCTGAACTTGATCGCACTGTGGCTTATTCCAATTCCATTGGCTGTGGTCGTCGCCAATTCCTGTTCTTCGATGATAGCCCGCGCGAATGCCCGGCCATGACGCAACAGATTTCGCGCATGCGCTCCAATCTCGAGCAATTGCGCACACAAGCCGCACAAGCGGGCGGTGATGATGCCACGCGCCGCGAACTAGTCGCGCGTTTTGAATCCGCCTGCCGCGGGCAGCCACAGCAACGCAATGCGAGCGGCTTTCTCGATAGCCTGTTTGGACGCAGCACCACCAGCACGCCAACTGACGTGCCGCTGGACAGTGAACCTGTCGCAGATGAAGAACCCGGCAGCGGATCTTTTGCCGTATGCGTGCGCAGCTGTGATGGCGGCTTCTTTCCGGTCTCTTATTCTGCCAACCGCACGCGCTATCAGGAATTGGGCGAGCTCTGCCAGGCCATGTGCCCGAATGTAGAGACACAACTCTTCACCATGGCCTTTGGACGCGAGGTCGAAAAATCTGTCGGTGCGGATGGCCGCCCCTATATGTCGCTACCCAATGCCGGCAAATTCCGCACGAAATATGATCCCACCTGCACCTGCAAAAAAGCAGAGCAGAGCTGGTCGGATGCGCTTGGCAATGCCGAGCGCATGCTGGGGCGTGACAGCCGCCGCGATCAGATCGTGACACCTGAACGCGCCGCAGAACTCTCGCGCCCGCAAGCGGCCAAAGCACAACCTGCAAAAAAGCCGGACCCAAAGGGCACACAAGCTGATCGCGATGCGGCCGCTGAAGCCGAGATTGGCTCGCAAGCCCCCACCGCTTCGCGCGAGTCAACTGGCATTGCAGCAGGCGGCGTGAGCAATGGGCGCAATTATTCTCTGAGTGACGGCACCAAGCGCGAAGTCACTACGCCTGAAGGCACTAAGAAGACTGTCCGGACAGTCGGGCCGCAGCTTTAATCTTCCCGATCAAAGGCAAGAGCTGGGCGAGCTCCGGGCCGGATTCTTGTGCCGTCAAGGCAAGTCGCAGAGGGTGAAACAAGGCCTTGCCCTTGCGGCCGGTCTTGTCCTTGATCGCACCTGTCCAACGGCTCCACGTCTGCGCGTCATAAGGCTCGTCTGGTAAAAGCGCCAAAGCTTGTGCGCAAAACTCTGTATCTTCAATGACAGGGGTGATCGTCTGATCGACCACATGCCACCACGCGCGCACATCACTGAATGTTTCGAGATTGCCGCGCACAGCCGTCCAAAATTGCTCTGACTTCTCGCCCACAATGCCCGCTTCTGCCAAACGCTCTGAGACAAGCTCGAAAGGCAGAGCATGCAACGTGCGTGCAGACAAACTGGCCAGCTCGTTCTCGTCAAAACGCGCTGCTCCGCGCGAAACATGGGAGAGATCGAACGCACTGCCCAATTCTTCCAGGGAGATCACCGGATGCACGGCATCCGATGAACCCGTGAGCGTAGCCAGCGCTGCAATGGCCAGCGGCTCAATGCCAGCATCACGCAAACCGCCAATTGATAAAGAGCCAGAGCGCTTCGAGAGCCCCTCGCCGCTTGCCGTTGTCAGCAGATTGTGGTGACCAAAAATCGGCGCTTTGCCAGCGAGTGTTTCAAACAGCTGGATCTGCACGGCCGTATTGGTGACATGATCCTCGCCGCGAATGACATGCGTGATGCCCAGATCAATATCATCAACGACCGACGGCAAGGTGTAGAGATAAGTGCCATCTTCGCGGATCAGCACCGGATCAGACAAAGAGCCTGCCTCAATATGGCTCTCGCCGCGCACCAGATCGTTCCAGTGCATCGTGCGCTCTTCAAGCTTGAAACGCCAATGGGCTTTGCGGCCCTGCGCTTCAAGTGCGGCGCGCTCGTCATCTGTCAGCTTGAGGGCTGCACGATCATAAACCGGCGGCACGCCGCGCGCGATCTGGCGCTTGCGGCGACGATCCAGCTCATCGGCAGTTTCATAGCAGGGGTAAAGACGGCCCAGCTCTTTGAGCTTTTGCGCGGCTGCATCATACAGCGCAAAACGCTGCGACTGGCGCACGATCACATCGGGATCAATGCCCATCCAGCGCAGATCGACTTCGATGGCTTGCGCATATTCTTCTTTGGAACGCTCCAGGTCCGTATCATCGAAGCGCAATACAAAAGTGCCGCCGGCCTTCTTCGCATAGAGGAAGTTGAAAAAGGCAGTGCGCGCATTACCAATATGGATGCGGCCCGTGGGGGATGGCGCGAAACGGACGCGGGTCATGTCATTCCTCGAAACGCTCTGATGTGCCGAGCGGCTTTTTCGGTGCAATGGAAAGATCAGGCGCACGCAACGGCGCACCCGGATCACGAAAACAATTGACGATGGGATAGCGGCGGTCGCGCCCGAAATTCTTGCGCGTCACTTTGACTCCCGGTGCTGACTGGCGGCGCTTGTATTCCGCCAGATAAAGCAGACGCTCTATCTTTTTGACGATCTCGACGTCATGCCCACGCGCGACAATGTCAGACACGCGCATTTCCTGTTCAACCAGACAGGCGAGGATATCATCTAGCACCGGATATGCGGGCAGCGAATCCTCGTCCTTCTGATTGTCGCGCAATTCGGCAGAGGGCGGCTTGGTGATGATGTTTTCAGGAATCACCACACCATCGGGGCCAAGCGCACCATCAGGCTTCCAGCGGTTTCGCAAATGGCACAGACGGAAGACCTGCATTTTGTAGAGATCTTTGATCGGATTAAAGCCGCCATTCATGTCGCCATAAATGGTCGCATAGCCGACCGACATTTCCGACTTGTTGCCGGTGGTCACCAGCATCGGGCCGAATTTGTTCGACACCGACATGAGCAAAGTGCCGCGCACGCGACTTTGCAGATTTTCTTCCGTCAGATCGCGTGCGCGCCCTGCAAAGAGCGGCGCCAAAATCTGCTCAATGCCTTCAACTGCGGGTGCGATGGGAAGGGTGTCATAACGCACGCCTAGAGCATCCGCGCAGGCTTTGGCATCGGCAAGCGATTCCTGCGAGGTGAAACGAAACGGCAGCATGATGCAATGAACGCGCTCGGAGCCCAAAGCATCGGCCGCCATGGCTGCACACAGCGCGGAATCAATGCCGCCCGATAGGCCGAGCACAACACTGGCAAAACCATTCTTCTCGACATAATCGCGCAGGCCCAGCACACAGGCTGCGTAATCCGCCGCATCACCCTCCGGCAACACCGCGCGCTCGCCTGACGCACAAGACCAGCCATCACGCCCGCGCTCAAACGTGCAGATCGACACGCGCGCTTCAAAGGCTGGCATTTGCAGAGCCAAACCGCGATCGGCATTGAGAACGAAAGACGCGCCATCAAAGACCAGCTCGTCCTGTCCGCCAATCTGGTTGAGATAGACGAGCGGCAGTTCAGTTTCGATCACACGTGAAAGCGCTATCTGCACGCGCTCGTCATTTTTGCCGTGCCAATAGGGCGAACCATTGGGAACGAGCAGCATTTCAGCGCCCGTCTCAGCCAGACATTCGCAGACCTCATCCGACCAGATGTCTTCACACACAGGCACGCCAATGCGCACACCCTTAAACACCATCGGGCCGGGCAAAGGCCCGCGCGCGAACACGCGCTTTTCATCGAAGACGCCATAATTGGGCAAATCAACCTTGAAGCGCACAGCCTCAATGCGCCCACCATTGAGCAAGGCATAAGCATTGTAGAGCTTGCCGTCTTCGACCCAGGGGAGGCCAACCAGCAGTGCGGGGCCACCATCGGCCGTCTCGCGCGCCAGCTCTTCGGCGGCGGTGCGGCAGGCTTCCTGAAAGGCTGGCTTGAGCACGAGGTCTTCGGGCGGATAGCCCGCCAGATTGAGCTCGGGGAACATCACCAGATCCGCGCCCTTGGCCGCGGCCTCGGCGCGAGCCGCGCGCACGATTTGCCCATTGCCGGTGATGTCACCGACAGTCGAGCGGGTCTGGGCGAGGGCAAGGACGAGACGGTCCGTCCGGGCGGGGCTTGATGTCATGAGAACCATCTAACCCGAGGCGGCGCGGGGAGCAATGGAGCCCTTAATCTTTACTGGATTGCTAGACTAATGCCCATCCAACTAGCAACTTGCCCAAGTAAACAAGGCAGGCGCCCGCTGCGAAGAAGAAACCAGAGGCCCGCACCATTGATAGGGGCCGCAGCCAGATGAACATCGCGCAGGAGCGTTTATATCACTCACTTTCAAACAGTATTTTCGACATCTCATAAACACATTAAAAGTTAGAAAAAAAAGTCTTGGATGGAGATATCATGTGATGGTCGCCAAAAACTAATATGTAAGGGCGCTCCATTGGTCTCCCTATAATAATCGAAGGTCGATGACATCACCCCATTAGAAATCCAAAATGCTCCCGCACTATGATCTGAGGAACTATTAGCCGGAAAAAAATCGCGGCCTTCGGTAATATAGTGTAAGTCAATTTCGTGATCATGACCACCTGAACCCCAACCATATATCCAATCTGGGTTTGCTCTGGTAGAATATTGCATAGAGTCATATCGGACCTGAGAGGAAGCAACATTTGCCAAATAGTAATATCCTCGCCCAGACCCTGCAATAATATCAACTGCAACTCCGGAGGCATTAACGGTGTCGTTCCCATCAGAATGAATTCTCATTGCGCTCTGGTGAGCTTGTCCACTATCCATTGAATAAGCCCAGACGTAATTGTTCCCATGTCCTGTATAAACATCACCACCCAGACCCGTTATAGAAATGGTATCGTTGCCTTCTTGACCGTCAATCACTGCAAAAAAGTCGGCATCAACAACTCTAATGGAATCATTACCATCACCACCCCAAATGACTTCATTTACTCCTTGCTGACTATAGATGGTGTCATTTCCAGCATTCCCACAAATAGAACCGTCGCCCGTTGACGAATAAATTGAATCATTGCCTTCCCCACCTGAAATTGTATCGTCACCAGCTCCGCCACGAATGGTGTCGTTACCATCGCCTCCTAACAAAAAGTTATCGCCGCTTGAATCGAAAATAGTATCGTTTCCCTGCATTCCATTAATCGTGTCGTTTCCAGCCCCACCAATCAGCGTGTCTTTTGAGCATCCACCGCGGATCGAATCATTATCTTCTCCACCATCAATGAAAGCGCTGTGGCACCCTCCGGCTCTCAACTGATCATTGCCTCCATATCCAAAGATAGTCTCATAAATGCCGCCGCCGACGATGGTGTCATTACCGGTCCACCCAAATAACTTATTGTAAAGGTAGCGATCATCTCCTGAGAAACTCTCGCCGCGTGACCCAGGCTGTGTGTCCGATCCACGATAAAGTACGACCGGATATTGATAAATGGACCAAACCATAAAAATGCTCGCTGAGAAAGAATGACTTAAAGGCAATGCAGATGCTGAGGATCGTTTGAAAAAATTTACCTAACAATTAGGCCGCCTAATAACACGTGAACAATCTCAAAGTAGCAATATATTGAATATGGAGCCCCAAATCTACTCATACCGATGATTGCAGAGCTTATTCGGTTACACAAGCATCAAATTGAGCGAGAGACAAAGACAAAACCCATTTGGCTTCGATTACAAAGCATGTGCTTCCAATTATGAAAGCGACAGGAAAATGTAAGATTGCCTTTTTGTCTGTAAAGAAAACGTCTCTACAGATAGATAGGTAAACTCTTGAGCGTGATTTGGGGGAGCAAATTAATTTTTCGACAAGCTTTTTTGTAACTTACCCCTATTTAGGCTGATAATCATTAGTCGTAGTTGCCTTATAACGCGTCATCGAAACCAAATTTTTATCCCACGTCCTATGCACAAGTAACACTACTGCCAACATCACAATTGCAAAAAAACACAAAGAGGGATGGCGCTACCCAAACACGTAAGCATCCATCATCAGCACGCCGTATTCGCAGGACGT
>CAINNX010000122.1 GCA_903851305.1 uncultured Hyphomicrobiales bacterium | reverse complement strand
CACAAGATCTGCGCGTTCGGCGCCAATGCAACCATTGGCGACGCGCTGCTCATAGCTCATGTCACGCAAATGATGAAGCGCATCATCAATCTCGACTGCACTCATCCAGAGACCATCAACACGGCGACGATCATAGCGCGCCAAGCCCAGATGGACGCCAGCCAATGTGGTGACGGTGCCGGATGTGCCTAAGAGATGAAACGCGTCACATCGCGTCTCCTGCCCGACGCGCGCAACAAATTCTGCCAGCTCTTCGCTGACATGAGCAACCATGGCATCAAATATCTCGCGCGTGACATGCACGCCGCCAAATTTTTCCGCCAGTGTGACGACACCCAGCTTCAAAGACGCCCAATGCCGCACACGCCCGCGCACATCAGAGGACGCACCTTGGCCCTGTCCGAGCCAGACGATTTCTGACGAGCCACCGCCAATATCAAACAGCAAGACACCCTTGGCCGACGCATCCGCCAGAGCCGCGCAACCCGCGGCTGCCAGATGCGCTTCGGTCTCGCGATCAACGATTTCGAGATCCAAGCCGGTGCGTTGGTAAACACGGTCGAGAAATTCTTCGCCGTTTTGCGCCATGCGGCAGGCTTCGGTGGCAATCAGGCGTGCGCGCATGACACCACGGGCATCCATTTTGTCGCGGCAAATGTCGAGCGCTGCCAAAGTGCGGCGAATAGCCTGCTCGCTCAGGTGACCGGAGGCAGAGACCCCCTCACCCAAACGCACGATGCGCGAAAACGCATCGACAATGCGAAAGCCCTCACGTGCCGGGCGCGCGACCAGTAGGCGGCAATTGTTGGTGCCAAGGTCTAGCGCGGCATAGGTATGATATAGGGAACGGCCTGGCGGCTGCCGGGCAGACCCGCCATCGCGCGTCGGCGCTTCGGCATTTTGGGGGCCTTTCGGGGCCTCGCCCTTCAGGTCCATGGGCAGCACGGTCAAAATCTCCTGTCGCCCTGTCGGCTGATGGCCCGAGCGGTTCGAGACAGAGCATAACCGCCTCTGGGGGCACTTGTCATGCGGTTTAGGCAGCAAGCACCCCGACAGCCCCATTTGCCTGCCCTTTCAGGCAGGCGCGCAATTGACAGGGGGCAAGCGGGCAAGCTAATACCCCACCAACCACACGCCGCACCGCCCTTTGGGCCGTATCGGCATGATGGGGGATAGTTCAACGGTAGAACTACCGACTCTGACTCGGTCAATCTTGGTTCGAATCCAGGTCCCCCAGCCAATTTCATCTGGCATCTCACTAAAATGCGGCTGGAGCCCCCGCTTGGGTTTTGGCATGGTCGAACTTCACGATTCGAGAAGGGCCGCCGTGACCACGGATGAAAAACTCCACCTTGCCGCGATAGCGGCCGGACTTGACCGGCTGGTGCCGCAAATTGCGCAAGCCATGGCCGAGGTGGAAACTCAGGCCGAATATGAGCGCCTGGCTCTCCTGCTCAAACCAGCTGAAACTTTTCTGCTCGAGACGGGCCCGATCATCTCGCGTGTGCGGGCCGGCGCGCAGGCACCTGATCAGCCGTGTGAGCGCTTCATGCGCGAATTGCCACGCCGTCTGCGCATGGTGCGCAAAGCCAAATCCATCCAATCGCCGCAGGCGCGCGACACAGGAGCGCCATGATGAGCGACGAACCGCATGTGCGCCCGCAACACGTCAGCCATT
The DNA here is from genome assembly GCA_903851305.1 of uncultured Hyphomicrobiales bacterium. Classification (GTDB taxonomy): domain Bacteria; phylum Pseudomonadota; class Alphaproteobacteria; order Rhizobiales; family Beijerinckiaceae; genus Terripilifer. The sequence continues at coordinate 1,948 of CAINNX010000122.1, read as the reverse complement.
TTGAGCTGTTCACCGGCTTTCTGATGGTGGGCTTGTTTGGGTTTGGCGGCATTGCGGCGGCCATTTATCATGTGGTGGTGGAGCGAAGAAAATGGCTCTCGGCACGTGAATATGCCGCCGTATTGGGGCTGGGGCAGGTTTTGCCCGGCGCCAATCTCGTCAATATCACGGCTGTGATTGGCGATCGTTGCGGCGGCCTGACGGGCGCTGTTCTCTCGCTGATTGCGCTCACGCTTGTGCCCGTGCTTCTGCTGGTCGCACTGGCCACGCTTTATGATCAATTTGCCAGCCATCCTGATGTGATTGCCGGCACAAAAGCAGCGGCTGCTGGGGCAACGGGTTTGATTTTTGGCACGGGTTACAAGCTTGGCAAAACCATTCTCGACAATCGCGCGGCTTTGTTTTTTGCGGCTCTGAGTTTTGTGGCCATCGGCCTGTTACGCCTGCCTTTGCTCGGCACGCTGGCCGTGCTGGCGCCTATTGCTGTGGCCTATAGTTTCTGGAGTGGCCATCATGAAAGATGACATTCTCTGGAGCCTCGCACTTTCATTCTTCATGACGGCCTTGGTCTCGGTTGGCGGTATTTCGACGATGATCCCGGAGATTCATCGCCAAGTTGTCGAAACCAGCGGCTGGCTGACCAATGATCAATTCGCCACCGCCTTTGCCATTTCGCAAGTGGCCCCTGGGCCCAATATTCTGCTGATGAGCATGATTGGCTGGCGGGTTGCCGGGTGGGCCGGTCTGACCATTGCCACACTCGCCACCGTGATACCGACCAGCATCATCGCGCTGGTGGCTGGGCGCGCGGAAGAGCGCATTCAGCATGCGCGCTGGTATATGATGACCAAGCGGGCCTTGCCGCCACTGGTGGTCGGCCTGATCTGCGCCTCTGCACTGATTACAGTGCAAGCTGCCATTACGGATTGGCTTGGTGTGGTGCTGGCTGCAGGGGTGGCTATTTTCATGGCCCGCTCACGCTCCAACCCTTTGCTGCCGCTCTCTGTCGCAGTGGTGATCGGCATTGTGGCGGCGCGCTTTGGCTATTTCTGACGTGATCACGAATACGTCAGCTTGGCCCCTGCTCGCTTGATCACAAAAAAACCGCACGTTAGTTTGGATTCTACCAGACCGGGCCCCTCTGACAGTGTGCAAATGCTGTGATGTCGGACTGGGTGAACATCGGCCTGGTGACTGCACCCTCACTTTGAAGGCATGCGTTTTCAGGTACTCTGACGTCAAGGACTGACCATGAGTGCCTATTTCACCTTCGATGCCCTTTCTGCCCTGATGCAGGTCATCATGATCGACCTCGTGTTGGCCGGCGATAATGCCATTGTCATCGGCCTCGCCGCTGCGGGCCTGCCCAAAGAACAACGCACCAAAGTCATTCTGATTGGCATTGGCGCGGCCACCGCTTTGCGCATTGTCTTTGCCACGGTGACCACGCAATTGCTGTCCATTGTCGGATTATTGCTGGTCGGCGGCTTGTTGCTGGTCTGGGTCGCATGGAAAATGTGGACCGAATTGCGTGCAGGCCATGGTGATGGCGATACAGACACCGTGATTGCGCAAGCCGATGCTGGCGCTTCGCAAAAGACTTTTGCGCAGGCAACCTGGCAGATCATTGTCGCGGACGTGTCAATGTCACTCGACAATGTTCTGGCCGTTGCGGGGGCGGCGCGCGAATATCCCTATATTCTGGTCTTCGGCCTCATCCTGTCGATTGGCTTGATGGGATTGGCGGCCAATTACATTGCAAGCCTTCTGCAACGCCATCGCTGGATTGCTTATGTCGGTTTGGCCATCATCGTCTATGTCGCGCTGGACATGACGTGGCGCGGCTGGGTCGAAGTCTGGCCTTATCTGCAGCCTTACCTTTCAAAGTAAGGCAAAAATTGAGGGCCGGTGCGGACCATGCGCACCGGCCTTTTATAGTCCAACAGAT
>CAINNX010000121.1 GCA_903851305.1 uncultured Hyphomicrobiales bacterium | reverse complement strand
TGCCCTTCTCAGCAATCGAGCGCGACAACACGGTTGTTGCATCCAAATGGGCGAACGAGGCGGCTGGTGCCGGATCGGTCAAATCGTCGGCTGGCACGTAAATGGCCTGCACCGAGGTGATCGAACCCTTGGTCGTCGTGGTGATGCGTTCCTGCAGCAGGCCCATGTCGGTGGCCAGCGTCGGCTGATAGCCCACGGCTGACGGAATACGACCCAGAAGCGCGGACACTTCAGAACCCGCCTGCGTGAAGCGGAAAATATTGTCGACGCAGAAGAGCACGTCCTGGCCCTGATCGCGGAAATGTTCAGCGACCGTCAGACCGGTGAGCGCGACACGTGCGCGCGCGCCCGGAGGCTCGTTCATCTGGCCATACACGAGGGCGCACTTGGAGCCCTTGGTCGAGCCGCCATGTTCCTTGGGGTCGAGGTTCACGTTGGACTCGATCATTTCGTGATAGAGATCGTTGCCCTCACGCGTACGCTCGCCAACACCCGCGAACACGGAATAACCACCGTGCGCCTTGGCGACGTTGTTGATGAGTTCCATGATGAGCACGGTCTTGCCCACGCCCGCGCCGCCGAACAAGCCGATCTTGCCGCCCTTGGCGTAAGGTGCGAGCAGGTCAACGACCTTGATGCCCGTCTCGAGAATTTGGCCTTCCGTCGACTGGTCAGCGTAAGCTGGCGCTTCCTGATGGATGGCGCGCAGACCTTCATTCGGGATGGGGCCAGCTTCATCCACCGGCTCGCCGATGACGTTCATGATGCGGCCAAGCGTGCCTTCACCAACCGGCACCGAAATCGGTGCGCCCATGTCGGTGACAGGCTGTCCGCGCACGAGGCCTTCAGACGTGTCCATCGCGATGCAACGGACAGAATTTTCGCCCAGATGCTGCGCAACTTCGAGAACAAGGCGCGCGCCATTGTTCGACGTTTCAAGTGCGTTCAGGATCTGCGGGAGATGGCCGTCGAACTTAACGTCTACGACGGCGCCGATGACCTGCGTGATGCGCCCGGTGGGCTTAGAGGTTGCCATGGTTCGTCCTCACTGATGGTAGGGTCAGAGCGCTTCGGCGCCCGAGATGATTTCGATAAGTTCTTTGGTGATCATTGCCTGACGAGAGCGGTTGTAGGTAATCGTCTGTTTCTTGATCATGTCGCCGGCATTGCGCGTTGCGCTGTCCATCGAGCTCATGCGCGCGCCCTGTTCGGAAGCGGCATTTTCGAGCAGCGCACGGAACACCTGGATGGAGATGTTGCGCGGCAGCAGCGCATCAAGAATGCCCGCTTCGCTCGGCTCGTAATCGTAGGACGCCTGCGCACCCGAGGTCGAAGCCTTGGCTTCGAATTGCGCGGGAATGAGTTGCTGGGCGGTCGGGATCTGCAAGATCACAGAGCGGAAGCGCGCAAAGAACAGTGTGCAAACGTCAAACTCGCCCTTTTCAAAACGGCCGATGAGCTTGCGACCAATCGGATCTGCATCTGTGAAGGCCATCTGCTTCACAGAACGCAATTCGATAAGTTCAATGATCTGCTTCTCAAACTGGCGACGGAGCTGATCATAGCCCTTCTTGCCAACGCAGATCATCTTCACGGTCTTGCCCTGCGCCATCAGCGCATTGGCCCGCTCGCGCGCCAAGCGCACGATGGAAGAGTTGAACGCGCCGCACAGACCGCGCTCGGCCGTGCAGACAACAAGGAGATGAACTTTATCTTGGCCATTGCCAGACAACAAAGCCGGGCCGGAACCCTTGGCAATATTGCCCGCAACATTGGCCAGCACCGCTTCCATGCGCTCGGCATAGGGGCGTGCTGCTTCGGCTGCCATCTGGGCACGACGCAGCTTGGCCGCCGCCACCATTTGCATGGCTTTGGTGATCTTCTGTGTCGCCTTGACGGAGGCGATGCGATTACGCAAGTCCTTCAATGAAGGCATGGTCTGTCCGCTTCAATCAGGATCAAAACAACCCCCGCACTGAATGCACGGGGGCTAGGGAATTCAATTATGCAAAGCTCTTTGCATATGCGTCGACGGTCGCCTTCAGCTTGCCGGCGGTCTCGTCTGTCAGATCCTTGGTGGTGCGGATCGACTCGAGAATGTCGGTGTGCTTGGAGCGCAGCAGTGACAGCAAACCGTCTTCGAAAGCGCGCACGCGGTTGACCGCGATCGCATCGAGATAGCCGTTGACGCCGGCGTAAATCACGCAGGTCTGCTCTTCCATCTTCAGCGGCGCGAATTGCGGCTGCTTCAGAAGTTCGGTGAGGCGTGCACCGCGGTTGAGCAAGCGCTGCGTCACCGCATCGAGATCGGAACCGAACTGCGCGAAGGCTGCCATTTCGCGGTACTGCGCAAGCTCGCCCTTGATCTTGCCGGCAACCTTCTTGGTTGCCTTGGTCTGCGCGGCGGAGCCGACGCGCGACACGGACAGACCGACGTTCACCGCCGGACGGATGCCCTGATAGAAGAGATCCGTCTCGAGGAAGATCTGGCCGTCGGTGATCGAAAT
>CAINNX010000120.1 GCA_903851305.1 uncultured Hyphomicrobiales bacterium | reverse complement strand
GGCCAAACGAAACGCAATGCATCTCGACGGCATCCGTCGGGTACTCTACCGCAAGGGGCCACGATCAAAGCGAGTGGAGCACCAGCTTGGCCAAAAAACTCCGCCTCTTCGAGCAGTGTTGGCCCAATGGCCAAACCAAAGGCCACGGTTTTGCCGGAGCCTGTTTGTGCGGAAACGAGCAAATCGCGCGCTTGGGTGGCTTCATCGAGAACAGCGAGCTGGACGGGCGTGGGCTCGAGATAGCCGCGCGCCGCAAGAGCGCGCGCGAGGCTCGGAATCGTAGCAGGAAAGGGCAAGAAAAAACCTTAGTCGTTAATGGCACCGTGCGGGACGCAACAGGCGCGGCAGGGCAAGGCCCATGGAGCTCAGACTTCTAGTGCCCTTTCTCCCAAAAGACCACATGAAAAGACTTCACGCGCGCGCTTTGCGACTTTTGTCGCCCCGCCACAGGCCAAAAGCGCGTAATGGCAGGACAAGGCACAGCCACACCAGCACCCATTGGGCAGGCCGCATGGCCATATCAGGATCAAAATTGGCCATTAGAACGCGCGAGGCCGCCACACCCGTCTTGCCAAAATACCAGAGCGACTCAACCATGGCCGTGGCCACGCTGGCGAGCGCCGCTATGGCAAGCAGTGGCACAAGACCTTCCTGCCCGTGCTTTTTGGCAAAGCGCCACATCATCATGGCGACAAACAATCCGCTCAACATGACCCAATCACTCACATCGACTTTGGATTGCAAGAAGGCATGAATGAAGGCCAGCACAGTGAGCCAGTAAATTGTGCGATGAAGCTGGTTCCACCGCAGAGATCCCAAGCGGTGCACCCAGCCATCGGTCGAGGTGACACCCAGCGCAACAATGCCCAGAAGCGCCACAAAACCAATGGTGAGATAAAACCGCAGCGCAATTTCTGAGACCACGCGCAGCAGGTCGCCCTTCTGATCGAGAACATAAAGAGCGAAATGAATAATGAGATAGAGGCACGCCGCCACACCCACCATACGACGAATATCGATAAGGCGCGGCCAATGGGCAATGGCGCGCAAGGGCGTTATAGCAAGCGAGATCAGAAGCAGATGGACGGACCATGTGCCAGTCTGGTGCAGCGCCTCGGTCACGGGCTTGGGGCCAAGATCATCCTGCGACCATTGCCAGATGATCCACAAGCCCGGTCCGAAGAGCGCGACAAATGTCGCGAGCTTCAACGGCACAAGTCTGCCCTTATAATCTGTCCAAGGCGCCACGTTTGCCTCCAGCCTGAGGTCGCTTTGTCCCATGTCCTCTGCGTTTACGAAAGGTCTCGTTTGGCCGATCAGCCAAGCTGGTGATAAAAGGCCACATGGCCACGCTCGATCTCACCTTCACCCCCTGCCCAGATGAACCGCTTGCGCTGCCTGCAAACACCAGTGCCCATATCTGGCAGATTGATCTGGACGTGGCACGCGATGCAATGCTCAGCGCCAGTGAACAGGCACATGCCAAAGCCATGCGCCATGCTGAAAAGCAAAGCCATTTTGTAGCTGCGCGCTCGGCCTTGCGGCTGATCCTGTCCAAATATGTGGGTGGCACGCCCGAAAACCTGCCGCTTGCGACTGCCGCACAAGGCAAGCCATTTCTCGATATGGCGGGTGCCCCGCAATTCAATGTTACCCACGCACGCGGCAAAGCCCTCATCGCCGTGGCGCCAATGGCTGTGGGTATAGACCTCGAATTTGCGCGCCCTGTGCGCCAACTCGACCGACTGGTCGAACATTATTTTGCGCCTGCTGAAGAAAAAGCGCTCACCGCACTGCCCGATGATCAACGCGCACAAGCTTTTCTCGCCGCCTGGACGCGCAAGGAAGCCTGCCTCAAAGCCACGGGCGAGGGAATTGCGGGCGGGCTGCATCGCTATCATGTCACCCTGCGCGCCAACGAGCATGCGCAGCTGATCTCAATTGATGGCAATGAAACAGCCGCACGCGCTTGGACCCTGCATGCGTTTCGTGCTTTTGAGGATGGGCAAGCCGCGATTTGCGCCGCAACCCCATCGCTTTCGTTGCAAGGTTTTTCGCTTTAAATTTTTGCAAGCCAGTCAGTGACAACAGTCGCGATCTCGCCATTGTTCTTTTCCAGCATCAGCATATGGCCATTGCCATGGATGCCTTGCTCAGCGAGGCGGATGAAATCAACGCTCACGCCCGCTTGGCGCAGATACGCGACCGTATTGTGATCATAGGGCGCGTGATAGGATGCCTCACCTTGGACAACGAGCACAGGCACTGAGCGCAAATGGGTGAGTTTGCGTGCGGGGTCAGCCTGTAACCAGCCGCGCATCAGGCCTTCACCCTCCGCTTTATCTTGCCGCACAAAGGAAAGCGCCTCACCCTCGCGCAAAGGTGGATCATAGGTGAGTGGCTCGGCTGTGAGACCATAAGGTTTGGTGAGTGCACCATCTTCAAACCAGTCCGGCGCGCCTTTGGCCACCATGTCATAGACAGGCGGGCCTGATGGCTCGAGGGCTACAATCGCGCGCACCTGGTCAGGGCGCGCATCTACAATCAGCCAGCCAAAAGTACCCGATTGCGAATGGGTGAGGAGAATGGCCTCGCCTATACGATCGAGTAAAGCTGCACCTGCATCGCGATTGAACGCCTGCTGCTGAGGAAAGCTCGCAAGTGAGGGAAAGCTTTGCGCATAATATTGGTCAAAGACCGGATCACCAGCCACACCCTCGCCCGGCCATTGCGTATGCAATTGCGCCTGCGGCCAGAGTTTGGCGCGCGCGGGTGCGGTAAATTGCTGTTCCACACGCGCGGTTGAATGGCGCGACAAGCGGCCTGTCTCTGGCTGATGTGGAGAGCGCGCACGCGAGGGCTGGTCACACAGATAAACCGCATAGCCTGCGCGCAAGAAATAATCGCGAAAGCCCGGGCGACCATCCGGCGTGCCGGCATAATTCAAGGCACTCTGTCCACCGCCGGAGAACATCACAATAGGCAGAGCCTGCGTGCGGTGATGGGGGATTTGATATTCGACATACATCTGGCCGGACATGAAGCGACCGTCGGGCGTGTCGATATAGCTGCCGCCGCAGAAAAAATATCCCTGTTCGGCAATTTCCAGCGGCGGCAGGCTCATCACTTCACCGGCTTCACGATGCCATTTTCATCAGCACGGAAACGGCCCGTCTTCTGGCCCTTCACAGTTTGTCTTTGCAGCCACTCAAAAGACGCTGCATGCAAGACGCGTGATTGCTTCTCCCAGACCATGAAATGAGTTGCCTGAGCGATACCGATAAAGGCTTTGTGCTGCGTGCCGAGATCCGCAAACAGATCATTGTTCGAACGTGTCAGATCATCCTGCTCACCAACCATGATCAGTGTGGGGATTTTCACTTTGGCAGCACCTTCGGCATTCCACCCCCAATAGGTGCGGGTGGGTGCGCGCAAGCCGCCAGTCCCCCATGTCGCGCCCAGCGGATCATGCTGCACATTCATCGCCCAGATCATTTCCGGCATGCCGGGCTCAATGGTTTGCGGGAACTTCGACGTGCCGAGCCAACGCTTGTCGACGCCAACATCACGCGTCTGGATGGTCATCGGCGCACCAGCTTTGGGTAAAGCTGGTTTGGCAGAAGGGTTTTTGCGGTCGTAATTTGAGGAGGCAAAGATCACGTAATTGTCGATCTTTTCAGGGTGGCGCCCCACATACGTGCCGGTGCGAATGCCACCGCCTGACCAGCCAATCAGCGCGATTTTATCTACACCACGTAACTTGCG
>CAINNX010000119.1 GCA_903851305.1 uncultured Hyphomicrobiales bacterium | reverse complement strand
TCATCAGATATCTCCGTGGTGACAAAGGCGTTCAGGCAGCAACGGGTGTCGCTGATGCCGGAATTTGAACAAGGCTCGCAGCAGGCTCCAGGACTTCGCCTGCTTCAAGACCATAAAGATTGCGCGCCACATCTTCTGTCAGCGCGGCAGGCGCAGCATCGAAAACAACTTCTCCAGCCGACATGCCAACAAGCCGATCACAATAAGTGCGCGCCAAATCGAGTGAGTGAAGATTGCAAATCACCGTAATTCCAAAATGCTTGTTGATGCGCAAAAGCGCGTCCATCACAGCTTTGGTGTTGCGTGGATCAAGCGATGCAATCGGCTCATCGGCCAGAATAATATCCGGCTCTTGCACAAGCGCGCGGCAAATTGCGACACGCTGCTGCTGGCCACCCGACAATTGATCGACGCGGCGTGAAGCCATGCTCGCCATATCAAATTGCTCAAGAGCAGAAAGCGCCATAGCCTTGTCAGTGTCTGTCCAGATATTGAGAAGTGAACGCAAATGGGAGGCCTGCGACAGGCGTCCTGTCAACACATTGGTCATCACATCCATGCGGCCTACAAGATTGAACTGCTGAAAAATCATGGCGCAGGACCGGCGCCAAGCGCGCAGCTCGGCTCCTTTCAACGCCGTGACATCACGGCCCTCAAACAAAATGCGCCCCCCGCTGGGATCCGTCAGGCGATTGACCATGCGCAGCAAGGTCGACTTGCCAGCACCGGAGCGGCCGATCACGCCTACAAAAGAGCCGCGTTCAATTGTCAACGAAACATCGCGTACCGCCGTGGATGCACCATAGGTCTTGGTCAGGGCTTCGATCGTGAGCATCGCTTTATCCCTCCAGTCTAGACCATTTCATAATCATGGAGCGCGACAGTTCGGTGACACTGAAACGTGTCTCACAGCCTGTGAAAAACTCTGTCACGAGAGTGTCACCACACCGGCCTAGCCCTCGGGGCCGACTGGAGTTTGTCATGCTGGAAATTGTGTCTGGGAAGATTCTCACACCCACTGGCTGGCGGGCAGATAATCTTTTTATTGCCGACGGCCTCATTGCGCAGGATGCACCCCGCGCCACCAAACTTGATGCGCGTGGACTGATGGTCCTGCCCGGTATGATCGATATTCACGGCGATGCCTTTGAGCGCCAGATCATGCCACGCCCCGGGGTCTCATTTGATCTGGGGCTGGCCCTTCGTGATACGGACCGCCAGCTCATCACCAATGGCATCACCACAGCTTATCATGGGGTGACATCCTCATGGGAAACCGGCCTGCGCCGCGTCGAGAATGCGCGCGCCCTAGCTCATATGATTGCCGACCTACGCGGGCGCACAGCCTGTGACATGCGTTTTCATTTGCGCCATGAGGCTTTCAATCTCGCGGCGGAAGAAGAAACGCTCACCTGGATTGCCGAAGGGCTCATTGATGCGCTGGCGTTTAATGATCACATGCGTGGCATTGTTCTGGGCAAACCGATCAAAGCCTCGAAATTGCGGGATATGGTGGCCCGCTCTGGGCTGAGTGAGGCCGACTTTATGGTGCTCATCCAGCGCACGTTGGCCCAAGAGTCAGAAGTCCCCGCGTCCCTCACACGCCTCGCGCAAGCCGCTCGGCGCAAAGGCATACCGCTTCTTTCGCATGATGACCGCCATGCTGAAGACCACCAGTTTTTTGGTCAGATCGGCTGCACGATCAGCGAATTTCCAACCACAAACCAAGTCGCCCAACTCGCGACCCAAAGCGGTAAAGAGACTGTCTTTGGCGCGCCCAATGTTGTGCGCGGCGGATCACATACCGGCTGCCCCACGGCTGCAGATATGGCGCAGAAAGGCTTCTGCACCATCCTTGCTTCGGACTATTACTATCCAGCCTTGCTAAATGCACCCTTCCGGCTGGTTCGCGACAATCATATGGCCTTTGAGAAAGCCTGGTCGCTGGTTTCAGAAAATCCAGCACGCGCACTGGGACTTGCCGATCGCGGTCAGATCGCGCTCGGTAAGCGGGCTGATCTCATTCTGGTCGACCCGCAGGCAGATGGCCCACGTCTCATGGCGACTATCGCGGGAGGCGAGATTGTCTGGCTGTCAGATTGGACGCGGCTCAAAGTGTGACGTGAAAACTCACGCCGTGGCGCTGAAAGCCGAGGCTCTCATAGAAAGAATGGGCCCGCACACGCCGCGCATTGGATGAAAGCACCAGCTTGTAGCAACGCTTGCTACGGGCCATCTCCATAGCTGCCAGCATCATGTCACGCCCGAAGCCGCGCCCTTGCAGATCAGGATCGACAACAACATCCTCGATGACGGCTGACGGCGCGCCGCAATGACCAAGATTGAACATCACGAGCAAGGCGAAACTGCCGATGGCACGCCCATCCACTTCAGCGAGATAAATGCGATAGTCCGGATAATCAAAGAAGCGTGCATAAAGCGCTTTGGCTTCTTCCATTGGCAGAACCTGACCATTATCGAAATCCGGCTGGGCATAGAGCCGTAAGATGTCTGCTAGATCATCAGGGCTGGCTTCGCGGATTTTCAGCATCAGCTCAGACCGGACGCCGCAAGGCTGCCAAAAAGGCATATCCCCGATAGAGCGGCACAAATTCACAATCCAAACCACGCGCCTTGGCAAGAGCCCGCAGCACAGGCTCAAAATCGTCGCGCGGCGTCACGTGAAAAAGCGATAACCAGACCCGCAAAATTCGACGAAACCAATTGGGTAATCCGCTCTGGTCCCCGAAATCGGCCACGAAGAGCGCGCCGCCCGCGGGCAACATTTGCGCTGCATGGTCGAGTGCTTGAATCCACTCCGGGATCATGGACAAGGTATAAGAAAAATAAATGCGCTGAAAATTTGCTGCACCAAAAATAGCAACAGGATCGAAACATGTCGCATCTGCATGAGCAATGCTGACCTGATCAATCGCACCTGCTGCTAAAATGGAGCGACGCGCCTTGGTCAGCATGACACGTGAAATATCAATTCCGAAAAAGCGCGCTTCCGGCCAACGTCGTATGGCCTTGAGTAAATTACGCCCCGTCCCACATCCGATTTCCAAAACGCGCCCACCAGATGTCGGCGCAAGGCCTTCGATCAGACGATCTCGGCCCAGCAGGTAATAAGCGCGTGTTGCATCATAGAGGCCTGTTTGCCACCCGTAGATGCGATCCATTTCAAAGGAAGCATCGGTCATTGCACCGGCTCCCGCAGCTCGTACAGATGGAAAGCGCCATAAATGGCTGAACGGTCGCGCGCATGAAGAATATCGGAGCGCGCATCCTTGCGCTTCCAGTGGCGCAAAATGTCATCGCTGACACGGCCCGGCAGCAGTTTTTCATTGGCTGCCGTGCGGAAGATCACACGAGCGCCAAGTCGGGCAGTGCGGGTTATTTGCGACCAGAGCGCGTTTAAATCTGCATCATTCATCCAGTCCTGAGCATCAAGCAGAACATAGCAATCCATACTGCTGGCAGGCTCACTGGCAAGAAAGGCTGTCATCGAGACTTGCTGAACATCAACCCGATCAACGCATGCGCGGATTTTTTGATAATTATCAACCTGCAGATAAGGCGGAACAGGTGCATCAGCATCCGCGCCATAGGCCCGACCAAAAGCCTGCCAGGCAAAATAATTTTCCTTGAAGGAAAAGTCACAGGTCAGCTTTTTGACCCGATCGCGCAATGCGCCAATCATGCCATCTGGATGATCAGCGGCAAGGGCACGATATTGTGCAGGCGGTATGCCCAAGCCATAGAGGGAAGCCGGCTGGCTTGCCAAGAAACGGATCAATGGCTTATCGAATAAAGGCCGGAGAAGTGTATCAAACGCTGTTTTTTGATCAGCGAGCGTCTGCGCTTCCAGCACTTTGCGCAGATCTGATCCATGCAAGCGCGAGATAACATGCGCCAAGCCGATGAAAGACCCCAACAAACCGTAATGATAAAAACCCCGCGCAAAGCGCGAAATATGGCGACGACCCAGAAGATCACGCTGGCCCCAATAGGCACATGTGGGCTCATCAAGATGCGCCACCAGAATGCGATCATAAGCCTCAATATTGCGCTTATCGGCAGCATTGGCGAAGAAACGATATAGCGCGCGATGATCGGGCAGATATTTGATCGCCGCAAGTTTGAGCCGGTTCAGCGCAACATGGGTTGCATTAAGATCAACTGCCGTGATTTTTTCAGGTTGGGCGGATAGGTAGCTCGCGACATTGCAGCCACCTGACGCTATAGTCACAATGCGGTCAGACTTACGAATGCATAAAGCATCCATATCGACAACCGGATCCTCCCAAATCTGGGGATAGACGAGCCCGCTGAAGAGAAATGTAAAAAGCCGCTCCAGCATGCCCTCAGACGAAAGCGCAGCATTTCGATGAACTGCAGCAGCAAGCTCTGTGCGCGACCCACTGGTCCTCAGCCCTGACGAATCCATTCTGGAACCCCCACACCTCTTATGAGAGTGCGCCTAGCAGGATCGCGTGACACTTCCGTGTCAGCCGAAGGTCTTCAGAAGAGAGAATAAAATCTGCCTGTGGGCAGACTCAGGATACAACTTGAGGCACTGAGGCCAAAAGTCGGTTGACTTTTTTAGGATTGAGCGAACGCAGGATCAGAGCCAGACTTGGGCTACTGACAAGTGCGCGTGCCGTCTTCAGATCGCAGCGCCGCCACTGGCGCTGATGCACTTCATCCCAATGCAAAAGCTGCCGCTCGACGATCAATGGATAAACAGAGACTTTGCACTTTTTATTGCGACCGCGCAGCGTAAACTCGCCCAAGCACGCATCCAAGACTGTGCCAACCATGCCAGCTTCTTCACGTGCTTCAACGGCTGCAACATCACATGCTGAGAGACCGCGCATGGGATTTCCTTTCGGAATAATCCAGCGACGCCCACCCCGCGATGTGACAAGGCATACTTCAACCCGCCCATCTTCTAAAACTATGAGCGGCAAAGCGCCGATCTGTCGCAACGTCAAAGACCTCCAAGAAAACTCGATTATGACAGCCAAGTTTGTGGCAGACATATTTTGATTCGGTTACACTCTATCTACGCAAATATTTCTGTCACAATCCAGACATCCAACGATGAATGTAAACAAATCACATCTAGGTCCAGCCGCATCTGCGCTCACAGATGTGGCAAATTGTACTGAATTCGAGTTGAAATTTTCATCGGACATATCCGGCCTACAACGCGTAGCTACCCTAAAAGAGCTTGAAAAATATCCGTTTTCTCGCAGGCAACGAATCCACACCGTCTATTATGACACCCCCAACGGCCACCTGCTCCAGCAGGGCATCAGTTTGCGTCTGCGCCAGGTAGGCCGCAAACGCGCTGTCCAAACATTCAAAAGCCAGACGCATCACCGAAACTCTACTTTTGAGCGAATTGAAATTGAGGTGTTTGCTGGCCCGAATGGCTTTGATCTTGCTGGCTTTGACGACAATGTCAGAGAAATAATCATAAAAGCGACGCACGGATTGTCGCTTGAAGAGCGCTACATCACTGATTTTTATCGTCGCACAACGCTTGTCACACATGATCACTGCCAGATCGAGATTGCGATTGACGATGGTCACTTCATTGCAAACGGGCAAACGCACCGCCTCCAAGAAATCGAATTTGAGCTTAAATCTGGCGACCAAGCGTCGGTGATAGAGTTTGCTCAAGGCATTGCATTAGCCGCAGGCCTACAACTCGATTTCACAAGCAAAGCGGTGAGATGCGCCCTATTGGCAGGCATGATTGTGCCTGAACGTCGTGCGGCACGCCCTCTCCAATCAGACATGTCGCTCGATACTTGCATCAATATTCTTCTGTCCGATTGCCTTCAGCATTTCATCGATCACATCCGTCCCTTCAGAGACGAGCGCTCTCCACATTCCGTCCATCAAATGCGCGTTGGCCTTCGGCGCTTGCGAGCGGCCCTCAAAATGCTCGGTAAAGCCTTTCCAGAAACAAGTTTTCGCGAATTCTCTGATCGCGCCCGCATTTTGGCGACAGGTCTTGGTCAGGCGCGCGATTGCGACGCGTTTCAACAATTGGCTTTTGCAGATTGCCTGACCCACAGCAGACACCCCAAGGATGCTGCACACCTCCAAACGGGGCTCGGGATATTGCGTGCTCGTGCCTATGAAAGTGCAAGCACCCTGATCGACAGCAGAGAGACTTTGTCATTCATTCTCGACATGCAGGCCTATTGTGCACGGCGTGGCTGGCGTGGAGAGACCATTGACACACACTTCCCCATACTTTCGGGACCAGCCGACATATTTGCACGCGTTTTTTTAGAGGATTTGTTCAAGCGTGTACGCAAACGCGGAAAAGACCTTCTGGATCGAAGCGATGAAGAGCGTCACGAGTTCCGGATTGCCTTGAAAAACCTGCGCTACATCGCTGGCTTCTTTGTGACCCTGTTCAATGCACCAAAGGCCGCAAAATCATGGCTGACAGACCTTGCAGAGCTGCAGGATTTGCTAGGGCTGCATAATGATCTGGCCAATGCCACATTAATGCTGGAGCGGATTGCGCCCCTATCAAAAGAACCGTTCCCGCAAGCTGCAGGCTTTGTGCTGGGCTGGTACGCTTGCCAAAGCGAGGCCGCTGACAAAAGGCTAGACAAAGCTTGGAAACGACTAAAAGCACACAAGAGCTTCTGGATCTAGGCACGCATCCGCACGCAAAAACGCCCCGGAGTTTTCACTCACGGGGCGTTTTGATGTGTGTCTTTTTGGATTTGGTTGCGGGGAGGCGCTACCACCTCTACCGAACCTTTTT
>CAINNX010000118.1 GCA_903851305.1 uncultured Hyphomicrobiales bacterium | reverse complement strand
TGCTTTCTGCTTTTGGCATTGAGCCTGCCCCCAAGCCTGATATGGCACGCTGGAATGCCGTGTCCGAGCGCATTCACAATCCCGAAGGCGAAGTCACTATTGCCATTGTTGGCAAATATACTGGCCTCAAGGATGCCTATAAGTCGCTGATTGAAGCACTTGCGCATGGCGGCATTGCCAACAAGGTGCGCGTCAAGCTTGACTGGATTGAATCCGAAGTATTTGAGACGAGCGATCCTGCTCCTTATCTTGAACATGTGCATGGCATTCTCGTGCCTGGCGGCTTTGGCCAGCGTGGCGCAGAAGGCAAAATCCACGCGGTGCGTTTCGCGCGCGAACGTAAAGTGCCGTATTTTGGCATTTGCTTTGGTATGCAAATGGCGGTCGTCGAAGCAGCGCGTTCCTTGGCTGGTATATCGGAAGCCAATTCCACAGAATTTGGCGCCTGCAAGGAGCCGGTCGTCGGCTTGATGACTGAATGGATGAAGGGCAATGAGCTCGAGACTCGCGCCGCAGGTGGTAATCTGGGCGGCACGATGCGCTTGGGTGCTTTTTCAGCAGCTTTGAAAGAAGGCTCACGCATTTCCGAAATCTATGGCTCGAACACAATTTCCGAACGCCATCGTCATCGCTACGAAGTGAACATGCGCTATCGTGAAGCACTCGAAGCCAAGGGTCTGGTCTTTGCTGGCACATCACCTGATGGCCTGTTGCCTGAGACGGTGGAGTTTACAGACCATCCGTGGTTCATCGGTGTGCAATATCACCCCGAGCTGAAGTCACGTCCCTTTGAGCCGCATCCTTTGTTCGCGAGCTTTATTGCGGCGGCTAAGGCACAGAGCCGGTTGGTGTAAGGCTGAAATCTACGAATAGACGCAACGGGGCTTGGCTCTGGTCTTCGTTGCGCTGACGGTGTAGGCCGAGCCAGACAAGTTCACCTATTTTCGGGGTTTTCACATGCAGGCCAAGGCAGATGTTACCATTGGCACGGGTGCGGGCGCAGTCACATTCGGCAATCGCCGTCCGTTGGCGCTCATGGCGGGCCCCTGCGCCATGGAAAGCCGCGACCACGCTTTGACCATGGCAGCCGCGCTGAAAGAGATCACGCAGAAACTCGGCATCGGCCTCATCTATAAAAGCTCTTTCGACAAAGCCAATCGCACGTCCCTTGATGGTCGTCGCGGTCTTGGCCTGAAACAGGCTCTGCCAGTGTTTGCCGAGATCAAGGAAAAGTTTGGTCTGGCTGTTGTCACCGACGTGCACGAAAACGATCAATGCGCCATTGCAGCTGAAGTTGTTGATGTGTTGCAGATCCCGGCGTTTTTGTGCCGCCAGACGGATTTGCTCTTGGCAGCGGCTGCGACGGGCAAACCCGTCAACGTTAAGAAGGGCCAGTTTTTGGCGCCTTGGGACATGAAAAATGTAGTCGCAAAAGTGACCGGTGCCGGTAACCCCAACGTTCTGGTCACAGAACGCGGTGCAAGTTTCGGCTATAACACGCTTGTGTCTGATATGCGCTCGCTGCCGATCATGGCCGAACAAACTGGCGCGCCGGTTATTTTTGATGCAACCCATTCTGTGCAGCAGCCTGGCGGGCAGGGCACATCTTCAGGTGGACAGCGTGAGTTTGTTCCAGTGCTGGCGCGCGCAGCTGTTGCTGTAGGTGTGGCAGGAGTCTTCATCGAGACACATGACAACCCAGCACAGGCTTTTTCAGATGGCCCCAATCAAGTGCCATTGAAAGAGATGGAAGCGCTTCTACGCCAGCTTATGGCTTTTGACGCCATCGCCAAAAACCTCTGACACAAAGGTGTCACATGAGCCTGCTCTGGCAAGCGCATGCAAATACCTATGAATGAGACCCCTTTTTCCTATGTTGACGCCAACACGCCCCTGATGAAGCGGGCCCTGATCCGTGCGCTTGAAAAAGTCACGGGGGCAAGCGCTGTCGAAAACCTCTATCTGGAAAGCCGCACGAGAGTGGCGCCCGATCAAAACTGGTTCCGAGCAGCTCTCGAGACGCTACGCGTTAATGTGCGGCATGATCGTGCCAAGCTGGATAATATCCCCCGCACAGGCCCTCTCATCATTGTCTCAAATCATCCATTTGGCGTGCTGGATGGTGTCGCCATGAGCTGGCTGGTGAGTCGCGTGCGCCAAGATTTTCGTGTGCTCACCAATTCTGTGCTTTTGCGTGCGCCTGAAATTGCGCCATTTGTTTTCCCTGTTGATTTTGACCCGACACCTGAGGCGATGAAAACCAATGTTGCATCGCGAGCCAAAGCCCGCGCGCATTTGGCTGAAGGTGGCTGTGTGGTGATTTTTCCGGCCGGTGCTGTGTCAACTTCCCCTGATTTTTTCGGACGCAAGCCGGCGGTCGACGGGCGCTGGCAACCTATTGCTGCGCAATTGGCGGAGAAATCGCAGGCAACCATCGTGCCTATGCATTTTATGGGTGAAAATTCGCGGCTGTTTCAGATCGTCAGCCACATTCATCCTGTGCTGCGTCTGGCGCTCTTCTTTCATGAATTGCGGCGCCATATCGGCAAAAGTATCGATGTGCGGATCGGCGATCCAGTGGCATATGAAGACTTGCCGCACTTTGCAGGGCGGCAATTACTATCGGATTATCTGCAATCTCTTAGTTCTTCATTGCGTGCGGAGCCAAGCAAACCAGAGTGAGTGCAATGGATTGCCGCGTCGCCTTCGGCTCTTCGCAATGACGAACGGGTTGTATCACCCCCGGCCGCGATAACCCGGCACGCCTTGGTCTGGAATCCATGTTCCCGCTGGCACTTCTCCGGTCTGCCAGAACACATCAATCGGAATACCGCCGCGCGGATACCAGTAGCCCCCGATGCGTAGCCATTTGGGTTGCAGCAGGGCGGCCAGATCTTTGGCGATGCGAACCGTGCAATCCTCATGGAAGGCGCCGTGGTTGCGGAAGGATGAGAGATATAGCTTCAGCGATTTCGACTCGACCAGCCAATCGCTGGGGACATAGTCGATCACGATATGGGCGAAATCAGGCTGGCCAGTCACCGGACATAACGATGTGAATTCGGGGCTGGTGAAACGGGCCACATAATTGGTTCCCGGATGGGGATTGGGCACGCGCTCCAGTTGTGCCTCTTCGGGCGACTGGGGCATGGCTACGTGCTGGCCAAGTTGCTTGGGCGTGCCGGGATTGGAAGCCATAGAACTCTCGTTTTTCGGGGCGGCTTGAGCGCCGGAATGGGTTCTGTTTACGCCGGGGCGTGGTTGTCATCAACCTTTCAAGCGGCTTTGGCTTGCTGGGCCTTCCAGAACCGGCTGGTTTCGCCTAAAAGGCGGCCATCTACCCAATCACTCCGCATCCTTCAGGAGCCCCTATGACAGCCATCGTCGACATTACCGCCCGTGAAATCATTGATAGCCGCGGCAATCCGACTGTTGAAGTCGATGTCATTCTCGAAGATGGTTCCATGGGCCGCGCGGCTGTCCCCTCCGGCGCCTCGACGGGCGCGCATGAAGCGGTCGAATTACGCGATGGAGACAAGTTGCGTTTTGGAGGCAAGGGCGTTCTCAAGGCGGTCGCCGCCGTGCAGGATGAGATTTTTGCTGCGATTGGTGGGCTTGATGCCGAAGATCAGGTGTTGATCGATGAGGCCATGCTCGAACTCGACGGCACGCCCAACAAGGCGCGCCTCGGTGCCAATGCTATTCTTGGCGTTTCATTGGCTGTTGCCAAGGCTGCTGCTGATGCGTCCGGCTTGCCTCTTTATCGCTATATTGGCGGCACGCAGGCACGTGTTCTGCCTGTCCCGATGATGAATATCGTCAACGGCGGCGCACATGCTGACAACCCCATCGACTTTCAGGAATTCATGATCATGCCGGTTGGCGCTACTTCGCTGCGTGAAGCTGTGCGCTGGGGTTCGGAAGTGTTTCAGGTGCTCAAGGGCGAACTGAAGAAAGCCGGCCACAATACAAACGTCGGTGATGAAGGTGGCTTTGCGCCCAACCTGCCGTCAGCCGAAGCCGCACTCGATTTCTGCATGCAGGCGATTGACAAGGCTGGTTTCAAAACCGGCCGCGACATGGTGCTGGGCCTCGATTGCGCCTCGACCGAATTCTTCAAAAACAATGCTTATCACTATGAAGGTGAAGGCAAGACACGCACTATCGATCAGCAAGTCGATTATCTGGCGCAGCTCGTCGCTGCTTATCCGATTGCCACCATCGAAGATGGCATGTCGGAAGATGATTGGGCTGGCTGGAAGCTGCTCACGGAAAAGATTGGCAACAAGTGCCAGCTGGTTGGCGACGATCTCTTCGTCACCAATGTCACGCGCCTCTCGCAGGGCATCAAGACGCACACAGCCAATTCAATCCTCGTGAAAGTGAACCAGATCGGCTCGCTGACCGAGACTTTGGCGGCGGTCGAAATGGCGCAGCGCGCTGGCTATACGGCTGTCATGTCGCATCGCTCAGGCGAAACCGAAGATTCCACAATCGCTGATCTGGCAGTTGCCACCAATTGCGGACAGATCAAGACGGGCTCGCTCGCGCGCTCCGACAGATTGGCCAAGTACAATCAGCTGATCCGGATCGAAGAAGAGCTTGGTACGCAGGCGCGTTATGCTGGTCGCGCCGCTCTTAAAGCTCTCGCATAAAATAAAAGGGTGGCCTACGGGTCGCCCTTTCTCGTTCAGAATGAATGTCTCCATCATGTCTCCGATTACGATTGGTCCCATAACACTCGCAGGGCGCGCCATCCTCGCGCCCATGTCTGGCGTGACCGATATTGGCATGCGCCGGATTGCACATCGCTATGGTGCCTCGCTCGTTGTCTCGGAAATGGTCGCGTCCGACGAATATGTGAAAGGCGACGAAGAATATCGTATCCGTGCGGAAGGTGAGGGCGTTACGCCCCATGTCGTTCAGCTCGCGGGGTGCGATGCCTTCTGGATGGGTGAAGCCGCACGGCTTGCTGAAAGTTCTGGTGCCGCGATTGTTGATATCAACATGGGTTGCCCAGCCAAACGCGTCACTGGTGGTTATGCAGGATCCGCTCTGATGCGTGATCTTGATCACGCCATAACGCTGGTGCGTGCCACAGTCGCAGCTGTCAAAATCCCGGTGACGCTGAAAATGCGGTTGGGTTGGGATGATGCGACAAAAAATGCTCCCGAGCTTGCTCGTCGTGCTGCGGCTGAGGGCATCCAACTTGTGACCGTTCATGGGCGCACGCGCATGCAATTCTATAAGGGTCGCGCTGATTGGTCCGCACTTCGTGTGGTACGCGAGGCAATTTCCATCCCCCTCATCGCCAATGGTGATTGCACCACGCTCGAAGATGCTCGCTCCATGTTGGCCGCTTCTGGTGCGGACGGGGTTATGATCGGGCGCGCGGCGCTTGGGCGTCCATGGCTGATTGGAGAGATAGCGCATGGGCTGGATCCTGCATGTATCAAGGCCCCGTCAGCTGCTGGGCGGTCTGAGGCTGCTCGCGAACATATTGAGACACTCGTAGAGCTCATGGGCGATCAGGCAGGCCTCCGCCATGCCCGCAAACATCTGGCAGCTTATGCTGATCATGCGCGAGGCTCGGATCCGAGACGGGCCGCAGATCGTATAAAACTGGTCACCACTGAACAGGTCGCGGAAGCCAAAGCTCTTCTTGCTTCGTTTTTGAGCTCAGCACAGGATCATCATGCCCCCACTAGTGCAGATGCAGCGTGACCAGATGAGCAAACCATCCCCAAAGGGCTTCCAGCCCGATGCCGAGCTTTTATTCAATGCGCTACCCCATCCGGTTCTGGCAGTGGCGAGCGATGGCCGCATCTGTGATGTGAATAATTCCGCTGAAACTTTTTTCGAGCTCAGCAAGGTCATGCTTATCCGGCTGAAATTGGAGGATATTCTACCCTTTGGGTCGCCACTCTTGTCAGCTGTCGAGGCCGCTTTGGACCGCGGTTCGGTCGTCAATGAATATAGGGTGGATATTGGCACCCCCCGGATCGGGACAGAGAGGGTGGTTGATATTAATGTCGCTCCGGTCTCCGCAGGTGCTGAAGGCGTAGTCATTATGCTTCAAGAGCGAACAATTGCTGATAAAATGGACAGGCAGTTGACGCATCGTGGGGCAGCCCGATCCGTTACTGCACTGGCTGCCATGCTGGCTCATGAGATTAAAAACCCACTTTCGGGAATACGCGGTGCTGCCCAGTTGTTAGAGCCAGACCTTTCCGAAGATGACCGCGCCCTGACCAGACTGATCTGTGACGAAACAGACCGAATTGTGAAACTGGTTGATCGGATGGAAGTCTTTTCGGATGAAAGGCCCATCGAGCGGTCAAGCATCAACATCCATGCCGTGCTGGACCATGTAAAACGTATTGCCCAGGCTGGATTTGCTCGACATATACGCGTGGCAGAGCGTTATGACCCCTCTTTGCCACCGGTTTTTGGCAATCGGGACCAATTGGTGCAGGTGCTGCTCAATCTCATTAAAAACGCTGCTGAGGCGATTGGTGAGGATGCAATCGAGGGTGAGATTGAACTGACCACAGCCTTCCGGCCGGGTGTGCGACTGCGCACACCAGGTGCCACCTCGCCCGTCAGCTTGCCACTTGAAATTTGCGTGCATGATAATGGGCCGGGTGTGGCGCCCGATATAGCTGCTCATTTGTTTGACCCCTTTGTTTCCAACAAATCTTCTGGAACTGGCCTCGGTCTTGCACTTGTTGCAAAGATCATTGGTGATCACGGCGGTATCGTTGAATATGAGTCCCACCCACGCAGAACCACCTTCCGGGTTTTGCTTCCCATGTTTCAGCCCAAAGACGGCCGGGCTGGTGCTGAGTGAGCGTGTTGGGGCGTATCAAAGCCGATTTCGCTGCGCGAGCAGGCTGAGGAGAATTTCATGGCGGCCGGTCAAATCCTCGTTGCCGATGACGATGCGGCAATCCGCACCGTCTTGACGCAGGCGCTTACGCGCGCTGGCTATGAAGTGCGGGTGACCGGCACAGCTGGCACGCTCTGGCGTTGGGTTCTGGCAGGTGAGGGCGATCTGGTCATCACCGACGTTGTGATGCCGGACGAAAACGCCTTTGAAGTATTGCCGCGCATCAAGGAATTGCGCCCCGATCTACCCATCATAGTCATGAGTGCGCAAAACACGTTCATGACGGCCATCAAGGCATCAGAACGGGGTGCTTATGATTATTTACCAAAACCTTTCGATCTGAAAGAGCTGGTCGCCATCGTGCAACGCGCGATGAGCGAGCTGCGTGCGCGTGTGGCTGCCCCCAAGACTGAAGATATGGAAGGCATGCCGCTGGTTGGCCGCTCGCCAGCCATGCAGGAAATTTATCGCACGCTAGCCCGTCTGATGCA
Source organism: uncultured Hyphomicrobiales bacterium (assembly GCA_903851305.1). Taxonomy (GTDB): domain Bacteria; phylum Pseudomonadota; class Alphaproteobacteria; order Rhizobiales; family Beijerinckiaceae; genus Terripilifer. The sequence goes on along the minus strand of CAINNX010000118.1, from coordinate 9,565 downwards.
GATCGACCTCACCGTAATGATCACAGGTGAATCGGGCACGGGCAAAGAACTGGTTGCGCGGGCTTTGCATGATTACGGCAAGCGCCGCGAAGGGCCTTTTGTAGCCATCAATATGGCGGCCATTCCGCGTGATCTCATCGAAAGCGAATTGTTTGGCCACGAAAAGGGTGCATTCACCGGCGCCAATGCGCGTTCTGCTGGTCGGTTTGAGCAAGCAGAATCCGGCACGCTCTTTTTGGATGAAATTGGCGATATGCCGATGGAGGCCCAAACAAGGCTCCTGCGCGTCTTGCAGCAAGGCGAATATACAACTGTTGGTGGTCGCACCCATATCAAGACAAATGTGCGCATTGTTGCTGCCACAAATAAGGATCTGCGCATCCTGATTAAGCAGGGTCTGTTTCGCGAAGATTTATTCTTCCGGTTGAATGTTGTGCCGTTGCGCTTGCCACCTTTGCGTGAACGAACCGAAGATGTTCCAGATCTAGTGCGCCATTTCTTCAAATTGGCTGCTGCTGAAGGCTTGCCGTTGAAACATATGGAAGCTGCAGCAATGGAGCGCATGAAGCGCTATCGTTGGCCTGGCAATATCCGCGAACTTGAAAATCTCATTCGCCGTTTGGCCGCCCTTTACCCGCAGGAACTCGTCACTGATCAATTGGTTGAAGCAGAACTCGGCCATGATGCTCCTGTCGCGTCCCGTGCCACGATAATGTCGGGCTCTCCTGCGTTAACATCCTCAACAAACATTGGCACGGGTGAAGACGAGTCCACGCTGTCGTCTTCAGTAGAACACCATTTGAGTGCATTGTTTCGCACCCATGGAGAGCAATTGCCTCCACCCGGGCTCTATCATCGCATTTTACGTGAGGTCGAATATCCGCTCATCCTTGCAGCTCTGACTGCCACCCGTGGCAATCAGATCAAAGCTGCCGAATTGTTGGGTCTTAATCGCAATACATTGCGTAAAAAGGTCCGTGACCTGGATATACGTTTGATGCGATCTCCGCGCTGACTGCTTGAAAGGGAGTTTCTCAGAGGCTCCTTTCAAATTAAAAATGGACACCTGTGGTGAACATGACTGTTCCCGCCGTCAGAGGCTTATAATCTATCATGCCGTCCTTTGGACCCTTGATCCAATAAGCCGTTAGCTTCACCCCAGCATAAATATTGCGGGTAATGTTGACTTGCGTACCCACTGTTCCACTCACAGTGAGATTTTTCTTTGCGGAATGTTCAATATCGGCTGTACCAACCCCAAGTCCAATAAAGGGCCGGTGCCACATGACTTGTCGGAAATCATAATAGGCATTGGCCGTGTAAATGTTCAGGCGGTTGTCGAAATGAACGCCTGCAGCCAATAACGCTGAATTGGGTGGTGTAGAACCTGCGCCCAGTGTGTAGGTGCCGCCTGTTGTCGTGAAGCCACCAGCGCCACTGATATCTTTGATCTTTTGCGTGAAACCAACCCAAGCAAAGCCCAGCCGAAAGCGTGTATTAAGCAGGTTTCTAATGCCAATTTCGCCACCATAGGCCATGGCGGGATCAGCAGTCTGGTTCAACTTGAGATTGTTATAAGTGACGCTGGAGCCATTCACGATACTTGTTCCGGTGAGTGGCTTACTCTCCAAGTCACCCAGTGCAACACCACCGACCTGGCCTTCTAAATATAATCTTGGCAGAGTGATGCGCTCTTCGGCTGTGGCGGGGGTCGCTGCAATCGAAGCGATAATCAACAGTCCCTGTAAAATACGCATGGGGAACACCACTCAAAAAAACAAATAAGAACATCATCGCCCTTAAAAAAATATTGGACGAACGAGAATGAGCCAATCTTAGCAGTTGACAGCGTCAACGTCGATAAAATCGTATTTCGAATCGGACAAAAATTGATCTCAATTGGCCATTAAAGGTTTTTGGCTATCGGTTTGATTTACAACATCAATCCTGTTGATGTGCATGAATGGCCTCAAAATATCCTGATAATTTGTAGTAATCGTGCAACAGCGTTGTAGTATTGCCACAATTCTTGTGGCAGGTATTTTGGCGGCACCTGAACAGGCCGCAGGTTCATTCGGGCAGGGGTTAGCGTTTGGCGACGTCGGAAACGATACTGGGGAAGACTGCGCCCGCCAATCAGGGTGAGCGCCGGTTTTTGTCGCGTTTTGGACCTGTGGTGGTCACGTTCGCCGTAGCGTTGGGAATTTTTACCGTTCTCGTCTTTGCCGATTACACGCCCATTGTGCCAACGACCAATGTTGTGCTGTCGCTATTTCTGGCCAATGCCATTCTCATTTTGGTCCTGTTCGGACTTTTGATGGCGGAAGTTTGGCGATTGGTGCGTGCTTATCGGGCGGGTGCGGCAGGCGCCGGCTTGCATGTGCGTATTGTGGGCCTCTTCTCTGGTATTGCAGCTGCACCTGCAATCATTATCGCCGTTGTTGGTTCGATCACATTGGAACGCAGTCTCAACCCTGCCTTTATGCAGGATGTGCGCGGGTTCATTTTGAACACGGCGGAAGCCGCTCGTTTGTTTCGCGAAGCCCAATGTCGCTCGCTCCTGCAAGAATCGCGTTTGCTCTCAAGCGATCTTGACCGCATCAAGATTGTTTTTGAAAAAGAGCCGGAAAAATTCGGTGATTTCTTTTCGGAACGAGCTCGCATTCTTGGTTTCACAACTGCTGTCTTGATGGGCCCTGATGGTAAGGTCATCGTACGCGCTGATACCGGGCATGACGAACAACGTATTGTTGCTCCTGAAAAATCTGATTTTGATAATGCCAATCGGAACGAACCCTTGTGTCTCGTGCTTGATGAAGGCCGCACCTTTGTTGCCTTGCGCGATCTCGTAAATATTGAAAATTCTTATCTTTATGTAGCAAGGCCAGTTGATCCCTTTGCGGTCAATTTTCCAGCGCAGGCCGCTAGCCTAATCAACCTTTATGAATCCTTTGATGCGCATCGTCGTAACATCCAGATTGCCTTTGCTACTATGTATGTGTTGCTCGCATTGGTCATGCTGCTCTCTGCTACATGGCTAGGACTTTCATTTGCCAATCGCCTTGTCAGCCCCATTCGTCGCTTGATTACAGCGACCGACCAAGTTTCAACGGGCAATCTTTATGTGCAAGTCCCGGTCAACCGCTCTGAAGGCGACCTAGCCCATCTGGGTGAGACCTTTAACAAAATGACATCTGAGTTGCGTCTTCAGCAAAATCGTCTGATCGCAGCCAGCAATATGATTGATGAACGTCGCCTGTTTACTGAAGCTGTTTTGTCTGGCGTGCCTGCAGCTGTGATTGGCATTGATGACAAGGGACTTGTGACGGTCCTTAATCCCTCGGCTATCAAACTTTTGGATGCCAATGAGCAGAAAGAGGAATCAGCGTTAGGCAAACCCATTGATCAGCTGATACCTGAGTTGGCTGTCACTTTGAACGATGCACGCGAGAAGCGCCAACGTTTGCATCAAAGCCAGATTACTATTCTACGTAATGGCCGTGAACGGATTTTCAGTGTTCGCGTTTCAACAGAACCGACCGCTCCCGTTGAGCAATTTTATGTGGTCACGCTTGATGACATGACTGATCTTGTTTCTGCGCAGCGTACATCCGCTTGGGCGGATGTTGCGCGCCGCATTGCGCATGAAATCAAAAATCCGTTGACCCCCATTCAGCTGTCTGCCGAACGCATCAAACGAAAATATGGCAAAGTGATTGTCGAAGATCGCGATATTTTCGATCAATGCACGGACACGATTGTCCGGCAGGTTGATGACATCAAACGCATGGTCGACGAATTTTCTTCATTTGCGCGCACACCCAAGCCGCGTCTTGAAGAGGAAGATATCAATATAACCGTCAAACAAGTGATTTTCTTGATGAAAGTTGGTCACCCGGAAATCGGCTTTACAGACGATATTCCAGAGCAGCCACTGCGGGCTCAATTTGATCGACGTCTGATGGCCCAGGCTTTGACCAATATTATTAAAAACGCAACAGAAGGACTGGCTGCTCGTGATGAGGCCGATCGTGACCAAGGTCGCATTAAAATTGTTGTTCGTCAGGAAGATGAGCTTATTGCTATTGAAGTGAGCGACAATGGTATTGGCTTTCCTACTGAAAACCGCCAGCGTTTGCTTGAACCTTATATGACCACTCGCGCAGAAGGCACAGGTCTCGGGTTGCCGATTGTTGCTAAAATTCTGGAAGACCATGGCGGCGGTATTGAATTGCTAGATGCAGAAAGGGGTCATGGTGCACGTGTGCGGCTCTATTTCCCGTTGTCCCGCAATACTGCTGAAAGCAATCACGCCACGAAACCATCAGAAAGGGCGTAATCCATGCTGAGTGATATTCTCATCGTTGATGACGAAGCCGACATTCGTGAAGGAGTGTCTGGAATATTGTCTGACGAAGGTCATTCAACACGCACAGCTAAAAATTCTGACGAGGCTTTGGCGGCTATTGAGCAACGTCGACCTCATCTTGTCTTTCTTGATATTTGGCTCCAAGGGTCAAAACTGGACGGTTTGCAGATTTTGCAAGTCATTAAAGAGCAACATCCTACACTTCCCGTTGTTATGATTTCAGGCCATGGCAATATTGAAACAGCAGTGTCGGCGATCAGACTTGGCGCTTATGACTTTATAGAAAAACCGTTCAAGGCTGATCGACTTGTGCTCGTCGCTGATCGCGCTCTTGAAACGTCACGCCTGAAGCGTGAAATTACCGACCTTAAAACACGAACGGGTTCAATCAACCGCATCATCGGCAAGTCAACGGCGATCAATCAATTACGTGGTGTGATTGAGCGCGTTTCTCCGGCTAACTCTCGTATTTTAATTTCCGGCGCCCCGGGCGTTGGCAAAGAACTCGTTGCTCGCATTATTCACGATACTTCAAGTCGCTCAGCGGGGCCTTTTGTTGTTTTGAATGCTGCCACAATCACGCCTGAAAATATGGAAAGTGAATTGTTTGGCACAGAGGGTGGCGAGGGGCGGCTGCGTAAAGTGGGTGCTTTGGAAGAAGCGCATGGCGGCACGCTCTACCTCGACGAAATTGCTGATATGCCTAAGGAGACGCAAAACAAGATTTTGCGCGTTCTTGTGGACCAGAATTTCCAGCGCGTGGGTGGTGCGACCCGCGTTCATGTTGATGTACGCATCATCTCTTCGACTGCGCGTGATCTTCAAATTGCAATTGATCAAGGCAGTTTCCGTGAGGACTTGTTCCATCGTTTGGCGGTTGTACCAATTCGCGTGCCCTCTCTTTCCGAGCGCAGAGACGATATCTCAGAGCTTGTATCCTTTTTCGTGGAGCAATTGTCGCAAACCATGGGGATGCCTCAACGCAACATTGGCGATGATGCTATGGCGGTTCTGCAATCTCATGATTGGCCAGGAAACATCCGCCAGCTGCGCAACAATGTTGAACGTTTGATGATTTTGGCTGCCGGTGACCCTGAGGCTGTCATTACCGCTGACATGTTGCCCTCCGAGCTTGGGACAATGGTACCGACCACCCCCAATGGCTCAGGAGGCGAAAAATTGATGGGTCTGCCCTTGCGCGAGGCGCGTGAGGTCTTCGAACGGGAATATCTGGTCGCTCAGATCGGCCGGTTCGGGGGGAATATATCGCGCACGGCAGAGTTTATCGGGATGGAGCGGTCCGCTCTTCACCGGAAATTGAAGTCACTTTCCATCGATTAGGTTGGGGACTTAGACAAAAGCCTTAGTTTCTATCTGAACTTTATCTTGCGATGAACAAGGTGCTGTTGTTAGACTCAGGTTTCCATAACCCGGCGTTAGCCCGGGACGGACTGAAAGAGAAAAAAGATGGCTGCTGAACGCACCCAAAACCTGCAGGACACGTTCCTGAACTTTGTACGCAAGAACAAGGTACCGCTCACGATCTTCCTTGTGAATGGCGTGAAACTGCAAGGCGTTGTGACCTGGTTCGATAATTTTTGCGTCCTTTTGCGCCGTGATGGGCATTCCCAGCTTGTCTATAAGCACGCGATTTCGACGATTATGCCTGGGCATCCTATCCAGATGTTCGAGGCGGATGACAGCGTCGAAAAGTGATGCGGGCAGGGACGCTTTGCAAAGGCGGGCCCTGTGAACGCATCTGACATTGGCAAATCGATTGTCGAGCCTGAAAAGGCTGCCGCGCAAGCAACGCGCGCGCTCGTCGTTGGTCCATATCTGACCGACCGGGCCGCGCTGAAGCTTGAGCGCGTTTCGACTCGTGGGCCGGAGGCACGCGCCGATGAAGCAGAGGGTCTCGCACGTGCCATCGATCTAGATGTGGTCGGACGCGAGATCGCCATGCTATCGCAAATTCGCCCAGCGACTTATCTGGGTAAAGGCAAGGTCGAGGAAATCGCTGAACAGGTCAAACATGATGAGATCGGTCTTGTCATGATGGATTGCGCCCTCTCACCCGTTCAGCAGCGTAATCTTGAAAAAGAATTCTCGGCGAAAGTGATCGACCGTACAGGCCTGATTCTCGAAATCTTTGGACGGCGTGCACGCACGCGCGAAGGTTCATTGCAAGTTGAGCTAGCCCATCTTGCCTATCAAAAATCACGTCTAGTCCGCTCGTGGACACATCTTGAGCGCCAACGCGGCGGCTTTGGCTTTTTGGGTGGACCTGGTGAAACTCAAATTGAAACCGACAGGCGTCTCATTCAAGAGCGCATGACACGAATTGAACGAGATCTTGAGGCGGTCAAAAAAACGCGCGGCCTACATCGCAAAAGCCGACAAGATGTGCCGTTCCCTGTTGTGGCATTGGTCGGTTACACGAATGCGGGCAAATCAACTTTGTTCAATCGGCTTACGTGCGCTGAGGTATTGGCGCAAGACATGCTGTTTGCGACACTTGATCCAACATTGCGTGCCTTAAAACTACCGCACGGTGCGCGTGTTATGTTGTCGGATACGGTTGGCTTTATTTCTGATTTGCCGACCATGCTTGTGTCAGCTTTCCGCGCTACTCTGGAAGAAGTGATTTCAGCAGATGTCATTTTGCATGTGCGTGATATTTCGCATGAAGATACGCAAGCACAATCAGTTGATGTGGAATCCATTCTTGCAGATCTTGGGATCAAGCCCGAAGATCATGATCGGATTGTAGAAGTCTGGAACAAACTTGATTTGCTCGATGAACATGCACGTGACAGCGTCTTAGATGCAGCGGCTCGTCGTCGTCTGGAAGAACGCCCTTATGTTGTCTCGTCCTTAACCGGGCAGGGAACAGATTTGTTGCTGGCTGGCATTGAAGACAAGCTGGCACGTGGACGGTCGCGCTTTAACGTAGTGGTCGCACCTACCGATGGTCAGGGCTTGCATTGGCTTTATGAGAGTGGCGAAGTGATGAGCCGCACGCAAATGGATGATGGCAGCATTGAGATGGTTGTCCGCTTAGCACCTGAGAAAATTGAACGTCTTGTGCAACGTTTTCCGGATGCACAACGCGAGGTTTAGCTTGGCTAGAGCTTTTTCGCCTCGTTCCATAAATTGTCCATCTCTTCGAGGCTGGACGCTTTGAGCGGGACACCGCGCTTGGACAATGTCATCTCAATATAAGCAAAACGCTTTTCAAATTTGGCGTTGGTGCCGCGCAGCGCATCTTCCGCATCCGTATCCACATGACGAGCAAGATTGGCGACAGCAAAGAGCAGATCGCCAATTTCTTCACGAACATGCGCTGTATCGCCTTCGGCTATGGCCTCTTCGCATTCAGAAATTTCTTCTTTAATCTTTTCCAGAACCAATCGTGCATCGTTCCAGTCGAAGCCAACGGTGGAAGCCTTTGCCTGTAGTTTCACTGCACGCGTCAGGGCGGGAAGGGCGCGTGGCACATCTGCCAGCAAGCTCTTGTTGCCTTCTGCGCCGCCGCGCCGCGCCGCGCGTTCAGTTTTTTCCTGTGCTTTGATGGACGCCCAGAGGGATTTCACCTCGTCCGGGCTGAGCTTTGATGTGTCGCCAAACACATGCGGGTGACGACGGGTCATTTTTTGGGTGATGGCTTCGACGACATCGGGAAAAGCAAACAGTCCTTGCTCTTCTGCCATGCGGGAATGGAAGACCACTTGCAGCAAAAGGTCGCCCAGCTCGTCGGTGAGGTCTGCATAATCACCGCGTTCGACCGCATCGGCCACTTCATAGGCCTCTTCAATCGTGAAAGGCACGATGGAGGCAAAGTCCTGCTCGAGATCCCAGGGGCAACCAGTGCCAGGCGTGCGCAATGCCGCCATGATTTCGATGAGACGCGAAATGTCACGAGCAGGTGTCATGAGATGTTCCACAAAAGAAAAAGGCGCTTCAAGTGAAGCGCCTTGAAAGCCGAGTTTTTAGACCCGGCTTCATTATGATCAGCTGATTAAGCCAGATCGATCGCAACAGCCTCACGGCCCTTGGGCGTCTCAACAACGCGCATCAGCACAGCCTGGCCTTCTGGAAGGTGTGCAATGCCGCTTGGACGCAAGATAGAAATGTGCACGAACACATCTTTACCGCCATCGTTCGAAGCCACAAAGCCGAAGCCCTTGGTATCATCAAACCACTTTACTGTGCCGGCAAGCTCAGTGGCAGTTGAAGGATCAGGCATACGGCGCGGGGCAGGAGCACCACGCGGGCTGTCAAAGGAGCGTGCACGAGGTGCTTCGGCAGAAGCAGTCGAAGTGTCGACCTCAAGCACGCGGGTCACTTGTGCGCCCTTCATGCCTTGGCCAACCTGGACCTTGAGCTTAGCGCCCGGAGGTACAGTTTCGTATCCAGCCGACTGAAGTGAACCAATGTGCAAAAAGGCATCGCCGGTGCCGTTGGACAGTTCAACAAAACCAAAACCTTTGTCGCCCTTGAACCACTTTACGACAGCATCAATGGGATCGCCTGACGGAGCAGGGCCGCCAGCGGATGGGCGACTACCGTAGCCACCGCCAGAAGATGGGCTACTACCACCAAAATCGCCCATAGGCGGTTGCTGGTCGAACGACGGAGCGCCGCCATATGTGCGGGGCTGTCGGTTGGGGCGGGGCTCGTAGCCCATCGGGCCATCATCATCAAAGCCGCGCTTTCGTGGACCCCGGAATTCTTTACCTTTGCTCATCGTTGACCTGCTCGTATCCGCCTATTGGCAACCAGTCCCTGCGTCCGCCTTTATTCAAACGCAACAACCCAGTCGGGAGGTGCCCCCGCTGGTTCAGATCTTTCGGCCTAAGCCGAGCGATCATCCTCTCACATCGGATGCGCGCACCGTAAAAGAATGTAGCAGGATTGAAAGCGCTAGGCTATGGCTTTTCAACAGGCATAGCAAAAAAGACTTGACGCAATCATTTGCTTCATTGCGGTGCGGAATCACAAAGGATGGCTAGTGGTTTGAGAGGGCGAGCTTCTAGCGACCAAAATGACTTAGTGGTGGTCTGCCCCCTGAAAAGTGGTCCTCCCTGATGTATGGCTTATAAGCCTTGAGGAGGAATACGCATGGGTAGGAAAAGGCACAAGGCGGAAGAGATTGTCGCCAAACTTCGGCAGGTAGAAGTTCTCACAGCACAGGGG
>CAINNX010000117.1 GCA_903851305.1 uncultured Hyphomicrobiales bacterium | reverse complement strand
GGTCTTTTTGTAAATGTCATCGACACTCTGCACATCAGCACCGGTGCGCGCGATGCAGACATTGGTTTCCGTGGTGGGCGTGCCAATCCAGTTGATCTTCAGCGGATCGAAACGTGCGCCTTCTGCACCCGTCAGTGGGCCGAGTGCCGCGTCACGCGCAATAATGGCCATCACGGTCCCGTCCTTGGGCGCGATATTGTAAATATTGGCGGCTGCAGCATAGCTGCCCGCACCCGGCATATTCTGCGGCACACCTGTGGGCTTGCCCGGCAGATGATTGACGATATGGCGCACCACGGTGCGGCCCCACAGATCATAGCCGCCACCCGGGCCAAAGCCGATGATCATGGTGAGGGTCTTGCCGGCGTAAAACTCACCCGACTGGGCTAGGGCAGGGGTCTGTGCGAAGGCTGCTGTGGCAGCCAGAGCGCCTGCGGCCAGAAGCCGTGAAGCGAAAGTCATGTCTGAAATCTCCCGGTCATTTCCTCGTATCCGGCCATTTTTTCTTTTCGGCCCGTTTGCGCGGGCTTGGCCGGAAGTGTGGCATGCTCAGGGAAAAGGGCTCCGCCTGTCAATAGCAACCCTGTTGGGTCGAACCGCACATCGGAAACCGGCCCCGATATTTACCTTTTGGGAGTGTGACTTTAGTCTGGCGACAGTTCTGGCCACAGAGTCGCATGCCCCAAGAGCGGCTAAGCAACAAGAAAGAAGACAGCCACCATGAATGACACACCAACCCCACAAGAACAGCTGGATGGCCGCTATCTGGTCGAGCCCTATCTCGATTGGGTGAAAAAGCAGAATATCCCTGTGCATGAGGATTTCGGCTTCGATTTGCTCGCAGTCGAGACGAAGACCTGGGATTGGTATGACGCCAAGGGCTGTTTCAATCACGCACACGGGCGCGGTGATTTCATGGCCAATTATGTGGTTGAAGTTTTGCCGGGCAAGAAGACACGCCCCGTAAAACATCTCTATGAGGCTTTCTTTATGGTGCAGTCGGGCTTTGGCTCAACGACCGTGTGGCTGCCCACTGGCGACAAGCACACATTCGAATGGGGCCCGAAGGCGCTCTTCGCCATACCGCTCAATTGCGAATATCAGATCTTCAATTCGTCGGGCAAAGAGAGCGCGCGCATTTCCGTCACCCATGACGCACCGCTGACGCTCAATCTCTACCACAATGAAGATTTCGTCTTTAATAACCCGTGCAAATTCCCAGAGCGCGCAGGTGTCGCCAACCAGTTTCAGGGTGAAGGCGAACATCTTGAAGTGGTGCGCGCCGATGGCAAGGCCAAGCTCAATTTGTGGGAGACGAATTTCGTTCCCGATCTTACGGCCTTCAAGCTTTATGATCTGGGCGAGCGCGGCAAGGGCTCCAAGAACGTCTCCTTCGTTCTGGCTGATTCCACCATGCATTCGCACACATCGGAAATTCCGATTGGCCGCTACAAGAAGGCCCATCGCCATGCCGCTGGCACACACGTGCATGCTGTGTCGGGCGAAGGCTATTCGCTTCTGTGGTATGAAGGTGACGACAAATTCACGGAAATCCCGTGGCGTCATGGCATCATGTATGTGCCGCCATTCTGGATGTTCCACCAGCATTTCAATACCTGTGCGGATACGGCGCGTTATGTCGCTTGTTCCATGGGCTCGCGCCGCTATCCCTTCATCTCGCTGCGCAAGCGCTCGGCTGAAGGCTTTGGCTCGCTGTCGATCCAGCAGGGCGGACGCCAGGTGGAATATGAAGATCAGGATCCGCGTATCCATCGCAAATGGTTGGATGCGATCGACAAGACCGGCGTGAAGTCGGACATGGCCGATATTTTCGATGAGCCCAAACTGCGGGCGCTCGATATGAGCAAAATCACCGGACCGATCTACACACCGCAATCCATCGGGCCGGCTGTTTAAAAAAACATCAAGAAGGGGCTCGCATCTGCGGGCCCCTTTTTTATAAAAAAATAAAAAAAGGGGGAGGAGAACATGGTCGCATCATGGCGTCTCATCGCGCCCGCACTGGCAATGGTTTGTGCCGCAGGGGCAACACCAGCGCAGGCGGAGGATTTTTATGGCGGCAAAAAGCTAGTCGTCATTTGTTCCTCGGCGCCTGGTGGCGGCTATGATCAATTGGCACGTCTGCTTTCGCGCCATATTGCACGCCACATCCCCGGTGAGCCGAGTGTGATCGTCCAGAACATGCCGGGTGCCGAAGGCATCAAGGCCGCCAATTATATTTACAATCTGGCGCCACAGGACGGCACTTATATTGGGGGTCTGCCCCGCACCATTTCGATGATCAAGCTTTATGGTCTGCATGATCATGGTGTGCAGTTTGATCCGGAAAAATTCCATTGGCTCGGATCACTCAAGCGTGACACAGGCATTCTGGTGGTCAATGCGAAGTCTGGCATCACCAATGTGCAGGATTTGAAAGCGCGCCCCGTGAGTGTCAGCTCGCAGGCCATTACATCGGCCAATTCGGTTTATGCGCGTCTGTTGAATGCGACCTTTGGTTCGCAGCTCAAGCCGGTGGAAGGCTATGAGGGGTCAACAGCAGGCTTGTTGGCGGTCGAGCGCGCTGAAGTTGATGGCCATATTGCGGGCGGGGCCACAGCGCCGGTAAAGTCGAAGGTGAACGGCTGGATCGCAGCTGGGCAAGGCCGTGTTGTGGTGCAGTTTGGTTTGCGCCGTGACCCTGATTATGCAGATGCACCCAGCGCTCTGGAGCTCGCCCGCGATGATCGTGCGCGGCGTTTGCTGGAGACAGCTTTTGTCGAACAGGAAATCGGCAACCCTTATGTTTTGGGCCCTAAAGTTCCGAAAGATCGCGCGGCAATTTTGGAAAAAGCCTTTGTGACCATGGTCAAAGACGCCGAGTTTTTGTCGGACGCCAAGCGTGAAGATGTCGATATTCAAGCCATTGATGGTCTGCAAATTGAGCATATTCTGGCGGAGGCCTATGCAGTTGCGCCTGATATTATGGACGAGTTGCGGCGCATTGCGCGGGGCAAATAAAGTTTCAAGGGCGTTCTTTTTGGTGGATCGATACGGAGTGTTTTCGTGTTGCGATTTTTATCAATTCTTTCATTTTTCCTTTGCTGCTCTGCTCCCGTGTTGGCCCAGCAAGGTCAGACCGTCGAGATCGGCGGCACGCGCGTGCTCTTGATGAAGCCCAAGGCGCCAACCGCCAGTCTCATTCTGATGCCCGGTGGTGATGGCGTGATCAATGTCACATCTGATGGCCACCTTGGTCGCATGAAAGGCAATTCTCTGGTGCGCACGGCTGATGATTTTGTGAAACGCAATTTCGTTGTTTTGATCATTGATGCGGATACGGATCTGCGCGCCGCTGTTGATTATATGGTGGGCGTTAAACGTCCTGTGATTGTCGCCGGAACAAGCCGGGGCACGTTGCGCGCAGCGCAAGGCATCGCCAAAGGTGCGCGGCCCGACAAGCTTGTTCTGACCTCGGGCATGTTGTCCCCTGAATCAGGGCAACGTTCGTTGAATGTCATGAGCGTTCTGGGCACGCCTGAAAAATTGCCGCCCACACTGATTGTGCATCATCGGTGGGATGGATGCCGTGGCACGCTGCCTGTTGGCGTCGAGCCATTTTTGAAATGGGCAGGTGGCAGGGCGCGCGTGACCTGGCTGGATGGAGGCGAAAGCGAGGGTGATCCTTGCGAGGCTTTTGCCTATCATGGCTTCAACGAGATTGAAGCGCGCATGGTCGCTGCGGTAGCCGGATTCCGATAAGAAAAAAAGAAGCCGCCGGCGAGACGCCTAGCGGCCAAAGTCGGGGAGGAAACGCGCCAAGGGCGCACGCTTAAGGTGAATCTTTTGAGGCTGCGAGACAAGTAGCCAAATGAGCTTGGCTTCTGATTGCTGCATGCTGTTGCAAATTCGTCATCGACTTTCGCAGGGTCTGACTTGCATGCGGGGCCTGCAGTTGCGATGGTCACCCGAGATCAGACTGCCAAGGTCTGGGTTTCAAAAGTTAAAGGAGAGCCATATGCCCAAGGGCTATATTATCGTGCGCGTCGATGTGAAAGATCCCGAAGCCTACGCGCGTTACGCAGCGGCAACGGCTGATGCTGTGAAAAAATTTGGCGCCCGCCCGCTGGTGCGTGGCGGCAAGCATGAGGCGCTTGAGGGCACAGCGCGCACCCGCAATGTTGTCATGGAATTCGACAGCTACGAACAGGCGCATGCCTATTATCATTCCCCCGAATATCAGGCTGCCCGCCAGCACCGCATTGGCGCTGCCGAGGGTGAATTCGTCCTCGTTGAGGGTTTTGACGCCTAAGAGTGAGGCAGGCTGCCGCCCATTTCGGCGGCGCACACAATCTTTCCGCAGTGCAGCAGGGCCGGTCAGGGTTAACCTGATGGCACGGGTTTTTGAGGGTTGCCTTCAGGCTTCCCTCAAGACTCCCGGTTAGTCTGGCACCTCTCAGCGGAGGGTTTGTGATGAAAAGACTGTCTGAAATGGCTGGCCTTCTGGCCGGGTTGGCACTCTTCCTCGGAACATTGATGGCAGCCGAGGCCTATGTAGAACGTGAGGCGCCGGTGCAGACAGCTGCACTTGTTGAGACCACCCAATGAAACAAGGGCCAGTGAAAACTGGCCCTTTCTCTTTTCTGTCTTGGGTTTTGCAACCCACCGGTTAGTGGTTTGGTCCCTTGGCGGGCGCTAAATTGATGCTCCAGCGATTAAGGGGGGCACTATGCGATATCTGGCAATCGTTATTTCTTTTGTCTGCACGCCGCTGATTTCAGCACAGGCAGCTGATCTGCGTCTTACGGCGAAAGCCTGCCCCGCTTATATAGGGGCATGCGAGATTAATGTTTATACTGTCAAAGCGGGCGACACGTGTCAGAGCTTCATGTCCCGGAAAAACTTTTTTCATTTCAGCTCACTGGCACAAATTCAACAACTCAATCCGGATGTGAAGTGCCCCACCCGGGGGCTTAAGGTCGGTGCGACTCTTTGTTATCCAAAAAAGCCTTGCTGACCAAAGCAAAGCGGGCCTTTAAAAACCCAAGCCGTGCTTGTTTATGATCACTGAACGATATGAAAAAAACAGGGCCGGTGAAAACCGGCCCTTTTCTTTGTCTCAGAGTTCTTTGCCCAGCAACCGGTCAGCTGACCATGGGCCGCCGCCCCGCAGCGCAATGGCAAAGCACAGAATGCCCCACATGAGCGTGTATTCGTACCCCTTGTTGAGCCAGCCAAAGCCATTGCCCCAATAGACAACGAAAGTCAGAAACGCCATTTCAATGGCATTGGCCGCCGCAAAGAAGCGCGTGAACAGGCCAAGCATGATGCACACGCCGCCCAGACCCTCGACAAAGGTCAGGAAGAAGGACAGCGGGAAATTAAAGTCCGCCAGATAGGGAATTGTGACATTGAGCTGTTTGGTCTGGGCTTCCATGCCGCGCATGATTTTGCCGTAGCCATGGACAGCGAGCACCCAGCCCACACCAAAACGCACAACGACCCAGGAAAAGGGCACAGCAAAATCATAGAAGCGCGCGAGTTTGGGAAAGAAGAGCGCGGGTTCTTTATCGAATTTCATGGTTCCTCCTGCGTGGAATCTTGTTTGTGGTCTTCGATTCCCTTGGCAGAAGTTTTACAGGGCCAGGGGCTGGTAGGGAAGGCGTGCTGTTTCACCATCTTGAGGGGGCAAGACGGGCTGTCGTGCCACGAGGAAAGATGGAGGATTGATCCGTCAATCGAAGGCCTTAGACCGCGTTCCCGGGTTTGGGGCGATTGCGGGGGCCGCACCACCGGCTTCTGCCACTGCAGCGGGGTTGCGCAAAATCATGGAGGTTCCCTTGGTGATTTTGCCGCTGATTAATTTAGCGTAGGACAGGTTTGGATCGACGCGGGTGATCTCGACGATGCCAACCTCGGTTTCCTTGCGGCCAAGAGATTCTTTTGTGTCGGGATCTTTGAGTTCAGCACCCAGCTGTATCAAGGCAAAGCGTTTGCCGGTGCTGACTGATTGACCACCCTGATTGATGGTCAATGAATTGGGATCATCTGCAGAGACAATGCGAAGCGGGAAAAGTGTTTCGCTAACCTGAGCGCCAACCATGCGTGAAATACCATCAATGCTGGAGCCTATATTGGCACTCCCCACAACCTTGATCGTATTGGCCCAGAGTATCTGACTGGTTGCAATTTCAATGGCGGAGAAAGTTACCTCTGCTGAAACAATCTCGCGAACACTTTCAACCATGCTGATCGGATCTAGCGTTTTACGCTGGCTCTTTTCAGTGCGTACTTTGCCAACAATGATGAAGTCTGCCCCCAAAACTTGGCCGAAGCGAACACGCTCTGACAGGGCTGCACTGGGGCTGGTCACCAAAGCCATTTCCTTGGCATATTGGGCACCCTGAGACCTATCCACGACCGAGAAACGGCGCGCTTGGACAAAGTAGGCTTTCATCGCGTCTTGTAAGCGCAGCGCTGTTTCGCGATCTAAACCCTCAAATTCTGCAACAGCCAACCGAACTCTGTTGGCTTGGTCTCCTAGAACAGATTTGAATTTATCGACATCGACTTTCATTTTGACGGTGATGTAACCGCGGTTGTCCTTGTCCATCGAAGTGACATTATAAGATTTGATGGATCCACCACTTTGCGTGGCAATCATATCCATGCCTTCGGATAATTTGGCTGTGCCACTCATATCAGCCGAGCCAGAGGTGAATGTGTTGGACTGGTTGACGTTTCCATCGACTTGCAGAACGCGTTGATTAAGTCCTGTCACAGCCAGCTGATCGACGCGCACCCCCGTTGCTTTTTGGACGGCCTCCACCAGACCATGTGTGACAGCTTCTGCACGGGTCTGGCCGATGCCGGTTGCTTCGACGGTGACGACTTCGGCACGCGGCGCGCTTGCCGCAAGAAAGGAGAAAGCCGCCACGCAGGTTGCGATTTGTAAGCGCTTGTTCATGACGACAATCTCCTTCTTACCGACAATTTCTATTAGTTGTTCAGTGCGTCAGGCTTAGCCTTCGTATCTGTCTTTTTTGCTAAAGCCGTCTTCTGCGAAGCTGACAGCTTCTGGACATTGTTTTGCTTCATGTAGCCTTCAACAGCGTCATTGAATTTTTTGGCATTGCTCGTCTGTGTTGGAAGGGCCGTAATGGCCAATTGTGCAGCCTCAAGAACCGTCGGCGCACTCGCAATGTCGGCCGGGCCTGGCTTTTCTTTCACGAGCATAAAGGCCGAGGCTACAGCCAGTCCATCATAGAGGATTACAACATCCATATGACCTTGAGCGGTCGCAACTTTCTTTTTGCCAGCTTCATCTTGAACATTGGCAAGCCCCTTCAGATCGATCGGATTATTCTCGACAGTCTTCAAAAACTTTTCGGTCGAATCCTTGCTGGCGCCTTTGACTGATTGAATGGCTGCCGACTGGGAGCGAAACAGATCAGCTTTTTTCTTGTCGCCCATGGCATCCGCCACCAGTGACAAGGCCATGCCTTGGTTATAAAGCGCGGTTTTCAGATTGACGGCCAAAGAATTTGCTGCAGCCGAAAAGCCACCGCCGCCACCCCCGCCGCCAAGACCAGGAATAGGCAAGGAGCCACCAAGTGGCAGGCCAAACTGTGCCGAAGCGGGCAGACAGGCTGCGAGCGATGTCGCGCCAACAATTGTTAAAGCGGCTAAAAATTTACGCATGTGAGTTTCCTTCCCCGTTATTTCCGAAGTTTTCAGCATGACAAGCCAAAAATCCTCGCCCCATCATCAGCAGTAGCTGAATTCTTTCTCAGTTCATGATGCTTACAATAGCGGATGCAATTTTGCGTCCAGCGTCATTTGCGAGGCCATTCCATATGGCGCGTTTGTCGACATTTTCGTCGCTTTTGTCCTGCGCGATACCGCTTTCGGTATAAGTTGCCGGCACGGTGGTCTGAAACTTGATTTGTCCAGAAGTCGTATCCAGGACTTTTACAGCCACATCAAGTTTTGCAGTAACACTGCGACGCATTTTGCCGGGCATTTCGGGTATGTTGCGATAAGTTGCATTACCAATCGAAAGATCAGAAACGACGATCTGGACTATGAATTCGACATTAGACAGCTTGCCTTTATCTGCAGCATTGCCTGCAAAGCGCTTTTCACATTCATATTCTGCGACGCCAACGACTGTATTCGGAGGTGCGGGCTGTGGTGCGGCTGATGAACGACCGAAGCATGATGCACGCATCTGCTCATCATCGATTGAATCCAAAGCTGATGCGCTGCGCTCAAACAACTTCATCTTCTTTGAATTACGTAGACCTTCTTCTGATTTAAGAACGATCAGATTGAGATCGAGATTGTCGGCCTTCAGCATGCTGGCAACCGCAGAATTGGTCGGCTGTTTGATGGGATAGACAGCAACCAAGGGGCGCGTGTCCGCCTCTTGTGCAGCAAGGCCTCCCGCCATCACAATGGAGAGAACGAGACCCGCGGCAAGTGCGCGAAGAGTATCATGGCTCGATTTCAAAAACATGGAGCGCTCCTTCGGGCGATTAACGATAAAGCGTGATGGTGCCGGTGAAGGCATTCGGCGTTGGTCCTGAGACTGAGAAAATAGTGTTGCGACCCTTGGCGATGGCAACGCGCTGATCATCAATCGGATCAGCAACAATTTTGCCTGAGCGGTCCGTCCATTTTTCAACCATGCGCAAATTGGCCTGGACGCCACCCTTTGCGTTGTCGGCTTCAAATTGAACATGGGTTTTGCCGCCTTCGCGCCAAAGTTTCTGAATCGTAATTTTGACCGTGCAGTAATTGTTAATGATCGTGATGCGCAGATCGTCACTGACGGCTTCAATGGTTTTCTTGCAAGGCAAGGGCGGGCGCGGGCGTGGCGGTGCAGATGGATCAATCATTGGCCCGTCTACCATGATCACGCCTTCACCTGTGGCCGGTGGCAAGGGCGCAGCAGATGGTCTGATCATTGGGCCATCTTCAATAATCACACCGCCGTCCATGCGTGGGCGCATGGGTGTTGAACGGGGTTGTGGTTCCCGATCATATTGTTGAGTTGGCGACCGCCTTGCTGGTGCGGGTTCCGCAGGTGTCCCCACGCGCACAGATGATTCCGCCTCAGCTTTGCTTCGTGATTGAACGGACACATCCCCATTTGGTCCGATACGCACTGATGTATCCGCCTGCGCCTTGGCGCGCGACTGAACATCAATCTCTTGTGCCTGAACTAAGCTGATACAGGACAGCGTGGTGAGTCCCAGAATGACAAGTCGCAACATGGCAGCCTCCACTTAATTAAAATGTGATGCTGAACTCATTGTTGCCTTTGTATTTGGCATCAAAAGTTTTGTTGGTCTTGTAAGCATCGAAGAGCTTGTCCAACACATCCTCAGGATCCATTTTCAGATTGGTAGTTGCAAAATTGACAGTGACCAATGTGTCGTTGGATTCTCCCGTGTTCACTTCAGGCATGGCATCGGGCACAGCGGCTTTAATCGCCGCACGCAGATCAGCCAGAGCCTTTCTGTCACGCGTGTTGATTCCAACAATGCGCACGACATATTGCTTTTGGTTAGACGCCGCACGCGCATCGGCTTTTGCATCAGCTTCACGTGCCACCTGCACATTCATGACGCGAGTAGCGGTTTGACGCCCGATATCCTGGGCCGCGGCATTGGCCAGTTTGTCTCGCAATTCTTGGCGCGCCGGGTCAGAATTGGGGCCCCGCATCGATTGTTTGACAGTTACGGGAACCAGACCAACGAGGGTCTTATTTTTAATATCGAATATTTTGAAGCGCACGGTTAGCGCGCCAGTTAACAATTGCTCGTTCGCGCTATAGCTGACTTCAGCAAACTCAATGGCATTGATTGCAAGTGAAAAATCAACTTTTCCATCGAGGATGGCTTCTTCTTCCCCGCTTTGCGAGAGAACTTTGAAGCCAGAGCCAATAAAAGCACGACCCATGTAGTCTGTGACAAGCTCCACAGCCGGATCATTTGTTTCAGCTTTGCCAAATATAAAGGTCAACGCATTCGACAAAGTCCGTTCTTTGGACTTCATCTCGCGCTCGAAATCTTGCTTCAGGGCGCCCATTTTGATCGTGCCATCAGCACGGCACTGGTAGCTCACAACCGGCGTCTTTTTGTCATTATCCTTGATGAGCGTGTTGGACCGGTCATAGGCTCTGCATGTGTGCATGCTGTCGGTGGTGAAATAGCGGCGGCGGAATGTGTCGAAATCCCGCTCCATATCGCCACGGAACTTCTGGCCGATCTCGGATTCAGCTTGTGCACCTGCAAGCTGGCGCAGCACTTTGTTGAACCCCTCGTAATAGGCCTCAATGATAGCTTCTTTTTCGACTTTGCCGCGACCAGATGCGTTGAACGCAACTTCATCAAATGAGACATCCATTCCTGAAGGACTGCTTCCGGATTTTACGATTGTGTCGACTTGTGTTTCGACACGTGTCTGCACGCGCGTTTCGACATTTTGGGCAAAAACCGATGTGCTGGCGAGCAAAAGACCTGCGATGAGTGATACATTGCGCATCGCGCCTCTCCTAGATTTCATTCGCTGTTGCTTTGATGAATGGAACGAGCTCTTTGGCTGCTCCATCGGCGGCATCTCGAATGGCCGCCATCGTAATGTCGCGGGTGACGCCTCGCTTGAAGCTGGCGGAATCAATGAATGATCGAGCGCCCACATATAATGCAACCTTTTTCAGGGGCTCTTTGATTGAAATGGGCATATGATCAACAGCATCGGGCCCTTTCACGCGCACGATGCGTGAGGTAATGGTCGCATTCACTTGTGACGTTGACCCTGATTTGCTGCGTGACACATCCGCAAGATTGGCGCGTATTTCGTAGCCGTTCATGCGATTGGTGTCTGGTTGGGTCATAATTTCCTGACCCTTGCCTGTGATCCCGAGACGCTGCTGCAACAGCCCAAGGATACGACCTTCAGTCCAAGGGCTTTCAGGGGGTAGAATAGCAGCATTGGTGATCTTGGCTTTTTCCAGCGCATCCATAATTTTCAAGCTATAGATATGCTTGATCTCGCGGGTGAGCTTTTTGATTTCTTCCGCATTCGCATTTTCGTTTTTGTCTGCCGAGCCTTCAACGCCGCTGGCAATTAAGGCAGCCAGATCCTGCGGCAACTGCTTGGGCATCAGCATGTTTTTGACCTGGAACACAGCGTCTGCCCGCTCGCGTTTGTCGCGCAAAGTTTTCGCCGCACGTTCGAGCAAAGCATAGACCGCTTCTTTGAAGGTATTGCGGTAGTATTTGAGGAGTTCGGCATCCGTCAGTTTGTTGCGTCCCTGGATGACCTGGTTCACCACAAACATGTTGCTGTAAATGGATTCAAACCGGTTCTGATTTCGGAATGCGGCTTGCCCTGTCATCACATCAAGGGCTGCCGAGACACTGATAATGGTCAAATATTCTGGCGGCAGACCAGGCGTGAGAACGGTAATGGTCTCATGTTGGGCGCGGTTCAGTGAAATGGCGATCGGATTGCCTTCGTCATTTTCATTCAAACCAGCTGCAGCTGCAAAATCTTTGCGCTCTTGAAAAATATCACGCACGTAAGGCGACATTTCTGCCCCATCTTGCGTGATTTTTTCGCCCTTTGATTTTTGCTGTAATTCCTGGCGCCATGGCGCAATCAGATAGCGCGACATCAGGCTCGCATCGGAGATGGCTGTGTCGTAATAGCAGCCAGCAAAAAAGTGCTTCTGTTGGCCGGTTTGTGCGCGAATGATGGAGGGCATTGCCAATGTGCCCAGCAATGGCACAGAGACATTCAATATATGACGTCGTGTAATCAAGTCTGTGCCTCCCCCAGAGGAACTTTATTTTTTTTATATTTTTGGTGCCGCAACCGAGTGCTTCAAGCTGCGACAGACTTTTAGGCTATGCTTTTTCTCAAAGATTCATATCGTTATTATTCAGTAATACTTATGGGTAGCAATTAAGACGCTGCCATGAAGCTGCCGGTTTGTTTGTTACTGTTGTCTTTACTTAGTGAACACAAAAAGAGTCTCATATTGCCGGTTTTTGAAACCATGAGCAGGCGGACTGCACAGGTCCCTTTGGATTTGAACATTATGCCGTAACTATTGAAGCTTCCTGCCGTTTGCGCATTCCGGATGGCACGCGTAGCCGCGTCGCCCAAAACCCCGGTTCCCCGAATGGAATGAGACCAGCGCCCGCGCGTGATAGAGGGCGTCTATTGCGGACTAACTTATTGAAAAGAATGGTGCTGCCAGAGAGGATTGAACTCTCGACCTCTCCATTACCAATGGAGTGCTCTACCACTGAGCTACGGCAGCATTTTGGGCGGGACGCATAGGCTCCCTGCCACGGTGCGCGCCTTGTGCCACAGGGGGCTGGGTATGGCAAGCGGGCTGGGCGGGGCAGCCCATGGTGGCTCTGTGGAGGGCTCACGCCCCAAATAGCCGATCCTCAGACCTGTCTAGAAAACGACAGATTGAATATGGCACAGATGTTGCTGATTCACATGCTGGACCTATCTGTCATGGGCGGGTCCGGCACTGCAACCGCGCGCTCTGGTTGGCCTCAAGCTGAACTTCGGTTCCAAGACACTCTTCGAGCGTGATCGTTCGGGTGCTTCGCTTGATCCGATCAAGCCAATGAATCTGATCCTGGGTGGATTTGGTGGCAATAGCTGATCCAGTCTACAGATCGATTTGATATGATGGGAGAACCCGGCAGCTTGGCTGCCGGGTTTTTCTTTTGCTGTGAGGCATGGAAGACGCTGGCTTTTTTTTGGGCGGGAGCCCGGCGGGGTCAAAAGCCCGTCGTCTTGCTTGAAGCCCTCGCCTTGCTGCCTTAAAAGGCAGCCGCGCTTGCTCGGTCCGGGGCAAGGCGACAGGATGCCCTATGACTGATTCGGCTGAGAACAAGATGTCAGCGCATGTTTTGGCCGCTAAAGCGGCTGAAAAAGCGCGATTGGCCAAGGCACTCAAGGCCAATCTGGCGCGCCGCAAGGCGCAGACTCGCGCGCGGGCAGGCGAGGACGTAGCAAAATCCTCCGCTGACGGGCAGGAATGAGCTTTGTACCTTATTGCCGCCATGTTCTGAGCCGAGGCACGTGACCGGATTTGGATGTCCTTTTGGGTGTCCTGTTGTGAGGTGAGATGGATCGTATTCGCATTGTCGGCGGCAGCCCGCTGAATGGCATCATTCCGATTTCGGGCGCGAAAAACGCTGCCCTGCCGCTGATGATTGCCTCTTTGCTGACGCCAGAGACGCTGACGCTCGAAAATGTGCCGCGTCTGGCCGATGTCAACCAGCTCAACCGTATTCTGGGCAACCACGGCGTTGATTATCGTCTTGAGGGCAAGCGCGTGGGCGATTCGCCCTATGCCGGCCAGACCATTCATCTGGACGCGAAAACCATTGTCGACACGACGGCACCTTACGAGCTTGTGTCGCGCATGCGCGCGTCTTTCTGGGTGATTGCGCCGCTGCTGGCGCGCATGGGTGTGGCAAAAGTCTCTCTGCCGGGCGGCTGCGCCATTGGCACGCGCCCTGTCGATCTTTTGCTGATGGTGCTCGAAAAGCTCGGCGCCAATATCGAGATCGAAGGCGGCTATGTTTTGGCAGATGCCAAAAAAGGGCTTGTCGGTGGCGAGATTGATTTTGCCAAAGTCACGGTGGGTGGCACGCATACAGCCTTGATGGCAGCCTCGCTGGCCAAGGGTCATACATTGATCAAAAACGCGGCTTGTGAGCCGGAAGTGAAAGATCTCGCTGATTGTTTGGTGAAAATGGGCGCCAAAATTTCGGGCGCTGGCACATCCACCATCGAGATTGAGGGCGTGACATCATTGCATGGCGCACGCCATGACGTTTTGCCTGATCGCATTGAAGCGGGCACATATGCTTGTGCTGTGGCGATGACGGGCGGTGATGTTTTGCTCGCAGGCGCTCGAGCCGATCTGTTGCCTTTGGCACTTGATGTGCTGCGCCAGACCGGTGCGCAGATTGATGAGACAGCGCAGGGTCTGCGTGTTTCACGCAAGGGCGGCAAGATTCGTCCCGTCGATGTAACCACCGCGCCGTTCCCCGGTTTCCCGACCGATCTGCAAGCGCAATTCATGGCGCTCATGTCAGGTGCGGATGGCACCTCGCGCATCACGGAAACGATTTTCGAAAACCGCTTCATGCATGTGCAAGAGCTGGCGCGTCTGGGTGCGCGCATCAAGCTTGAAGGTGATGTCGCGATTGTCGAAGGCCGGCCGAAGCTGAAGGGCGCACCGGTCATGGCCACCGATCTGCGTGCTTCCGTATCGCTGGTCATTGCCGCCCTTGCGGCGGAAGGCGAGACCATCGTCCACCGCGTCTATCATCTGGATCGTGGCTTCGAGCAGTTGGAAGAAAAGCTGCAAGCCTGTGGCGCGACCGTGGAACGCCTGCGCGAGCCGGGTTAAAAAGCCCGAGCGCTAGCTCTCGCCTGGCCTTGCGAGCGAAGCGAAGCCATCAAGGGGGCCTTATGCGTGGCGCTCTGGATGGCCGCATATGCCCTTGCCGGCTTCTCGCAAAGAGGGGGTGTGGAACCCCTCCCGCTTGCCCCTGCCACGGCCTGCCGCTAACACGATGAACAGAACGGGGTTTCACCATGGCAGATGCGACAGCAGGCGGGCAGATGAGCGAAGGCAAGCGGTTTTGCGCCTGATCGCGCTTGATGCCGAGGATCTCAGCGTCATCTCCACCAATTTGCAGGATGCCGTCGTGCGCTTGGTCGATCTGGCCTTTTTCCCCGCCCAACACCGTTTTGCCCTGCTGGCCTCGCGCTTTGACTGGGTGGCCGCCGAGCGTGGCCAGCAAGAGCGCTGCAGGGCGGGCCTGCATTTTGACAATGTGGTGCGGGTCGCCTCGACAGGATTTGACCGGTCGAATAGGGAAGGGGTTCTCAACCTTCTCTCCATCGCTTTTCTTGAAGGAGAGGCCCCGGCGGGCACGATTGAGCTGGTCTTTTCGGGTGGCGCGGCCATCCGGCTTGAGGTCGAATGCGTAGACGCGCAGATGCGCGATCTGGGCCCCCGATGGGCTGCGGCCCATAAACCTGGCCACGCCATCGATGATGCCCCAGCCGGGCACTGAAACGAATTTGTTGGAGTGACACGAATGGTGATGCGGCTCGATATGAATGAGCCCGATTTTGCGGCGCGTTTCGATGCGCTTCTCGCCATGAAGCGGGAAGTCTCGGAAGAGGTCGACACAATCGTGCGCGACATTATCGCCGATGTGATCAAGCGCGGCGATGCGGCGCTCATTGATTATTCCAAACGCTTTGATCGCGTCGATCTGTCCGGCGGCCTGCGTGTCACCGACACCGAGATCGAGGCGGCAACGGCGGCCTGTGAATCGCGCGCGCTGGAGGCTTTGCGCTTCGCCCATTCACGCATTGTCGCTTATCACGAAAAGCAGAAGCCGCAGGATCATCGCTTTACCGATGCGCTGGGTGTGGAGCTCGGCTGGCGTTGGACGGCTATTCAATCTGTGGGTCTCTATGTGCCCGGTGGCACGGCGAGCTACCCCTCATCCGTCCTGATGAATGCAGCGCCTGCCAAAGTTGCGGGTGTGGGGCGCATCGTCATGGTGGTGCCGACCCCCGATGGCATTTTGAATCCGCTGGTGTTGGCGGCCGCGAAATTGGCGGGCGTCGATGAAATCTATCGTGTTGGCGGGGCGCAGGCTGTGGCAGCGCTGGCCTATGGCACGCAGTCCATTGCGCCCGTCGCCAAGATTGTTGGCCCCGGCAATGCTTTTGTTGCAGCTGCCAAGCGCCGCGTATTTGGCACAGTTGGCATCGATATGATTGCTGGCCCTTCTGAAGTTGTGGTGATGGCCGACTCTACCGCCAATCCGGAATGGATTGCAGCGGATCTGCTCGCACAGGCCGAACATGACACGGCGGCGCAATCCATTCTGGTGACGTCAGATCGCGCTTTGGGTGAGGCTGTGATCAAAGCGTTGGAAGGCCAATTGGCGCTACTGCCACGCCGCGACATTGCGAGCGCCAGCTGGAAAGATTACGGCGCTATTATCGATGTGCCCTCGCTGGATCAGTCGATTGCCATCATTGATCGTCTGGCACCCGAGCATCTGGAGATCA
This sequence comes from uncultured Hyphomicrobiales bacterium, assembly GCA_903851305.1. Lineage (GTDB taxonomy): Bacteria > Pseudomonadota > Alphaproteobacteria > Rhizobiales > Beijerinckiaceae > Terripilifer. The sequence goes on along the minus strand of CAINNX010000117.1, from coordinate 7,694 downwards.
TCTCGAGCGATGCCGATGATCTGACAATGCGCATCACCAATGCGGGCGCGATTTTCATCGGTGCCTATACGCCAGAGGCGATTGGAGATTATGTGGGTGGTTCCAACCACGTGCTGCCGACCGCGCGTTCAGCGCGTTTTTCGTCAGGCCTTGGCGTCAATGATTTCATCAAGCGCACCTCGCTCCTGAAATGCTCGCCAGATTCGTTGCGCGCCCTTGGGCCTGCGGCCGTGGCTTTGGGGGAGGCTGAGGGTTTGCAAGCGCATGCGCGTTCTGTTTCCATCCGCCTGAACCTTGGATAGACACTGATCATGGATGAAGCTGCTCTCAAAAGGCTTGTTGCGGTCATGCTGGATGAAAATTCCATCGGCCGCGGCAATCCCGATCAGGAGCACGAGCGCGCCATTGCCATTTATGATCTGGTTGAATCCAACACCTTTGGCGTGCCCGGTCATGACGGCGGGCCTTATGAATTGCTGATCGCGCTGCATGACGCGAAGCTCGCTTTTGATATCCGCCAGGAAGGTGGCCTGACTGTGATCACGCATATTCTGTCGCTGACGCCGTTTCGCCGCATCCTCAAAGATTATTTCATGGTTTGCGAAAGCTATTACGCGGCTATTCGCACAGCCACTCCGGCGCAAATTGAAGCCATCGATATGGGCCGTCGCGGCCTGCACAATGATGGCGCCAAACTTCTGGCTGAGAGGCTCAACGGCAAGATCGATTGCGATTTTGACACGGCGCGCCGCCTCTTTACCCTTGTCACGGCCCTGCACTGGAAGGGCTAAGCGCCATGAATCATGGCATGATGCAGGATAAGCCAAGCTTTCCGGAAGCTGAGCGCAAGCGTCCGCAATCGGTGCTTTTTGCCTGTTCGATGAATGCTGTGCGCTCGCCCATGGCAGAGGCGCTGGCTAAACAATTGTTCGGCCGCGAAATCTATTTTGCCTCTGCGGGTGTGCGCGCCGGCGACCTAGATGGTTTTGCCATTGCCGTCATGGATGAACTCGGCATCGATATTTGCAAGCACAAGCCGCATACATTTGAAGATCTTGAAGACGCCAGTTTTGATGTGATCATCAGCCTGTCGCCGGAAGCCCATCACCGTGCGTTGGAATTTACACGCTCTCTCTCAGTCGAGGTGATCTATTGGCCAACCATTGATCCAACCGCCGTGCAGGGCACGCGTGAAAATATGTTGGATGCCTATCGCAATGTGCGCGATGGCTTGCATAAGCGGATCAAGGATTATCTGAATTGGCGCCCGATGGGGCGGTTGTGAAGCTCTAGTCGAACATCCAGTCCGAGACGAAATAGCCGATCGTTGCGCCCGCAGCTGTCACGCTCGCGCCCCAGCCAAGATCAACCAACGTCATCGTCAGCGGCCAGTTTTTTAGTGTCGCGTAATTGGTGAGGTCATAGGTGCCATAGGCCACCAGACCGAGAGCGCCGCCAAGAAGAGCGGTCTTGGCCCAGCTGCGCGCCTCCAACCCCGGCATGACTGCAAACAAAACCATGCCGGCCGCATAGAGCGCATAAAATGCAAAGGCCACGCCCATATGGGGCTTGTCCAGCATCATCTCGCCCAGCTGGTCTTTGTAGAATTTGGTGGCAATGAAACCCAGCCAGATAAAATCAATGGCCAGAAAGCCGATCAGTGTGGCCGCATAGGTCGCCAGAATTCGCGTCATGGGGCTGTTCTCATCTGCATCTGCGGAATAGCAGCTGAGTTACGCCGTGCCGGGCTGTTTGGATCAGGTCGGCGTGGCACCTCCTCCCCCTTGTGGGGAGGACGACTCGGGCGAAAGCCCGAGCGAGGTGGGGGTCGTGAGACTGTCAGATCTGAAAATTGTGTCTGTGTTCGGGGTCATTTTGCAAGCGTTGCGCGACCCCCACCCCTAGCCCCTCCCCACAAGGGGGAGGGGAAGGTGATGCGTCTTCGGCAGATATTTTGCGCAGCCTTAGGGGTTTCTCATGCGTTGCCGCGATCCTCGCGGAACAGGCCAAGCTTTTCCTGCACGGGGCGATCGGAGAAGGAGAAGATGACCGCATCGCCATCAGCCTCATGCACGACCGGATGCCAGCTGGGGACCACGAAAATATCCTGTGGCTTCCATTCAAACGTCTTGTCGCCCACGGTCGTGCGGCCCGTGCCTTCGACCACTGTGAAGACAGTGGCATCCGTCGAGCGATAGCGGCTGGTGGCAAAGCCCTTGGGCAGAAGCTGGATGAAGGCGCCAATGGTGGGCATGGCGTGGTCACCTGTTTCGGGATTGGTGTAGCGCATCTTCAATCCGTGGCAGGGATCGAATTCCTTCGACTTGCGCATGATCTCCAAAGCCTCGCGCGTGCGGGCATAGGGATAGTTGAAGACAGGCGAGGTGAGGTTGCGTGTCTTCTGATCGACCGGTAGCAGGTTCGCGCCAAAGCGCGCGAGTGAATCGCCTTCAGGGCGCAGGATCGGCTGCTCGTCTTCCGTCCAATGTTCCAGAAAAGATGCGTCCAGCGCTGTGACGAGCGGCACATCCAATCCATCAAGCCAGAAGATCGGCTCGGAGGATTCATTGCCATGGTCATGCCACGAGTTCGATGGCGTGATGATGAAATCACCCACCGACATTTTGGTGCGCTCGCCATTGACGGCTGTGTGCGCGCCATTGCCTTGCAGGATGAAACGCAAAGCCGATTGGCTGTGACGATGTGCGGGCGCAATCTCGCCCGGCAGCACCAGCTGCACGCCGGCATAAAGCGAAGTGGTGATGCTCGACTTGCCGCGCAGGCCCGGATTTTCCAGAACCAGCACGCGGCGCTCGGCTTCTTTTGCGGTGATCAGGCCACCGGCCTCGATCATATAGTCGCGGATCTCGTTGAACTTCCACAGGAAGGGCTGTGCGGCAGATTTGGGCTCAGGTGTGATGATGGACGACAGAACGGTCCACAGTGGCGTCAGATTCTGTTTGTCGATCTTGTCGTAGAAGGCGCGGCGCTGGGGTGTTTCGGCGGCTTCGCTCATGATCGCTTCCTCTCTTTATGGCCCGCCATTTTGGGCTTGCTGGCGGCGGCTTGACGCCGTAATTCCTCCGTATACTGTCAATTTGGCAAGCGTCTGGCAAGTGAGCCTTTTGAGCCTACAAAGGAAGACGCCCCGGGAGGATATGAGAATGCACTTGCATGGTTTCTTCAGAAGCTCGTCGGCCTATCGCGTCCGTATTGTCATGGCTATGAAGGGCCTGTCTTACGATCAGAGCTTCTATGTGCTGCGTCGTGGCGATCAGCGTCAGCCCGACTATCTTAAGCTCAACCCGCAAGGTTATGTGCCGACCCTTAGACTGGATGATGGGTCTATTCTTACGCAATCTCTGGCCATGATCGACTATTTGGAAGAGACGCATCCTGAGCCAGCGATTTTGCCTAAAGACCCTCTGGATCGGGCACGCGTGCGCGCTTTCGCTCTGGCCATCGCGTGCGATATCCACCCCGTACAAAATCTCAGCGTATTGAATGCAGTCCGTAAACTTGGCCATGGCGACGCTGAGGTCAATGATTGGGCCCGGCGCGTCAATCAACAAGGTTTGGATGCTTGCGAGGCTATGTTGGCGGGCACAAAGGGGCCGTTCTGTTTCGGAGACAAGCCTACTCTGGCTGACATTTGCCTTGTGCCCCAATTGTTCAATGCGCGCCGTTTTGGCTGTGATTTGTCGGGCTGGACACGCTTGCTTGAAGCAGAGGCGGAATGCATGAAGTTGCCAGCCTTCACCGACACGGCACCCGAGCGCCAGCCCGATGCCGAGTGAGGTCGACCTCATCGATCTTTTGCCGGAAGAAGCCCTGCGCGATGCCGCCCATGGCGGCATGGATGATGTCTATCTCAAACCCGGCCATCTGATCCGCCGCTTGCAGCAAATGGCCGTGTCGGTCTTTGCGCGCGAATGCGAAGGTTTGGATATTACGCCTGTGCAATATGCGGCCCTTGTCGCCCTGCGCGACAATCCCGGCATTGATGCGACCCGCATTGCAGCCCTCGTGGCGATTGATCGCTCGACCATGGGCAATGTGCTGGAACGGCTGGAGGGCAAGGGTTTTATTGAGCGACGCGCCAATCCACACGACAAGCGCGTGAAGCTGTTGAAACTCTCGCGACGCGGCACGCGCATGCTGGCTGATTGCGAGCCTTTTGTGCGCGCAGCACAAGCGCGCATGCTCGAGCCGCTCGATGCGGCAGAGCGGATTCAATTTACCCAAATGATGCGGCGCATGATTGCGCGGCAAGACAATGTCTGAGGGAGGTCTTTATGGCACAGGCTGACACCAAACCTTTCATCATTGTGGGCGGCGGCATTGGCGGGCTTGGCACCGCATTGGCGCTGGCACAAAAAGGTTTTGCCGTTCACGTTTTGGAACAGGCATCGGAATTCAAAGAAATTGGCGCTGGCATTCAGCTCGGCCCCAATGTGTTCACGCCCTTCAAAAAGCTGGGTCTGCGTGACCGCATCTTGCAAGATGTGGCCATTCCCACAGGCCTTGAAATGCGCGATGCGCTCAATGGCGAGCTCATCACGCGCATGCCGTTGGGCGAGGATCTGACGCGCCGCTTTGGCGATACATATGCGGTCATTCACCGCGCTGATCTGCAGGCGATCATTCTTGAAGCCTGCCAGACGATGAAAAACATCACGCTGGAGACCCGCGCGCGTGTGCTCGATTTCGAGGACAAGGGCGGCGAAGTGGTCGTGACCATGGAAGATGGCCGCATCATCACCGGCTGCGCCATGATCGGCTGCGATGGTCTGTGGTCAAAGACGCGCCAGAAGCTGGTGGGTGATGGCAAGCCGCGTGTCTCAGGACATATCGCCTATCGCGCCGTGTTGAAGCGCGAAGATGTGCCAGCTGATTTGTGGAATCCCGATGTCGTGCTGTGGGCCGGTCCGCGCACGCATCTGGTTCACTATCCGCTGCGCCGTGGTGAATTGTATAATCTCGTCGCCGTCTTCCATTCCGATCATTATTCGGAAGGCTGGGATCAGGCGGGGGATCCGGCTCTGCTACATGCCCATTTCAAGGGCCAAGTGCCGCAGGTTCTGCGCATGCTGGAAAAGATCGACGTCTGGAAGATGTGGGTCTTGTGTGATCGCGAGCCCGTCAAGGATTGGTCCAAGGGTCGCACCACGCTGCTGGGCGATGCCGCGCATCCCATGCTGCAATATCTGGCGCAGGGCGCCTGCATGGCGCTGGAAGATGCTGTGTGTCTGGCTGAGAAGGTTGAAGCCAAGCCCGATGATCTTCCCGCTGCGCTGCTCGATTATCAAAACGCCCGCTATCTGCGCACATCCCGCGTGCAGCTCATGGCGCGTGTTTATGGCGAGGCCTATCACGCCCGCGGGCCGATTGCGGAATTGCGCAACAACATGCTGAAAGCCCGCACGCCTGAGCAGGCGATTGAAGGCATTGCCTGGTTGTATGGCGGGGGGTGAACCGTCACCCCCTCTCCCGCATGCGGGGGAAGGGTCACGCGTCGTCTTAAGCCATCAACCCGGCTTTAATCCGTGACGGCAGGAACGGCACATCGCGGAAGCGCACACCGGTTGCATCCATCACCGCATTGGCGAGTGCTGCACCGGTCGGGCCTTGTGTGGCTTCACCGGCACCCAGAAACGGCATGCCCGGGCGATCAATCAACTTGATGTCGATGGGCGGCACTTCCGAGAAGGTGAGGATCGGATAAGAGGTCCAATCTTCACTGCGCACGCCCTTTTCATCAAAGCGCACGCCTTCTTTCAAAGTCCAGGACAGCGACTGGATGATGCCGCCTTCGAGCTGGTTGGTCACGCCATCATGCGAAACAATCTCGCCTGAATCATTGGCAGACGACACGCGCTTCACGCGGATAGCGCCCGTCGCTTTCTCGACTTCCACTTCCAGCGCAACGGCTGTGTAGGTCGACAGGTTCTTGTAGCGGGCAAAGGCAATGCCGCGTCCCTTGCCGGGCGCGGCCTTCCACTTGGTCCAGCCAAACATCTCGGCCGTCTTCTGCAAGACCTCGCGCGCACGAGGGTCTTTCAGATAGCGCAGGCGATATTCCACCGGATCGACTTTGGCGGCGCGTGCCAGATCATCAATGAAGCTCTCGATGGCAAAGACATTGCCATAGGCACCAAGTCCGCGCGTCGAGGATGCACGGGCCGCCAGCTTTTCAACGAAATGCGTGCGCACATGCGTGCCCGGGAATTCGTAGAGCGGAATGCCATTGCGATCGGCTGCATAATTGGGCGCGCCGCCATTGACAGGGGTTGGCAACGGATGCGCTTTTTCGAGCGTCTGGGCTGGCAAAAGATTGCCAGCCTTGCCGCCGGGGCGCGTGCCGTGTGATGTCGACCAGATCGTGTGATCCCAATCGAGAATGTCACCCTTGTCATCGAGCGCCGCTTTCATACGCACGACCATGGCCGAGCCATAGGGCTCCCATTTGTGCTCATCATTGCGCGACCATTGGACGCGCACGGGGCGGCCCGTGACGAAGCGCGCCAGCAAGGCTGCGTCTGCAGCCGCATCATCCATGGCATTGTGGCCATAACAGCCAGCGCCCTGCCAATGTTCGCAATTCACTTTGTCTTTCGGCAAATTGAGCATTTGCGTAATGGCAGCCGCTGTTTCAAAAGGTGATTGCGTATGCGTCTGGATCAGCACCGAGCCATCGCCAGCAAAGGTCGCAATCGCGGTCGATGGGCCGATGGTGGCATGCATGTGGTAGGGACGACGATATTCCGCCTCGACCACTTTCTTCGCCTTATCGGCTGCCGGATTTGCAACATCCTTGATGGTGATGAGTTTGGCGGGTTGGGCTTTGAGCCAATCAAAGATCGTGTCGCTGGTAGGCACATCTTTGGGCATGTCCCAAGTCGTTGCGCGACGTAGCGCGTCAATAGCGGCAATGGCCTGCTCTTCGCGCTCGGCAATCACACCCAGAAACGAGCCATCACGCACAATGCGTTTGATGCCCGGCATGGTTGTCACATCGCGATCAATGGACACAAGCTTGGCGCCATAGGTTGGTGGGCGCAAAATGCGACCATGCAACATGCCGTCTGGCCGTAAATCCTGAATGAAGATCAGCGTGCCTGTGGCTTTGGATGGAATGTCGAGGCGGCCGACTTTTTTGCCGATATAGCGGCGGTCTTTTGCGTCTTTCAGCTTCGCTGTGCCGGTCGCTTCAATGTCGAGCTTTTGGCCGGCCACAAGGTCCCAATAGGTGACGCTCTTGCCATCGGGCGCACTGACCTTGCCGTCGTTGACCGTCAACTTGTCGGCGGGAGCGCCCAACTTCGTCGCCGCCAGCCCAAGCAAGATTTGGCGCGCATCGGCGGAAACCGCGCGCACAGCGGAGCCGCAGTTGGGCATGGAGAATGAGCCCGCCGTCACGCCTTCATCCGGCACGAGGCGTGTATCGCCCGAAGTGAGGACGAGGCGGGACATGTCAACGCCGAGTTCTTCCGCGCAGAGCTGAGAGACGGCGGTGAGAATGCCCTGCCCTATTTCGACCTTGCCCACGAGCAGGCGTATTTTACCGCCTGCCTCAATGCGTAACCATGACGATACTTTCGGCGTTGTCTTGAGATCGCCGGGCAGGTCCGGCGTCGGCGCTTGCGCGAGCGCGGGGTCAAGAATGTCGAAGCCGATGACGAGGGCGCCGGCGC
>CAINNX010000116.1 GCA_903851305.1 uncultured Hyphomicrobiales bacterium | reverse complement strand
GACAAGAATGGTGACAGTCTTGCCTGCAAAAAGGTCTTCCGCGAGGGCGGGAGCTGAGAAACAAACCGCGACTGCGGCTGCAAGAATCTTTTTCATCTTATCCTCCACCATTCCGCCGTCATTGCGAGCGAAGCGAAGCAATCCAGGTCCTCACATTTTGCTTCTGGATTGCTTCGTTCCTCGCAATGACGAGGCTAATGACCAATCGTCTCTTGTCCCGATGCTGCCTGAATGGCGGCCACAATATTATGATAGCCCGTGCAGCGGCAGAGATTTCCTTCCATACCGTGGCGAATCTCTTCTTCGCTAGGCTTGGGAATCTTGTTCAAAAGATCAACCGAGCACATCACCATGCCGGGCGTGCAAAAGCCGCATTGCAATCCGTGATGAACATGAAAGGCCTCTTGCACGGGATGCATCTTGTCGCCCTTGGCAAGACCTTCAATGGTGGTCACTTCTCCACCATCAGCTTGCGCGACCAGCATGGTGCAGCTTTTCACAGCGTCACCATTGAAGATGATGGTGCATGCGCCACATTGCGTCGTGTCGCAGCCCACATGCGTGCCGGTGAGGCGCAGATGCTCGCGCAAGAATTTCACCAGCAGCGTGCGCGGATCAACCTGCGCTGAGACTTTCTCGCCATTGATCGTGAGAGAAACGCTGAGCATCACTTCTTGTCCTTACCCTCGACCTTGCGCACGGGCGTTTCGGGGTTAAGACCGGCGCGCCGGCGGCCAAACGTGTTTACGCCATTTTTCAGCCAGTCACCCTTGGCCGCATTTTGCGCGAAGGCATCCCAATCAGGCGACCAGTCACCCAGATCATAGCCATGCCAGGGTGCCTTCACCGACAGGCGGCCAAGGTTCAGCTCTTCCCAAATCTTTTTGGAATTTTCCATATATTCCTTCGCGGGCAAAGCCAGCGGCGGCATGGAATGTTTCAGCGTCAAATCCATCAGCAAAGTGGAATCGCCACCCGCGCCGGATTTCGGCCCGTGCCCACCTGAACGATGAGGCACGATCAAAATGTCTTCAATCGGATTGGCGCGATAGGCGAGCGACCAGAAGATCGCGTCCGTATTGTTGAGATCAATGTCCTCGGAAACCGCAATCACCACCTTGCCGCATTGCGCCTGCAAGGAAGCTGCGCCCTGCAGACCACGCCAGACTTCGGTCTGGGGCGCGCCATGGGCAAATTGCAGGAAGAGAACCTTGCGCAAATTGGTCAGCGGCTCGTGCATCACCACTTTTTTGATGCCGCGAATTTCCAGCTGGTTTTTCAGATGCGCCAGATAAAGCGCTTCATAGGCGCTCTTCTTCAGGATGGAGGATTCTGAGGGCGTCACTTCCGAGAGAATGGTCGTGAAGATCGCGTTCTTCTTATGCGTGATGGCGGTCACCACCATCGACATGTTGAAATCTTCCAGCGCGACATGGCCGTGGCTCTCGCCGAAGGGGCCTTCGGGCTCGAGCATCTCTGTGTCGATATAGCCTTCCACGACGATTTCGGCGTCAGCGGGAATTTCGAGATCCACCGTCTTGCACTTGGTCACGCGCAGAGCACGCCCTGCGAGGCCGCCAGCCACCGCCATTTCATCTTGCGAGGTCGAGAGCTTCTGTGGGCCGGTGAACATCACCACAGGCGCGCAGCCAACCACAATGGCGACAGGCATCGGCTTGCCGAGCTTCTGGTATTTCAGCCAGTGCAAATAGCCGCCTGCCCCGCCAAGTCGCGACGCCATGCGCACGCCCAGGCGGTTTTCAGCCTTCAGCCCGGCGCGATAGGTGCCCATGTTGCGCACGCCGGTTTCGGGATCTTTCGTCACCACGCAGGTCGCGGTCAGATAGGGGGCGGCATCAAAGCCTGGGGTCGAGATCGGCACCGGCAGGCGCGACAGGCCTTTGCCCGGCTGCGTCAGCTCATCGCCAGTGATCACCACATCATGGCAGGGTGCGATTTCGATAAATTCAGGCGGGATCGGATGGTCGATGGCGCGCATCCAGATTTCGCCAAGCTCCTCCACCGGCACGCCCATGCCTGCGGCATAGATTTCCTCTGAGCCAGCCAGAGCGCCGCAGACGACGGGCATGTCGTATTTTTCACCCTTCGAACCGACCACATTGGTGAACAGGAAGGCCTTGCGCTCGCTCTCAGGGTAGCCACCGACGAACTGCCAGCGCATCAGCGGATGCAGCTCTGTGTCCTTGTTGATGGGGCGGTCAATGCGCACCAGAAGGCCACGCTCTTCGAGCAGCGCGAGATGTTCTTGAAAGTCAGCGGGGGCACCCCGGCGCTGGTCCTTGGTCATTGTTCCAAAACCCTTTTCGGCGGGGTGTGGAGGTCACCCCATTCGGTTGCTTTGGTATATACAATAGTCTAGCGAAGCAACCAGCGGTCGGGCAAAAGCCGACCTCAAAGCAGACCCCCAGCGGGGCCGGATTGGTACCAGGGAATATCGGGCATGAATAAGCAGGTCTCTTCGGAATTCTCGTCCATCGGCAAGCCGATGCGCCGCAATGAGGATCAGCGCCTGCTCACCGGCCAAGGCCGTTTCACAGACGATTTCACGCTTCCCAACCAGAGTTTCGCAGCCATGGTGCGCTCGCCCCATCCGCATGCGCGCATCGTCAAGATCGACACGGCTGCCGCACTTGCCATGCCCGGAGTGCTCGGCATTTTTACGGGTAGCGATGTCGCCGCTGATGGCCTCAAGCCCATCCCGCATGATCCGGTGCCCAAAACCAAATATGACATGAAGCTGGCTGGCCCCGGTGGCACGCCGATCTTCATCGGCCCACACATGCTGCTCCCCGCCGACAAGGCGCGCCATGTGGGTGAGGCTGTCGCCATTGTCGTGGCCGAGACGGAAACGCAGGCCATGGATGCGGCCGAAGCGGTGGATGTCACATGGGACGTGCTGCCCTTCGTCACCGACCAGCGCGAGGCGATCAAGCCCGGCCATGCGGCCGTCTGGAATGAGACGCCCGACAATTGCTTCGTCGACACGACCTTTGGTGATGTCGACGCGACCAATGCTGTCTTTGCCAAAGCCGCGCATGTGGTGGCGATGGATATTTATATTCCGCGCGTTACAGGGGTCACCATCGAGCCGCGCGCGGCGCTTGGTGATTTTGATGCCAACACTGGCCGCTATCTCCTGCATTGCGGCGGTGGCGGCGCGGTGCGCCAGAAGAACGAGCTGGCGCTTGTGTTAGGTGTCGAGCCTGACCAAGTGCGCGTCTGCACCTTTGATGTGGGCGGCAATTTCGGCACCAAGAACCGCGTCTATGTTGAATATGGTCTGGTCATCTGGGCCGCCAAAAAGGTTGGCCGCCCGGTCAAGCACACGTGCTCGCGCACAGAAGCTTTTCTGACCGATTATCAGGGCCGCGATCTCGCCGTTCATGCAGAGCTTGCCTTTGATGCTTCGGGTAAAATTCTGGCCATGCGCTCGGACAATATCTCCAATGTCGGGGCACGTTGCGTGTCGCTCTCGCCTCTGGGCAAGGGCTCGGGTCTGATCACCGGCTCGTATGACATTCCGGTCGCGACATTGCGTGCACGTGCGGTGTTCACCAACACCATGCCGACGCAGGCCTACCGCTCATCAGGCCGCCCGGAAGTGAATTTCGTCATTGAGCGTTTGATGGAACGCGCGGCCGACCAGCTCCAAATGGACAAGATCGACCTGCGCCGCAAAAACCTCGTCGCCCCCAACCAGTTTCCCTACACCAATGCTGTGGGCGCCACTTATGACAGCGGAGAATACGAAAAGAACATGGATTGGGCGCTCGACATAGCCGACTGGAAAGGCGCTGATGCGCGCCGCGCCGAGGCGAAATCGCGCGGCAAGCTCTATGGCGTTGGCATGGCCAATTATGTCGAGAGCTCGATTGGCTCGCCCAAAGAACGCACCGAAATCACCATTCATGCGGATGGCAAAGTCTCTTGCGTGATCGGCACGCAGCCATCGGGCCAAGGCCACGAGACGAGCTTTGCGCAGGTTGTGGCAGACCTCTGCCATGTGCCGGTTGAAACTGTCACCATCATTTTCGGCGACACCGATATTGTCAGTGTTGGCGGCGGGTCTCATTCTGGCCGCTCCATGCGCCATGCGGGCACGGTGATTTCCAAAGCCTCCACTTTGCTCATCGAAAAGGGCAAGGCGATTGCGGCACATGTCTTGACCAAGAAGACGGACGAGATCACGTTTGAAGATGGCCGCTTCCATCATGCTGCCACCAACCGCTCTTTCTCCATGTTCGAACTGGCGAAGGAAGCAGCCCAAGCCAGCCTGCCAGATGATTTGAAAGACGGCCTTGCCATTGGCCTCACCAATGAAATGCATGAGCCGGTCTTCCCCAATGGCACGGCCATTTGCGAAGTCGAGATTGATCCCGACACCGGCTGGATTGATCTCAAGCGCTATGCGACCGTTGACGATGTGGGCCGCTGCATCAATCCCCTCATCGTGCATGGCCAGACGCATGGCGGCATTGCGCAGGGCGTTGGTCAGGCCATGTTTGAATTGTTTGAACTGAATGAAGACGGCCAGCCGGTTGCAGCGTCCTTCATGGATTACGGCATGCCGCGCTTCGACAATATGCCCTCTTTCCGCACCGAGATTGCGCAAGTGCTCTCGCCCACCAATCCGCTGGGCATCAAGGCGGGTGGCGAAGGCGGCACGACGCCCGCGCTGTCGACCATCGTCAATGCCGTGGTGGACGCACTGAAAGTCTATGGGGTTGACGATATTGAAATGCCGGTCACGCCGCTGAAAATCTGGCAGGCCATTCAGAACGCAAAGAAGAATTGAGCCGTCATTGCGAGCCGAAGGCGAAGCAATCCAGAGAATACACGTACGGCCCTCTGGATTGCTTCGCTACGCTCGCAGTGACGGACGAGAATTGAATCAGGGAGACAAGACATGACCACGCAACTCGACATCATCAATTTCCCCGGCGCCCCGAACCTGCCGATCTTTGTTGCCCAAGATAAGGGGCTTTTTGAAAAGGCTGGCGTCAGCGTCAATCTGACAACGACCCCCTCCTCCGCTTTTCAGGCAGAGAATCTCGCCAATGGAAAATTCCAGATTGCGGGCACGGCCTTTGACAATGTCGTGGCCTATCGCGAAGGACAAGGCGCGGTAAAACTGGCTGAGACGCCGGACTTCATCGCTTTCATGGGCGCGACACAGGTGGAACTGGCTTTCATCACCTCGCCCGACATCGCGACTTACGCGGACCTCAAGGGCAAGTCGCTGGCGCTCGACGCGCTCTCGACCGGTTTTGCCTTCGTGCTCTACGACATGCTGGAAAAGAACGGCCTGACCAAGGCTGATTATTCCATGGTGCCGGTGGGTGCCACGCCGCAGCGTTGGGAAAGCGTGAAGGCTGGCGAACATGTCGGCACGCTGACCATCGAGCCATTCACCTCGATTGCACGCAATCAGGGTTTCAAAGTGCTCGACACGTCGAGCAATCTGTTTGCTGATTATCAGGGCGGGTCTTTCGCTGCGAGCCGCGCTTGGGCGCAGCAAAATCCAGAAAGCCTGAAGGGCTTCATCAAGGGCTATCTCGATGGCCTCGCCTGGACACTTGATCCAGCCAACCGCGAAGAAGCCACCAAGATTCTTTTGGAGCGTATGCCTGAGATCAAGCCGCCGGTTGCGGGTGCTGTGATGAATTCGCTGCTCTCGCCCAAGTCCGGCCTGACGCCGAAAGCTGCCATGCTGATGAAGGGCGTCGACACAGTGCTGGCGCTGCGCTCGAAATATGGAACAGGTGGCACGCTCAGCGAGCCGCAGAAGTATATTGATCTCACTTGGTACAATCAGGTGGTGTAAATTCGTCATTGCGACGAGCCGAAGGCGACGCGGCAATCCATGGCGCGACATCTGGCCATGGATTGCTTCGCTCCGCTCGCAATGACGAAGCGCACACCAAACAAAAAGGCCGGAGCTTTGCAGCTCCGGCCTTTCTGCATAACAGACCAAGAAAACCTTAGACGGCTTCCTTGAGCTCCTTAAGGGCGCGGAAAGCGACCTTCTTCGAAGCCTTGATCTTGATGGCTTCGCCGGTGGCAGGGTTGCGGCCCATGCGAGCAGCGCGCTTGCGAACCT
>CAINNX010000115.1 GCA_903851305.1 uncultured Hyphomicrobiales bacterium | reverse complement strand
TTACAATCAGGCACCCCATCAGGTGGAGATGATCCGCTTGATCGCTGGTGGGCGCGTGAAGAGCGTGCGTGCCATGACGGGCGTGTGGGATGAGGCGCGCCCGACGGAGGGTGCGTATAATGCCTTTCTCACCTTCGAGAATGGCGTCAGCGCAACCATGACCTATTCGGGCCATGCGCATTTTGACAGCGATGAGCTGCTCGACTGGACGAATGAGCTTGGGCTGAAGAAAGACCCGAAAAATTATGGCGCGGCACGCAAGGCTATTCTGGCCTCGGGCAATCTGGCGGAAGAGTCGGCGCTGAAAAATGCCCGCAATTATGGCGGTTCTGCTTATACCGATCTGTCGGAGGTGAGCGGGCGACAGCATCAGACCTTTGGTTTTCTGACCGCCAGTTGTGAGCGCGCGGATCTGCGCGCTTTTGGCGATGGTGTGCGTGTCTATGGCGATCTTGAGCAAGCGTTTTTGACGCTTGATCCGCCCAAAATTCCGCGCAGTGAAGTGGTCGATGAACTCTTCGCGGCGGTCTTTGACAATGTCGCGCCGCTGCATTCGGGTGAATGGTCGCTGGCAACCATGGAAGTCTGCCTTGCATTGTTGCAATCGGCGCGCGAGGGGCGTGAGATTTTTATGAGCCATCAAATCGGCACGGGAGCACGCGCATGAGCAAGCGCGGCGGCCTTGCCCAAGTCATTCAGCATCATTGGCGCGAAGCCGTGCCTGATGATCGACTGGCGCATCTCATCAAGGATGCGTCACGTGGTCTGGGGCGCGCCTTGCAGATGCGGCTGGCAGAGCACGGCGTGTCCTTTGGCCATTGGACCTTTTTGCGCATTTTGTGGAACGGCGATGGCATTGCGCAGCGCGCTTTGTCGGATCTGGCTGGCGTGATGGAGCCCACGACGTTTTCCGCTGTGAAAGCGATGGAGAAGCTCGGCTATGTCGAGCGTCGTCAGAAGCCGGGTGATCGCAAGCAGGTGTTCATTCATCTCACCCCGCTTGGCCAATCGCTGAAAGACAAGCTTGTGCCGCTGGCCGAAGAGGTCAATGCCATTGCGGTGGATGGTCTGGACGAGCGCGAGATTGCTGCGATGCGCAAGGCGCTGCTCGCCATGATCGACAATCTGGCGCGTGATGAAGACCAGGCGGCGGGTGACAACCGCCGCATCCCCTCCACGCGTGAGGTGGCGGGGCGTTTGTCTGGCGCGCAGCCTTCGCGTAATAAAGCTGACTGATTTTCATTAGGACCACATCCATGACCATGGCTTTCTTTAATCCGATCCTGCTCGAAAATGCCGTGCGCGCGGCGCTGGATGAGGATCTCGGCCAAGCAGGCGACATCACCACCATGGCGACCATTCCAGCCGACATGCAGGCCTCTGCTGTCATGGCAGCGCGCAAGGGCGGTGTCGTGTGCGGCCTGCCTCTGGCGGAAGCCGCGTTTCGTCTGATTGATCCCATGCTCTCGTTCGAGCCGCTGGTGGCGGAAGGCGCGCATGTGCCAGCCAAGACGCCGGTGGCGCGGATCAAGGGCAATGCACGCGCGATTTTGACGGCGGAGCGTGTCGCGTTGAATTACGCCTGCCGCCTGTCAGGCATTGCAACGATGACGGCAGAATTTGTGGCGCTGGTCTCCCATACGAATGCGAAGATCTGCTGCACACGCAAGACCACGCCTAACTTGCGTGCTTTTGAAAAATATGCCGTGCGCTGTGGCGGGGCCATGAACCATCGCTTTGGTCTCGATGATGCGGTGCTGATCAAGGACAATCACATTGCGGTGGCAGGCGGCATTCGCCCGGCTTTGCGCGCGGCGAAAGCTGCAGCCGGTCATCTGGTGAAAGTCGAGATTGAAGTCGATACGCTCGATCAGCTGCGCGAAGTGATCAGCGAGGGCGCGGACTTTGTGTTGCTCGACAATATGAATGTCGAGCAGATGCGCGAGGCTGTCGCGATGGCCAAGGGCAAGGTGAAGCTCGAGGCGTCTGGTGGCATCAACCGTGGCAGCGTGAAAGAGATTGCCGAGACGGGCGTGGATCTCATTTCATCGGGCGCGCTGACGCATTCGGCGCCGATTTTGGATTTGGGATTGGATATTGAGATCGGGTGACGGTTTAGGTTGTCATTGCGAGCGTAAGCGAAGCAATCCAGAGGCCTCACGTGTAACTTTCTGGATTGCTTCGTCGCTTTGCTCCTCGCAATGACGAGGATTACTCAAGCCGCACATTCTTCAAAAAGTCGTAAGCCTTGGCAAACGAGCAATCGTAGGCCTGGAAAACCGGATCGGGCGTCCAGTTCGGAGACAAGACGCGGCCTAAAAACTTCTGCTGATCGGCCCAGCCCTGTTCGGCCTGCGGCTTGCGATAGCGGCCCGGCATGGTGTCATTCAGCCAGCCGTGCGGGGCATCGGCGTAGACGTGGATGTCATAGCCCTTCTTGTTGGCCTCAAGGCAATTGCGCATGCGCTGCACATCTTCAATCGCGATAATGTGGTCAGATGCACCAAAGGCACCAAACACCGGGCAATCGAGGGACGCCAGAATGTCGTCCAATGTTTTGGGCTGACGTTCATTGATCGCCCATTCGCGCTTGGAAGCGGCGCCATACCAGACGATTGCAGCCGTGATCTTGCGTTCAGCCGCATAGACCAGCGGATGGCGGCCTGTCTGGCAATAGCCAGCGACAGCGACCTTTTCCATGTCGGCACCGGCTTCATTCGACATGGCTTTGATGGCCGCATCGATATTTTCCAGAGCTTCCATATCGCTCATGTCATAGCGGCCATCGCCGCAATTGAGCTTGGGCTGATCCGGGTGGCGGAAGAAGAAGTTCGGGGCGAGCACAGCAAAACCATCGCTCGCGCAACGCTTGGCGAGATCGCGCGTGTGCTGCACGAGGCCGTAGCGCTCATGCATCAGCACGACCACGGGGCGGCGCTCGGATCCGGCGGGCTTGGCCAGAAAGGCGGGCATGCCGTTCGAGCAGGTGATTTCCTTCGTTTCGATCGAAGTCATTTTTCTCTCCCTCAGGCGCGCATCAGCGCGACAATATCATCCACATTCATCACGCGGCTCATGCGCGGGAAAACGCGGTCCATGAAAAACTCGTTGTTGTTGCCGCGCGCCGAGAAACAGGCATCGCGTGCGACCACAATTCCGAAGTCGAGATCGCGTGCGGCAAAGACGGTGGAGGCAATGCCCACATCGGTCGAGCCGCCGCAGATGATGATGTTGACGATGCCGCGCACGCGCATCTGCAATTCGAGGTCGGTCTGGAAGAAAGAGTTCCAGCGATGCTTGGGCACCATCACATCGCCTTTGGCGGGGGCGAGTTCTGGCGCCACTTCTGCATCTGTGGAATCGCCATAGAAGCGCGGTTTGATGACGGCGTCAGGCGCGCTGGTCGAGCCCAGATCCATATCTGTGTCGGTCAGGCGCAAAACGGTGTCGGAGCCATCAGGCGCATGATGGCCGGAGGGGTAGAAGGCGGTCATGCCGACCTTGCGCGCGCCCATGAGGAGACGCTGCATATTGGGCAGAATGTTGCGGTCAGCGAGGAATTTCTGTTTGGCGGGATCGCGCGGGTGCAAATAACCGTTGAGGCTGTCGAACATAATGAGCCCGGTGTTTTCTGCCGACAGCTCTTTTTCCATGCGTGATATTTTGGCCATGCGCCTCTCCTTTTCTTGTTTTTGCGGTCCTTGAGGATAGGGGCTTGCCCCGCCTCGCACAATGGGCGGAGACTGGGGCGGAAACAGGGGCGGACACTGGGATGAAACAACGCCCAAGGCGGGACAGGGAGGCAGGCTATGAGTGTTTTGGTGACGGGGGCGGGCCTCGTGGGCACATCTTTCGCGCGGCACGCCATCCAGCGGGGGGAGAAGATCATCTTTTTCGACCCCGAGTCGCGCCAGAGCTTCATCGATTTCAAATGCGGCAAAGGAAAAGCGGAGCTGGTGCGCGGCGATGTGCGCGATCTGCCGGCCCTGCTGGACGCGGTGAAAAAGCACAAGATTGAGACCATTGTTCACACCGCCGGATTGATCGGAGGACGCGTGCAGCAATCACTGTCGCTGGCTTTTGATATCAATCTGGGTGGCACCCGCAATGTGGCTGAAGTGATGCGGCTGGCGGGCCTACGCCGCCTCGTCCATATCTCCACCTTTGGTGTCTATGACACACGTCGTGAGATGCCAGGCCGAGTGGATGAAAGTTTTCCACGTGGCGCTGGGCGTGGCTATGGCAATCTCAAAGTGGCTAAGGAAGTGCTCCTGGAGGCCTATGCCGATTTGCACAAGTTCGAGCTCGTCATGCTGCGGCCAGCCAATGTCTATGGCTTCGGACATTTCTGGGCGGGGTCATCGGGCGGCGCCAAAATGCAGGCTTTGCTGGAGGCGGGGCTTGCAGGACGCAAGGCGTGCATCCCCTCGGCCGAGACCATGGCCAATGAATATGTTTATGCCGATGATATGGGTCGTGCGGTTGATCGGGCTGTGACAAAACCCGCAGCGGCTGGGGGTGTTTTTAACATCGGCAATGGCTTTGTGACGTCTTTTGCAGAGGTTGTGGAAGCTGTGCGCCAGCATTGTCCGGCTTTGGAAATTGAGATTGAGCCGGGCGAGCCGCCTAAAAACAAGTCCGCCCCACTTTCGATCAGCGCAGCTAAACAAAACCTAGATTGGCGACCCGTTCACGACATTGTGTCTGGCTTCGGCGCTTATCTTTCGGAAATCAGATCAGCCCGCGCACATGGATTTTGAAAATATCCTACTTTGGTCGCTCTGCCCCCGTGAAGTCTTGGCGAGACGGTGGGCTAGCCGCTAAATTTGCGGTGCGGAATATCAGGGAGGATAGACGCGCAGTCCCAAACGAGTTTGCAGCTTGTCCTCTTTGTTCAATCAGGAGGATGAAAGCATGTCGGGCCAGGTTGCACCGTCCGAAGACCAATCGCCAGGGCTAATCAAGTCCACACAAGAGTTGGGCGCAGGCCTATTCCTGATGGCGATTGCTTTGTTTTTCTATTGGCAGGGACTTGATCTGCCGCGTGGCACGTTGCGCGCGCTGGGGCCTGGCATGTTGCCCTTGGCGCTGGTCACGCTGCTTGGCGTCGGCGGCCTGATGATGGTGATCTATTCACTGTTTGAGACAGGTCCGCGTTTGGAGCGCTGGTCGCTGCGTGGTCCGTTCTTCGTGTTCGGCGGCATTATTCTGTTCGCGCTGCTCATCCGCACCTGCGGCTTGATGATTGCCGGTCCCGTGTCGATGATTTTCGGCATGATGGCGAGCGATGAATTCAAGCTGAAAGAAGCGACGATTTTTTCGATCGCGATGACCATCATCTGTATCCTTCTTTTCAAGACGCTTTTGCGCCTGCCGATCCCGGTGATTGGCACG
Organism: uncultured Hyphomicrobiales bacterium; assembly: GCA_903851305.1. GTDB lineage: Bacteria > Pseudomonadota > Alphaproteobacteria > Rhizobiales > Beijerinckiaceae > Terripilifer. Next base: position 32,594 of record CAINNX010000115.1, on the reverse strand, counting down.
TTGCTTGAGCCGATCTTTCCTTTCTAAGCCGGAGAATTTTTCATCATGGAAGCTTTCCTCGGCAATCTCGCGATGGGCTTTGGCGTTGCGCTGACGCTCAATAATATTTTCCTCTGTTTCGTTGGTTGTATGGTTGGCACGCTGATTGGCGTGTTGCCGGGTGTGGGCCCCATCGCCACCATTGCGATGCTCCTGCCCATCACCTTTGGCTTTGATCCGACGGGCGCGCTCATCATGCTGGCCGGTATTTACTACGGCGCGCAATATGGTGGTTCAACGACCGCCATTCTGGTCAACATTCCCGGTGAAGCGACTTCGGTCGTCACCGTGCTCGATGGTCACCAGATGGCCAAGCAGGGCCGCGCCGGTGTGGCGCTGGGCATGGCGGCTATGGGTTCGTTCTTTGCGGGCACTGTGGCCACGCTGTTCATTGCCGCTCTTGGTCAGCCGTTGACGAAATTGGCGCAGCTGTTCGGCCCAGCCGAATATTTCTCGCTGATGATCATGGGTCTTGTGTTTGCGGTGGTGCTGGCACGCGGTTCGATTCTGAAGGCCATGTGCATGATCCTGCTCGGCCTGTTGCTGGCAACGGTCGGCACCGACCTTGAAACAGGTCAGGAGCGCATGACGCTTGGTATTCAAGATCTGTCGGATGGTGTCGACTTTGCTGTTCTTGCCATGGGTATTTTCGGTTTTGCAGAAATTGTCCGCAATCTGGAAAATCCGGAGACGCGTGACGTTGTGCGTGCTGCCATTGGCCGTTTGTGGCCAAGCAAGGATGACTTCCGCCAGTCTTATTTCCCGATCCTGCGTGGCACGCTCATCGGCGCTGTTCTTGGCATTCTGCCGGGCAATGGCGCGGTGCTTGGTCCGTTTGCGTCCTACACGGTCGAAAAGAAGATCGCGAAAGATCCAAAGCGCTTTGGCCGCGGTGCGATTGAAGGCGTGGCGGGGCCTGAATCAGCCAACAATGCCGGCGCGCAGACAGCCTTCATTCCCTTGCTGACACTTGGCATTCCGCCCAATGCGGTGATGGCGCTGATGGTCGGTGCGATGACCATTCACGGCATTATTCCGGGTCCGCAGGTGATGACCAAGAACCCGGAATTGTTCTGGGGCATGGTTGCGTCCATGTGGCTTGGCAATCTGATGCTTGTCATCATCAACCTGCCGCTGATCGGCCTGTGGGTGAAGCTCCTGCAGGTGCCCTATCGCATGATGTTCCCGGCGATCATGATCTTCTGCTGCATCGGCATTTACTCGATCAACAATTCCACCAGTGACGTGCTGTTCACAGCCTTCTTCGGCTTGGTCGGCTATACATTGTTGAAATTCGGTTTCGAGCCAGCACCCATGTTGCTGAGATTTGTGCTTGGCAAGTTGATGGAAGAAAAACTGCGTCAGGCCTTGATCCTGTCGCGCGGATCTTTCTCGACCTTCATCGAGCGCCCGGTTTCTGCCGGCTTGCTGCTGGTCGCGGTTGTCATGTTGGCGATTGCGCTGTTGCCGTCGATCCAAAAGGGTCGCGACGAAGTCTTCACCGAGTAGTTCACATTTGCGGCATTGGGCGAGGGAGTCTCTTCCGTCGCCCAATGATCCCACCCATATTCTTTTGCAAGGGCCGACGAATGGTCCGACTGAAAGAGTGGGAGCAAATTGCATGAAGAAGCTCGTCTTGGCGATTGCCGCCACAGCGATGATGGCCGGCGCTGCGCAGGCCCAATCTTATCCCAACCGTCCTGTTACGATGATCGTCCCGTTTGCTGCGGGCGGACCGACAGACATTGTCGCGCGCATTGTGGGCGAGCATATGTCCAAGACGCTTGGCCAGCAGATCGTCGTTGAAAATGTCGCCGGTGCTGGCGGCACTACGGGCATTACGCGCGCATCGCAATCGAAGAATGATGGCTACACCATTATGATGGGCCATATGGGCACGCATGGTGCAGCCCCCGCCCTCTACGCCAATCTGAAATATGATCCGGTGAAAGATTTCGAGCCGGTTGGTATGGCCGCTGGCACTCCTATCCTGATTGTGGGCAAGAAGAATTTTCCGGCCAAAGATCTGAAAGAAATGATGGCCTATCTGAAGGCCAATCCTGACAAGGTGAATCAGGCGCATGCGGGCATTGGCGCTGTGTCCCACATGACCTGCATCATGTTCAACAGCCAGCTCGGCATCAAGCCAACAGCCGTGCCTTACAGCGGCACAGGGCCGGCTTTGAATGATCTTGTGTCGGGTCAGGTCGACTATATGTGCGACCAGATCGTCAACCTCGTGCAGCAGATCAAGGCGGGTTCCATCAAGGCCTATGCGATCGCGACCCCCGTGCGCTCGCCAGCACTCCCCGACGTGCCAACGACAGTTGAAGCGGGCATGCCTGATTATCAGGTGACCGCTTGGAACGCGATTTTCGCACCCAAGGACACGCCCAAGGAGGTTATGACCGCGCTGACGGACGCACTCAACAAGGCGCTTGATGATGAGGCCACCAAGGGCCGTTTGCTCGAGCTGGGTGCTGTCTTGCCCACCAAGACTGAACGCGGCGGTCAATGGCTGGGCGAGTTTGTGGGCAAGGAAGTCGCGCGTTGGACGCCTGTGCTGAAGGATGCGTCGAAGTAAGGTGTGTTACTCCTCTCTCCCGCTTGCGGGAGAGGGTGGCACGCGAAGCGTGACGGGTGAGGGTGAGTGCGGCGGAAATGCCCTCATCCCTTTGCCTCCGGCAACCACCTTCTCCCGCCAGCGGGAGAAGGGCCGGCACTGGCGGTATTCTCAAAAAATGAGAAATATGAATTGACTCCCTTTTGGCGCTCTCCTAGCCTGCGGGCAAAGGGAGGACTTTCATGACCTATACAGCGCTTCATGCCGGCACTTATCTCCACCACATTGAATTGCAGAGCTCCAACCCGCAGCGGCTCGCCAAGTTTTATGGCGATGCCATGCAGATGCAGGTCGAGAGGCAGGGTGCGGTCTATATTTGCCGCGGACCCGAGCGCCGCCTGATCGTTTCGCAAGGCCAGGACAAGAAGCTTGCGCTGGGCGCCTTTGCCTGCCGCGATGCTGATGGCCTGCGCCTGATGCGCGAACGCGCCACCAAGGAAGGCCTTAATCCCCAAGACGAGGCCTCGGTTTTCATGGATTACGCTTTTGCGGTGGTTGACCCTGATGGCAACAAGGCAGTCTTTGGTCTGGCCAAGAAAGACCCAGAAGGTCTGAAAGGTCTGAAGGGCCCCACACAACATCTGACGCTCGCAACCCATGACCCGGACGCGATTGAGGCATTCTATGCTGGAAAACTCGGCTTTGCTGTGTCGGATCGCGTGCGCAAGCCCAATGGCGAAGTGGCGACCATCTTCACCCGCTCAAACCACGAGCATCACTCGCTGGCTTGCTTCCGTTCAGACCGCGTGGGTGTGGACCATCATTCTTATGAAGCGGGTGATTGGACCGTCATTCGCGACTGGTGCGATCATCTGGCAACGCTGGACATTCAATTGATGTGGGGACCGGGGCGACATGGTCCGGGCAATAATCTCTTCATCTTCATTGTCGATCCCGATGGCAATTGGATCGAGATTTCGGCTGAGCTCGAAATCATTCACGACCGTCCTGTGAAGGAATGGCCGCATGCCGAGCGCACGCTCAATCTGTGGGGCAAGGGCATCTTGCGCAGCTGAGGCAAAATGGCTGGTCTCGCGCGATATATGGCTGTGTTGCGCCTTTTTTCTGAAGGCATGCCAACATGGACCGTGGCTGAAATGGCTGATGCCTTGCAGGTTCCGCAAAGCACAGCCTATCGCACCGTGCGAGATCTCCTGAGCGAGGGGCTTGTCGAAATGTCAGCCGAGGCGCGCTATCGCCTCGGCCCTGCTTTCATCGAGTTTGATCGCTTGACGCGCCTGACTGATCCGCTGATGCGCGCAAGCGCCGATGTGTTGCGCGCCATTGTGCATGGCGCAGGTGTGCCGGGTGTGGCTTTGCTCTGTCGCCTCTATGGGCGCGAAGTCATGTGCATTGCTGACTTTGCATCTGCGGACGCATCTTTTTCGCCCAGTTACGAACGCGGACGACCCATGCCGTTGACGCAAGGCGCAACCTCCAAAGCCATTCTCGCGCGCCTGTCTGGCAAACGGCTGTCAAAGCTGATTGGTGTTGAGGCCGTGGAGGCGATGCGTCCCGAATTGGCAGCCATTCGCCGCGCTGGTTTTTGTCTCGGGCGCGGTGAGATTGACGAAGGTCTTGCGGGCATTGCGGTGCCGATTGTCTGCGAGGCGGAGGGTTTGGTTGCCTCGCTGTCGCTCGTTGTCGAGAGCCATCGCCTCGCTGGCGCGCGCGAAGACCGTCTGCGGCATTTGGTGATGAGCGCTGCTCATGAGATTGAAAGTCTGCTCAATCACGATCATCAGGCGCGCGGCCCGCTTCTCCCGTCGGGAGAAGCTGTTGGCGGAGCCAACTGATGAGGGAATACGCTTTGACTTTTCTTGTTGTAACCCCTCATCCGTCTGCTTCGCAGACACCTTCTCCCCAAGGGAGAAGGATGCACGTCACGTTGGAGCTTTGACACCATGACGCATCTCACTTGCGATATTGCCATTGTCGGCGCTGGGCCAACCGGCATGACGATGGCGCATCTGCTGGGCCAAGCAGGTGTGAAGGTCATTCTCATTGAGCGCAATGCGAGCACCGTGACACAACCGCGCGCCGTCTCTATTGATGATGAAGCTCTGCGCACCATGCAGGCGATTGGTCTGGATCGCGAGATTATTGAAAATGTTGCGCTGGATTATGGCTCCAATTATTTCACGCCAGCGGGCATTTGCTTTTCAAAAGTCGAGCCGACGACGCGCGAATATGGTTTCCCCCGCCGCAATGCATTTACGCAGCCCAAGCTCGAAGCCACTTTGCGCGCGCATCTGGACCGCTACCCGCATGTGACGCTTTTGTTTGAGCACGAATGCGAGAGCGTGAGTGAAAACGAGAGCGGCGCTGTTTTGCGCCTGCGCCATGGCGATGCCGATGTCACGGTGGAAGCCTCCTATGTGGTGGCGTCCGATGGTGCGCGCTCCACTTTGCGCAAAGTGATCGGTGCCAATCTGGTGGGCTCGACCTATCATCAGAAATGGATCATCGTCGATCTTGCCTCGACCAAAGAACGCATGCGCCAGACACGCGTGATGTGTGATCCCAAGCGCCCCTTCATCACATTGCCGGGGCCGGGCGGCATTCGCCGCTATGAATTCATGCTGCATGAAGGCGAAGATGAAGAGCTTGCCGCCTCGCCTGAATTTGTGCGCGCTCTTTTGGCCGCTGCTGGCCCTGATGCAGATTCGCCCGTGGTACGCCGTCAGGTCTATGCGTTTCATGCGCGCAAGGCCGACAAGTGGAATTCAAAGCGCATTTATCTGGCGGGTGACGCCGCGCATTTGTCGCCACCCTTTGCCGGGCAGGGGATGAACAGCGGTCTGCGCGATGCGCATAATCTGGCCTGGAAGCTGGCAGCCGTTGTGCGCGGGCAGATGGGAGCAGGATTGCTGACGACCTATGAGCGCGAGCGTTCGCCCCATGCCTGGGCCTTGATCGAACTGGCGATGAATATGGGTCGCATCATGATGCCGACGTCCGAGCGTCAGGCTTTCTTCGTGCAAAATGCGTTTCGCTTGGCCAGCCTTGTGCCGCCGGTGCAGGCTTATTTTGCGCAGATGAAATACAAGCCCAAGCCGTTTTATCAGGATGGCTTTATCGCCAAGGATGGCGGGTTGAATCTGTCAGGCCGCATGTTACCGCAACCAACCTTGGCGACCCATGACGGCACGCGTCTGCGCTTTGATGATGTGGCGGCGTCTGGTTTTGCCGTGGTCGCGCTGGGCAAAGATGCGCAGGCGCTGGCAGCCGCAATCGATCCCTCAGCGCTGGGTCTGGGACAGGTTCCGCGCATCGCCATTGTGCCGCAAAAGATCAATCTTGAGCCAATGCGTCATGAGGGGATTGTTGAGGGGCGTGATCTCGACAACCACATGGGCGAGATCACCAAGCGCGCCAAAAACATGCTGATCCTGCTGCGCCCCGACCGCTATGTGGCGCTCGCCATGAAGGTCGAAAAGGCGCAGACGCCGGGGACTTTTGTAGAAATGGCGAAGGGTTTAATTGGATTGATGAAGTAATTCGTCATTGCGAGCCGCAGGCGAAGCAATCCAGAAAGCCACATATACTGCCTCTGGATTGCTTCGCTTTGCTCGCAATGACGAAGAAATTATCCGTCCACTTTTTTCAAAAATTGCAACACACGCGCATTGAACTCATCCGCGCATTCGATATTGCCCATGTGGCCGGCATTTTCGAACACATGCAATTCGCAATCTTGAATTTTTGGCACGAAGCCGTCCGTGTAGCCGGGCTCGCGCAATGTGTCATGGCGGCCTGCGAAGACCAGCACAGGCACTTTGATGTTGCCATAGTTGAGTGCGTCGCGTTCACGCCGATCACCCGAACCATCGCGGAACGGCGCTTTAAAGCGCGCGGCCGCTGTCGCTTCCCAGGCGCCCGGCAGATTGGCGAGTTCAAGACGCCGATCAAGATAGGCCTCGTCCTGCGCCCATTTGGGATCGACAAACATGACTTCGACGATCTTGCGCAAATGTTCCCGCGTGCCGTCATAGGTGTTGAGTGTCTTGCGCGCTTCATTATTGGGCGCGTCACCCCCGCCTGAGCAGCAGGTGACTGAGCGCAGTGGCCAGTCCGGATTGTCGCGGGCCGCCACAGTCATGCACAGACCACCCGACATGGATGAGCCCATGACATGCACAGGGCCCAGACACATGATTTCGATGAAACGGCGGATGTGTTCAATGCGGCGATTGAACTGGCCATTGAAATCGAAAATCTTGTCGGTGCGGCCAAAGCCCAGATGGTCGGGAGCGATGCAATGATAATGCGCGCTCAGGGCATCAAGATTGAATTCCCAGGAGAGCTCGGCGGCGCCGCCAAACTCTGCAGAGTGCAGGAGCAAAAGAGAAGGGCGCCGTCCACGATGAACGGCGCCCGCCTCGATGTAATGCGTCCTCACCCCGTCAATGGAGACGAAGTGAGAGGCGCTCATTCTGCGGCAGCCTTGGTGTTGAGCGGCTGCGTGCGTGCGAGATCCTTGATCTGCGGATACACTTCCTTGGCAAACAGCGACATGCTCTTCACCGTGCGTGTATGATCAAGCCAGCCAGCCTGCTGCATCATGAGCAGGTGGTCGAAGCCGCCGACGAGTTCGTAAAGGCGCTTGATCTGCTTGGCGACGCTGTCGGGCGTGCCATAAACCATGACGCCTTCTTCCTTCAGGAATTCCATCGTCTTGGCGCGCATCGCATCGGTACGGCCCGTGAAGGTTCCCTTCAGCGCATTCACGTTGAAGTCGACCGGCACGTAGCCCGGAGGATTGCGATACTGCGGTTCTGTCTTGGCATTGAGATACCAGGTCAGCTCGCGTGCACCCTTCTCGGCTTCTTCTTCCGTATCGGCTGTGAAGACGAGCGGCATGTAAGCCGTGCCACCGCCACCGGGCAGACCCGTATCATTATAGGCTGAACGGTAAGCGTCGAACATCCACTTCACTTTCGTGTGCGGCTGCAAGAAGGTCGCGAAGACATAACCGCGTGCCGCTGCCTTTTTGATGTTTTCAAGATCAGACGAACCCGTCATCCAGATCGCAGGGTGCGGCGTCTGATAGGGGCGCGGCCAGAGGTTCACCGCACGGCGATGGGTGAAGCGGCCTTCGAAGTTGAAAGGCTCGTCCACAGCGCCCCAAGCCTTCACGCACAGATCGATGCCTTCCCAGAGGCGATCAACTGTTTCGGTCGGGTTGGAATTGGCTGCGAACACTTCATACGGCACGCCGCGCACGAAGCCGACATCAAGACGGCCCTTCGAGATGCAATCGATCATCGCCATTTCTTCGGCGATACGGATCGGGTCACCACGATTGGCAATCGGATTGCCGAGAATGCAGATGCGACCCTTTGACGTCTGGCGCGCCAGAATGGCGGCCGTCAGCGGAGCGGCGACATCGATGCAGGTTGCGGTCTGGTGATGCTCATTGCAGAGCAGGTCGAGACCCAGATCATCGGCGATCATATATTCGTCGAGATAGCGGTTGTAGAGATCCGCACCAATCTTCGGATCGAAGTGCTTGTTGGCCAGCGACACGCGCATGGTCGACAGATCTTCGAGCGGCGGCAGGTTTGGATAGGGCATTTCGGTAAAGTGCCAGGCACGCATGTTCAACCCTCCCTAGGTTTTCCAAAAATCAGTTGATGAAGCCGTTCAGCGCAGACATGAACGCGTCTGTCGCCTCAAGGTGCGGATAGTGACCAGCATTCGCGATTTTCACGAATTTCGCGCCGGGCACGAGTTTCGAATAGGCCTCGCCATAGGCCAGCGGCGTGATGCCGTCCTTTTCGCCCCAGATAAAGAGCGTGGGAACGTTCACGCGATGCAGGCGATGGCGCAGGTTTGGATTGTGCATGTAGGGCGACCAGCAGAAGCGCGCGAAGCTTTCCATATTGCGCGCCACAGCGGTGAGCTGGGCATCATCCATGACCGAGAAATCACGCTTGCCGTTTTCCGGATTGGCCCATTTGGCAGCCGCCACCTTGGCAGGAAGGGACGTCCAGATGTCCATGATATCGCGATCCCAGGCGCCGCCGATTTTCACGCCATAGGCATCGACCAGAACAAGCTTGGCGATTCTCGCGGTGCTCTTGATCGCCATTTCAGCGGCGATCCAGCCACCCAGCGAGAAACCAACGAGCGTGACATCTTTCAGGTCAAGCGCATCGATGACGTCGAGCATGACGTAGGAGAGGTCATTCGGGTTGGCCAGCCAGTCCGGGCGATCCGATGTGCCAAAGCCGGGCGCAGCCGGCATGATCACCTCAAACTTTTTGGCCAGATCATCGATGAAGGCAGCGCCGTTTTCGAGCTGCTCTTCGCTGGCCAACAGGACCAGCGGGCGGCCGGAGCCGCGCCGTTCGATTTCGATTGCGAGCCCCGCAACCGTGATCTTCTGAACGTTCCCACTCCCTGACATTTTTTTGTCCTTCTTTTGAGGCTGCGCTTTTTTGCGCGCTTTAGATGCTGGGTATCGGTTGCTGGCCGACCAGCGAAATGCCGTAGCCATCAAGGCCGACAACTGTTCGATTGGTGTTGGACAGCAAAATGATGTTGCGCGCGCCCAGATCAAACAGGATCTGCGCACCCACGCCATATTGGCGCAATTCATGGATAGGCAGGCTCGATTTCTGGCCTTCGCGCTCGCGTACAGCGCGTGACAGCGCGGTGGAGGACGGATCTCGGATGATCACGATAATGCCGCGGCCCGTTTGCGCGATGAGGCGCATGGAAGCTTCGAGCTCGCTGCCACGTGCACGGGCTTCGCCGCCTGCAAACTGGCTTTGCGTATTGTCGCCCAAAGCATCGGCCAGCAGATTGGCCTGATGCATGCGCACCAGCACCGGCTCATTGCCGGAAATATCGCCGCAGACCAGCGCCATATGTTCGGAATGATCAATGCGGTTGGCATAGATCTTCACTTTGAATGCGCCACCAAAACGGCTGGTGATCTGCGTCTCAGCGACTGCCTCGACCAGCTTTTCATTGCGGCGGCGATAGGCGATGAGATCGGCGATGGTGGCGATCTTGAGATCATGCTCGCGCGCGAATGTCACCAGATCAGGCATGCGCGCCATGGTGCCGTCATCATTCATGATCTCGCAGATCACGCCTGATGGATTCATGCCGGCAAGGCGCGAAATATCGACGGCGGCTTCTGTATGACCTGCGCGCACCAGCACGCCGCCATCTTGGGCGACCAACGGAAACACATGGCCGGGCGAGACCAGATCAGCCTTGCCCATGGCCGGATCAATGGCGACGGCAATGGTGCGGGCACGGTCGGCGGTGGAAATGCCGGTGGTGACGCCCGCGGCCGCTTCAATCGAAACGGTGAAAGCCGTTTGATGGGGCGCATCGTTTTTCGGTGCCATCATTTGCAGGCCGAGCTGCTGGGTGCGCTGGCGCGTCATCGACAGGCAGATCAGGCCACGGCCATATTTGGCCATGAAATTGACCGCATCGGCATCCGCCTTCTCGGCGGGGATCACAAGATCGCCCTCATTCTCACGTCCCTCGTCGTCGACGAGGATGAACATACGGCCCTGGCGCGCGTCTTCGATGACGTCTTCGATGGGCGAAAGAAATGCAGAATGAGGGGACATGAAAAGCCAGCTTGCCGGAACCCGGCGGTTGCAGGATCAGGCCCGAAAGGCCTAACCCTCTGTTGAAGATGAGCGTGCCGTGACCCCAGAGGGTGGTCAATGACTCACTGGGCCGGACAAAGCCCTGACTTTACGCAAAACGCAAGAGTTTGACGCAGAGCGCAAGAAATCGCATCCTTGGGGGTAAGTTGCCCCCTCAGAGGGGTGATCCAAATAAAATTGGGTAGGGAGAGCATCTGTGACCGGGCTCATTGAGGCTATGGCGACCCCCGTTGCGGGCTGGGTCGAGACTTGCGCCCATCTGGCGAGTCGGGCGGGGGCACCGCTGGCGGCTGATGCGGGCGCGGCACGGCGCATGATTTTGGACATGTCGCGCGGCCGCTGCACCTTCGAAATTGAAAATCCAGCGCATTTCTATGGGTTTAAGGGTGCCGAGGCGCGGGTGGGCCGGATGAGCCTCAAATTCCTCTCCTGGGATTGCGAGGGGCCCTGCGAGACCTCCACCTGGCGGGGCCATGATCATCATATGGCTTTGCACATTCCTTTACGGGGGACGTTTCAGGCTCGACAGGCCGGTGAATGGATTGATGTGGCGCCGGGCTCCGCTTTGGTCGTGTCGGCCGCTGGTGAGACACGGCGCAAATGGGAGGGCCCAAGCGTCCTTCTCAACATCATGGTGGACCGCGATGCGCTCGACCAGAGTGTCACGCGCGAGGCCTTTTCTGGCCCCGATGGCGTGTTGCACTTTCCAGCTCTCACCCTGATTGACCTGAAAGAAGCCGCCACGCTGGCGCGTTTTGTCGAAATGATCATTCGCGATCTGGAGGGCGAGAACTCGGCTTTTTCTGATCCAGCGGTCGGGCTTGAAGTGGAGCGCGTGCTTTTGCAGCTGGTGCTGCGCTCGATGCGCCACGAAGTTGAGCGCCGCCCGATCCATGAGCGCTATCGCATTGTGCCAGCCTATATGCGCCGCGCCGAGCGTTTCATTCGTGAGCATTTTTCAGAAACGCTGGATATGGCGCGCATTGCAGAAGGCTCAGGCGTGTCAGCCCGCACGCTGCAATATGGCTTTCGCAAATATCGTGGCGCGAGCCCGATGAATTTCTTGCGCGATGTGCGCCTGTCATCTGCGCGCCGCGCCTTGATAGATGGGCGCGGTGTCTCGATCCGTGCGGTGGCGGGATCGGTTGGCTATCCCAGCACGAGCCAGTTCGCGCGCGATTATCGCGCTTCTTTTGGGGAATCGCCAACCGAAACACGCCGCATGTTGCGGGGATGAGGTTTATAAAAAGTCCGTCATTGCGAGCGAAGCGAAGCAATCCAGAGCCTCACGTGTTGCTTCTGGATTGCCGCGTCGCCTTCGGCTCCTCGCAATGACGGAAGAAAAGGGAGGAATAAAAATGAAGAAAATTTTGTTGGTTCCTGTCACCACAATGTTGCTCGCAAGCCCTGCTTTTGCGCAATCGCCCGCTGATTTCTACAAGGGCAAGTCGCTCGACATGGTCATCGGCTTTTCGGTCGGTGGTGGCTATGACATTTATGCGCGCACTGTGGCGCGCTTCATGGGCGAGCATATTCCCGGCAAGCCGCGCATTGTCCCTAAGAACATGACGGGCGCTGGCAGCCGTGTGGCCGCCAATTATGTTTACAATGTCGCACCGAAAGATGGGACGGTGCTGGCCACCGTGGACCAATCCATGCCGCTCGAACAGGCGGTGGGGGACGCGGGCATTACCATCGACACGCGCAAGTTCACGTGGATCGGCAATCCGATTGTTGATAATAATACGCTTGTCACGTGGCACACGTCTCCCGTGAAAACGGTGGCGGATGCGCAGAAAATGGAAATTGCCATTGGCGCAACCGGCTTCAACACATCAGCGCAATATCCGCAGGTGATGAATTCGCTGCTCGGCACGAAATTCAAAATCATCATGGGCTATCCGGGTGGCAATGAAGTCAATCTCGCCATGGAAAATGGTGAAGTGGCGGGGCGTGGCTCAAACAGCTGGGCGTCGTGGAAAGCCAGCAAGCCAGATTGGGTGCGCGACAAGAAGATGCATATCATCGTGCAGATTGGCCTGACGAAGACCGCTGACTTGCCGGATGTGCCACTGCTGGTGGATCTGGCCCGGAATGAAGATGATCGTCTGGCCCTGCGGCTGGTCTCGGCGCCACCCTCCGTCGGGCGCCCGATCTTCTCGACGCCCAATGTGCCAGAGGATCGCACCAAGGCTTTGCGTGATGCGTTTGATGCCACCATGAAAGATGCGGCTTTCCTGGACGAAGCCAAAAAAACCGGTCTCGACATCAATCCTATTTCAGGCGCTGAGCTGCAGAAGGTGGTGGCCGATATTATCGACACACCCAAGCCCGTGCGCGACCGTCTGGCAGCCATTCTCTCGCTGATTGATCGTGACAAGAAGTGATGATTGTGGGGCGCGCCCTTCTCCAGCAAGCGGGAGAGGGACGGCGCAGCCGATAAAAAGGACAAATAAAAATGAAAAAGACTTTTGCTGCTCTTCTGTCCGCAACGCTTCTGTCAGTTCCCGCGCTCGCGCAGGATGCCGATTTCTACAAAGGCAAGACGGTTGACCTGTTCATCGGCTATGCGCCCGGCGGCGGCTATGACACTTATGCGCGGTTGGTTGCCCGCTTCATGGGCAATTACATGACCGGCAATCCGAATTTCGTGCCCAAGAATATGGCGGGCGGCGGCGGCCGTGTGGTTGCTGGATATATTTTCAAAGTCGCACCCAAGGATGGCACAGCCATCGCCATGGCGGATCAGTCACTCGTATTGCAACAGGCGATTGGCGATACGACAATCCAGTTCGACATGAACAAATTTGTCTGGATCGGCAATCCATCGGCTGACAACAACACGGCTGTGACGTGGCACACGACCGGTGTGAAGACCATTCAGGACGCCAGGCAAAAAGAAGTCATCGTTGGCGCAACAGGCCCCAATACATCGGCACAATTGCCGCAGGTGATGAATGCGATCCTCGGCACCAAATTCAAAATTGTGCAGGGCTATCCCGGTGGCAACGAGATGAATCTTGCCATGGAAAATGGCGAGATTGGTTCGCGTGGCTCTAACCCATGGTCGTCGTGGAAAGGCACCAAGTCTGACTGGATCAAAGACAAGAAGATCAATATTCTTGTGCAGATTGGCCTGACCAAAGCTGCGGACTTGCCGGATGTGCCACTGTTGCTTGATCTGGCTAAGAATGACGATGACCGCGCTGTGCTGCGTTTGATTTCTGCGCCCGCCACCATTGGACGTCCGCTGTTTGGCCCGCCTGACATGCCCGCAGCTCGTCTGGCCACTTTGCGCCAAGGTTTTGAGGCCATGGTCAAGGACAAGGCCTTTCTGGATGAAGCCGCACGCGAACGGCTCGACATCAATCCTGTCTCGGGCGCGGATCTTGCTAAAATCGTGGCGGATATTGTCGCGACCCCCAAGCCGATTGCTGATAAGCTGGCAGCCATTATTGCCGAGCCCAAATAAACGAGGATCATCATGAACAAGCTGTTTTATGCGCCGGGCTCTTGTGCCCTTGGCATTCACATATTGCTCGAAGAAATTGGCGCGCCGTTTGAATTGGTGAAGGTCAATCTCGCCACGCGTGAGCAATTTTTACCAGATTATGTGAAAATCAATCCGAAATCCAAAGTGCCCGCGCTGATGCGCGACGATGGCACGGTGCTCACCGAATGGCCCGCGATTGCCGCTTGGCTTGCGCTCAACAGCCCCGACAAGGGCTTGCTCTCTCTGGAGAAGGAGCAGTTTGCGCGCACGCTGGAGGCGATGGATTATGTTTGCGCTTCACTGCATATGCAGGGTTTCACCCGCATCTGGAAGCCGGAAGCCTTTACCCCGACAGAAGCTGACAAGGCCGCCGTGAAAGCGCGCGGACAGGAGATCGTCGACAAGGGCCTTGTCTGGTTCGATGGCGAGTTGGCGGGCAAGGATTATCTGGGTGGCGCGCAGATGAGCATTGCCGATGCGGCGCTCTTCTATCTCGAATTCTGGGTGGCCGAGCGACTGAAACAGCCACTGCCTGCCCATCTGGCTGCCCATTATGCACGCATGAAGGCGCGCCCGGCCGTGGCCAAGGCGCTGTCCGATGAGGGGCTCATCTGAGCGCCCTATTCGCGGGGTGCCCAGCTAGAACTAAAGTTGACTCTTCTCGCCCCTGAAGCGAGAAGAGGAGCCTCAAAAACGCAAAAAAACACAGCACGCAGGGAGACAAGAATATGCTGACAGATCGTCCAGAGGGTAAGGTCGACACCAAGGTTGGATTTGGCAGCGATGTCGCCGCGCAAATGCTGCGCCGTTTCGGCTTCAAATATATCAGCCTCAACCCCGGTGCGAGCTATCGCGGTCTGCACGATTCCCTTGTGAATCATCTGGGCAATGTCGATCCCGCGATGCTGTTGTGTCTGCATGAAGATCATGCGGTGGGCATTGCGCATGGCTATGCCAAGGCGACCGGCGAGCCGATGGCTTGCGTGCTGCATTCCAACGTCGGCCTGATGCATGGCTCGATGGCGCTATACAACGCTTGGTGCGACCGTGCACCGATGTTTGTGCTGGGTGCGACAGGCCCTGTCGACGCCGCGCTGCGTCGCCCCTGGATCGACTGGATCCATACCTCTGCCGATCAGGCGGGCATCATCCGCGACTTCATCAAGTGGGATAACCAGCCCTCGTCACCTGATGCGCTGGTGGAAGCCATGGCGCGCGCCAATATCATCACGCGTTCCGAGCCCAAGGCACCTGTCTATATCTGCCTCGATGCAGGCTTGCAGGAATCGAGCCTTGAGAAGCA
The DNA here is from genome assembly GCA_903851305.1 of uncultured Hyphomicrobiales bacterium. Lineage (GTDB taxonomy): Bacteria > Pseudomonadota > Alphaproteobacteria > Rhizobiales > Beijerinckiaceae > Terripilifer. The sequence continues at coordinate 17,496 of CAINNX010000115.1, read as the reverse complement.
GCCGGAATGGCCCGATCTCAATCGCCTGAAGGCACCCGCGCCTGCGCGCGCTGCCAAGGCTGATCTCGATGCAGCTGTGGCTGCTCTGAAAGACGCCAAGCGTCCGGTCGTCCTGCTCGGCAAGACCGACTGGAGCGAAAGCGGCTGGCAGGCGCGCATCAAACTCGTCGAGCGTCTGGGCGCTGTTGTCTTCACCGATCTGAAGAACCGCTCATCTTTCCCAACTGATCATCCCTGCCATGTCGCAGCGCCGTTCAATCAGGTTGGTCGTGCGCCCAAGCGCATCGTCGACATTCTGGAACAGGCTGACGTCATTCTGGCGCTGGAATGGACCGATCTGGCCAGCGCTCTGCGCATCAAGACAGACGGCAAGATCGGCGCCAAGGTCATCGCCACCGCGATGGACCAATATCTGCACAATGGTGCGCATGCCAATTATCAGGCGCTGCCAGAATCCGATATTTTCATGGCGGCTTCATCTGACTCCGTCATTGATGATCTCAATGCAGAGTTGGGCGATGGCAAGAAAGATTGCTGGCAGAAGGCTGAGCGCAAGGACGTCAAGATTGATCCAACTCGCGTGACGATGGATCAGCTGGCAGTCAGCCTGCGTGCAGCTTTTGAAGATCCCGATAAGGTTTCGCTTGCGGCCATCTGCCGTGGCTGGACCGCTGATCTGTGGCCTTTCCGTCATCCGCGCGCTTATCTTGGCAAAGACGGCGGCGGTGGCATTGGTTCGGGTCCGGCTCTGTCCGTGGGTGCAGCTGTCGGCAATCTCGACAAGGATCTCCACACAGTAGCGATTCTGGGCGACGGCGATTTCGCCATGGGTGGCCATGCCATCTGGACGGCGGCGCGTCACCGCATTCCGCTGCTCGTGCTGATCAACAACAACCGCTCCTATTTCAACGACGAGCTGCATCAGGAAACGATTGCGGTGCGTCGTGAGCGTCCGGCGCAGAACCGTTGGATCGGCCAGCGCATCGCCGACCCCGATCTCGACTTTGCGAAATTTGTCGAAGCGCAGGGCGCGGTTGGCATTGGCCCGGTGAAGACACCGGCCGAACTGGATGCCGCGATCAAGCGCGGTGTGGATGTGTTGAAGAAGGGCGGCGTCTGCCTGATCGATGTTCACATCGAACCGGGCGAAGAGCGTGGCGCGGCCTCAACCGGTCACCGCAGCACCTGATATTCAAGAGGGGCGCTGCAAAGCGCCCCTTTTTTGCAAGCTGTCCTTGCGAGGAGCAAAGCCATGCAGCGCCTGACCATCAGCCTTGATGACGAGTTTGCAGCCGCCATTGACGCATTCATGGAGCGGCAGGGCTATTCCAATCGCTCGGAAGCTGTGCGCGATCTTGTGCGTGATGCACTGGTGCGCTCGGAAGGTGCTGGCCCCTCAACGCATCGTTGTGTGGCGGCGGTCTCGTATGTTTACGATTATGATGGTCGCGATCTCGCCATGCGGTTGGATCGGGCACATCATGAAAATCACGATCTGACCATTTCGACCATGCGCACACGCCTTGATCATCATCATTGCATGGAAGTGACGCTGTTGCGTGGCCACACCGATGCGGTGCGCAAGCTGGCGGCGCAGACCATGGCTGAGCGTGGCGTGCATTTTGGCCAGGTCAATCTGGTGCCCATTCGTGATGGCGGCGATACGCATGCCCATGATGATGACGGGCACGCCCACACACATTCAACGCCTGCGCTTTAAGGCGCGCGCACAAAAGAGAGGGAGAAGAGGTTGGAGCGCCATGTGATCATTCCGCTGATCGTAGCTTGCGCCCTCTTCATGCAAAATCTCGATTCGACGTCACTGGCGACCGCTTTGCCGACCATTGCGGCCTCTTTCGGGGAACCGCCTTTGCGTCTGCATCTGGCGATCACCGCCTATTTGCTCGCGGTTGCTGCTTTTCTGCCGATGAGCGGGTGGGTGGCTGACAAATATGGTGCGCGTGTCATTTTTCGTGCCGCGATTGTTATCTTCACGGTCTCGTCGATGGCTTGCGGTCTGGCGCAAGATTTCAATCAATTGATTATGGCGCGTGTGGTACAGGGGTTTGGTGGCGCGATGATGGTACCTGTCGGGCGCCTCATTCTCGTGCGCTCGGTTTCCAAGTCAGAACTTGTAGGCGCCATGGCGGTCATGGGTGTGCCATCAGTGATTGGTCCGATCATTGGGCCTTTGCTGGGTGGCATCATCACCACCTATTCGCATTGGCGCGGCATTTTCTGGATCAATGTGCCCGTCGGCATTCTCGGTTTTTTTCTGGCCGGGAAATATATCGACGATATGCGCGAAGAGGGTGTGAAGCCGTTTGACTGGATCGGTTTTGTTTTATCAGGATGCGGTTTGGCATCGACCGTATTTGGGCTCGATACGGCTTTCGCCAAACAAGATCCGGATGCTTTGGGTCTGGGCCTGCTGGGTGGCGGTCTGATCATGCTGCTGCTCTATGTCTGGCATGCGCGACGCGTGCCCAATCCGATCATGGATCTGAGCCTGATGCGCTTGCGTACATTCCGTGTCAGCGTCACGGGCGGCTCGCTGTTTCGCTTGGGCGTGGGCGCCATGCCGTTTCTTTTGCCACTCTTGATGCAAGAGGGTTTTGGCTATTCGCCCATTCAATCTGGCGCACTGACCTTTTTGTCTGCTGTTGGGTCGCTTGGTATGCGCACCCTGTCGCGTCACATTTTGCGACGCTTCGGCTATCGGCCGGTGCTGGTTTGGAATGGACTGTTGGCCAGTCTGTCGATTGGCGCTTGCGCCTTTTTCACCGCTGACCTGCCGATCTGGATCATGATGGCTGTGATTTTCCTGGGCGGCGTGTCGCGCTCACTCGCCTTCACCGCAATCAATTCCATTGCATTTGCTGATGTCGAGCGCGCTGATATGAGCCATGCGACAAGCTTCTCGCAATTGGCTCAGCGGCTGTCGCTCACCATGGGCGTAGCAGTCTCGGCCATCATTCTGCACCAAGTGGCGGGCGAGGCGACCCGCCTGCCAGTGAGTGCCTTTGCCGTGGCTTTTGCCTTGATCGGTCTGGTCTCGGCAGGCTCGATTTTCAGCTTCCTGCGATTGCCCTCCGAGGCAGGGTCTGTGCTGGCCGGACGCAAGATCGAGCCGACAAGCTGATTCGGTGGTGCAAGCGAGGCTTGTGCCCAAAACGGGCTATTTTGCCTAAAAAACGACAAATAAGGGCCAAGCTCTCGCTACGGAATAGCTGCGCTCCAGCTATGTTATGGCCAAGCTGCAGTTTTATTATAACTTTTTTTGCAATTTTTGTAACTGTAAACGGCACATTTAAAAAACTTGAGCTATTGTGTGTCTGTTGCCGCCGGGCTGGGTTGCGTAACCATTGCCGCCCTCGGTTTTATTTTGATCTGGGACGAGGCTCAAAGAAATGAAGGCTTTTGACGAGAATTTTGAATCTGCGCGGCGCCATTTCGGCGTTGCTTTGATCGACTTGAACTATGCCGTGTCTGATCTGGCGCGGGCCAGTGTCTGTGACGAGATGGAAGTCGGCACTCATGCGGCTCTTGAGCTGCTCCACCGGGAGATTGAGCATTTGTCCGAGCTATCGGCCTTCATTGATCGGGTGGCCGAGACACGCCCGGGTGAAAATCCGGCCATTCTCCAACAATGGTGGCCGAACTTTGTCCGCCAGCCCGTTGACAATGGTGTTTCTAAATAAGGCGGCGATTTGACGAAAATCATTCGTCATTGACGCATCAGCTCCGGCAGGCGAAGGACATAGCGCGCTATTCTTGGATAGCGCGCTATTTTCATTTAAAGCCGGAGACGCGTGACATGAGCGATGACCTGTCTGTTCTTTTCTCTTCCGTACGTATCGGGAGCCTGGATCTGCCCAACAGGATTGTCATGGCCCCGCTGACCCGCAATCGCGTTGAGCCCACAACGCTCGCGCCGCGCGCACTCAATGCCGAATATTATCGCCAGCGCGCCAGCGCCGGGTTGATCATTACCGAGGCCACGCAGATCTCACAGCAGGGCCAAGGCTATCTCAACACGCCAGGCATCTATTCGGACGCGCAGGTGGAAGGCTGGAAGCTTGTCACGCAGGCTGTGCATCAAGCAGGCGGGCGCATCGCTTTGCAGCTTTGGCATGTGGGTCGCATTTCGCATGTGTCGCTGCAACCCAATGGCGACGCACCTGTGGCGCCTAGTGCCATTGCTGCCAAAACCAAGACCTATCTCGCCCATGGCTTTGATGATGTATCCGCCCCGCGCGCGTTGGAACAGGCCGAAATCAAGGCGATCGTGCGCGATTATGCCAAAGCGGCGGCCAATGCGAAGCGTGCTGGATTTGATGCCGTCGAAATTCACGGCGCCAATGGCTATCTGATCGATCAATTCTTGCGCGATGGCTCCAATCACCGCACCGATGAATATGGCGGCTCGATTGAAAATCGCACGCGCTTCGCGCTTGAAGTGACGCGCGCTGTTTTGGAAAGCTGGGAGCCTTCGCGTGTGGGATTCCGCATCTCGCCTGCGGCACCTGCAAATGACATGAGCGACAGCAATCCGGCGCCACTCTTCCAGTATCTCGCGCAGGAATTGAGCGCGCTGAAACTGGCATTTTTACATGTCAATGAATCGCAGGCAGCGGATGGACCGCGCTTTGACTTTGTCGGTCTGCGCAATGTTTTTGCTGGTGCTTACATGGCCAATGCGGGTTATGAGGCGTCCAGCGCTGCCAAGGCGATCAACGACAAACGGGCAGATTGCGTGGCTTTTGGCAAATTGTTCATCTCCAATCCCGATCTCGTCGCACGGTTCCAGACGGGCGCTGCGCTCAATGAATGGGATCAGGCAAAATTTTATGGAGGCGATGTGTCGGGCTATACGGATTATCCCGCACTTGGCTGATCAGAGTTTGTAAAAGCCGCGATACCAATCAACAAAAGCCCGCACGCCCTCTTCAACGGGCGTGCGCGGCAAAAAGCCGGTGAGTTTTTCGAGCACGCCGGTCGCTGCCAGTGTCGTTTGCGGCTCGCCTGCCTGCATCGGCAAATCGTTGCGAATGGCGCTGCGGCCTGTCGCTTGTTCAATGGCACGAATATAGGCGTCAAGCTCCACAGACGTGCCGCCAGCAATATTGATCACGCGCCAAGGGGCTGCGGGTGAGCCGTTGGCTTCAGCGGAGGGTTCCGGCGCAAGTGGCACCAATCGCACAATCGCTTCAATGCAATCCTCGATATAGGTAAAGTCGCGCTGCATCTGGCCGCCGTTGTAAATATCAATTGGCTTGCCTTCCAGAATGGCGCGCGTGAATTTGAACAGCGCCATATCCGGGCGGCCCCACGGCCCGTAAACGGTAAAGAAGCGAAGAACGCTGGTCGGCTGTTTCCATAAATGCGCATAAGAATGCGCCATGGATTCTGTTGCCCGCTTGGTCGCTGCATAAAACGACAAGGGGTGGTCTGTGCGGTCAGATTCCGCAAAGGGTGTCGGATTCGCGCCATAGACGGAGCTGGTTGAAGCCATCAGGAAATGCTGCACCGGCTGCGCGCGCAAGGCTTCAAGCAGATTGAATGTGCCGATGATGTTGGCATCGACATAAGAGCGTGGTTCTTCCATCGAATAGCGCACGCCTGCTTGGGCGGCCAGATGCACGACTATATCAGCGCGTGTATCCGCAACGAGAAGGCGCAACGCGCTCTCATCTTCCAACAGGAATTCATGCGCTTGAAAGAGATTTGATGTGGCAAGTTCTGCGTGGCGTGCGCGCTTCAAGGCCGGATCATAATAATCCGTCATGCCATCAAGGCCTGTCACCTCATGGCCGAGCGCCATCAGCTTGCGGCAAAGATGAAAGCCTATAAAGCCAGCTGATCCGGTGACAAGAAAACGCATCAAAACCTCTTGGGTTGCGAAATCTATGCCCTCAAATAGCTGGGCCATGCAAGAGGCGCCGCCGAACGTCGTTCAATGAACAGGTGGCGGGCCCACATGGGTTTTTTCAGAAAAACAAAGAGGGGCTGCCCCGAGACAGCCCCTCCATTGTCTTTGCCGCAGCGGTTGCGCTTAACCGACGCCCACCTCAGCGGAGGCATGGATCCAGTTGCAAAGCTCCGGCTTGTGACAATGAGACACTGGATCACCTCCTTTCGATTGTTAATGACGAACCTAGTTTGCTGGCGAATCAGTTTTCTCTGCAAGCCCTAATTTTATGCGGCGGCCTTCTGTCGCGGCGTTAACTTTTCATTTACTTTTATGGCCTGCACCCGCATCACGGGCCACTTGCATACAAGCGGTGGTTGCGCGAGTTTGTTTGCTATCGAGCCAGCCGAGGAGAGACCATGTTCACTGTAGAGATCGACGGCCGCGCCATAGCGGTGACCAATGCGCAAGAAGATCAAGCGCGTGACTTGATCGAAAGCGAAGAGTTCCTCGATGACCTCATGGTCATGGAAAGCAATGGCAAGCCAGTTTGGAATGGCCAGACACCGGTCACCCTGCGCCCGGCAACGCCGGACGAAAAGGCCGAGTTCCATGAGGCGGATGATCTGGATGACGATGACATGGATGACGAAGACGAACCATGTGTGGTCTTTCTCATCGATATTGATGATGAGGAAGACGAAGACTAGGCCAATACCAAAACGGGCGCTTGAAGCGCCCGTTTTTTTATTTCTTCGTTGCGCCTGCGCGTTGCAGACTTTTGATGCGCAGGGGCGGTTGGCCGGATTTTTCCGCAATCTCACGATCTTGCGCTTCAATCACAGAGCGTGCTGGCTCATCTCCATCGAGGCCACCCACGACATCGCTAGGGACGCGGCGGTTGGAGCGGCGTGAGCCATCTTCGTATGTCACATCGAAGAGCACGAATTCGCTTTTGGAAGTTTGTTTTTTCGCCACGGCTCTCTCCGCAATCTTGATCGTGCAATTCACAATCCCAATGGACAGACCTATAGGCCCTGTGCGGCAGAAAGGGAAATTGGGGACTAAGCCACATGCCCCGCTTGCTTTGCTAACGTCAGAGGCTCGAAAGCTCGCGCTTGTCTGAGGGTCGTTGCGAACACATGCGGTTAAGGACAAGTAAACAGAGAGCACCGTGCAAAGGCTGCCGACACGGCAGAAAGTTTTGTTTTGTTTAGCAGAAACAACGGGGAGTAATTTGTGAAGCATAATGTTTCACAAATTGCGACATATGCGATTGATTAAGACAATTACCCGATCATGGGCCTGTCGGATGGCAGAACCTTTTTTCGTTGTCCCGACTTTGTTTTTTTAAAGATTGCACCGGGCGCGTTCATGTCTCTCATCGTTATCCTCGACGACCGGATTTCGAACCGGAATATTTTTGCCAGATTGGCCACGTCCATCGAAGAGGATGTGACGGTGCACGCATTTGGCGATCCGCAAGAGGCTTTGGATTGGCTTGCCCATCAAACGCCCGATCTCGTCATCACCGACTATAAAATGCCCGAGATGGATGGCGCTGACTTCATTCGGCGCTTTCGGGAATTGCCATCCTCTATCGATGTCCCGGTTGTGGTGATTACTGTTTATGAAGAGCGCAGCTTTCGACTGCGGGCCCTTGAAGCCGGCGCTACTGATTTTCTCAATTCGCCCGTCGACCACCATGAATTTGTAACCCGTGCTCGCAATTTGCTAAAATGCACAAGCAGCAAAAATTACTGGCGAGCCGCGCCGTCACGCTGGAACGCGAATTGGAGCATAGCGAGCGTTCACGAGAATGGGCGTTGCGCGATTCCCGTGAGCGTCTGGCACAAGTGATTGACACTCTGCCTGTGGCTATATGCGCGGCTGGCACCGATGGTAATCTGATCTTCGTAAATGCTTTCAAAGCGGAGCTATTTGGCTTTGAGGCTGACAAGAAAATTGGCCAGAGCCTGCAAGACGTTTTTGGTGCCGAAAACGGCGAAAGCACGATGGCGCTTAACCGGATGGTCTTTGAAACCGGCAAAGCGCTGCCACCCTTTGAAGAAGAAATTGTCGATGCCCGGGGTGATGTCCGTGTTTTGCTCACCACAAAATCACCGTTAAAAAATTTGACAGGCCAAGTGACAGCAGTACTCACCAGTGCTCTTGATATTACGACACGCAAGGCAACCGAAGGCCATTTGCGCCATCTGGCGCACCATGATCCGCTAACAGATCTACCCAATCGCACACTTTTGCATGAGCGCATGCGACGTCTCATTGCCCGTTCGCGGCGGGGCGATCAGCCTTTTGCCTTGCATATGCTCGATCTCGACGGGTTCAAAGCAGTCAATGATGTGCTGGGACATTCGGCAGGCGATCGCTTCATCCGCCATGTGGGCGACAGGTTGCGTCAAGCTATCCGCGCGCAAGACACTTTGGCGCGCTTGGGCGGCGATGAATTTGCAATTTTGCAAGCACAAGTCACTTCAGGGGAAGATGCCGCAGAATTTGCCCGCCGCATTCTGGATGTGGTGGCGGAGGCGTCTGATTTTGAAAATAGCGGACTGCGCACCAGTGCCAGCATTGGCATTGCCATTCATCCTGATGATGGACTTGATGGTGAAGACCTTTTGAAAAATGCCGATTTGGCCATGTATCGCGCTAAGGGCGAGCAGGGTAATGCCTTTTGTTTTTATGCTGCCGATATGCAAATGCGCGCACGCAATGATGCATTACTGGATGGAGAATTGCGGCGCGCGTTAGAAAATGACGAATTCCTGCTCTACTACCAGCCACAAATTGATATGCGTAGCGGCGATATTATTGGTGCGGAAGCCTTGCTGCGTTGGAACAGACCCGGCAATGGCATTGTTGGTCCAGGCGTTTTTCTGACACGCTGCGAGGAAAATGGCCTGATCATCCCGCTCAACGAATGGGTGCTGCGCGAGGCTTGCCGTGAAGCGCGTGGTTGGCAGGATATGGGTCTGCCGCTGCGTGTCAGTGTCAATTTGTCGCCTGTGCAATTTCGCAAACGCAATATGCCTGACTTGGTCAAAAGCGTGTTGCAGGAGAGTGGGCTCACCCCAGAATTGCTTGATCTTGAACTGACCGAGAGCATTGTGGTCAGAGACTTTGATGCGGTTGCCGCTGATCTACAGCAAATGCTCGATATGGGTGTGCATGTCTCCATTGATGATTTCGGCACAGGTTATTCTTCGCTGTCCTATGTCAAAAATTTCCCCGTTGATCGGCTCAAGGTGGATCAGAGTTTTGTGCGCAATCTGACGCAAGATTCAAATGATGCAGCAATTGTCCGGGCCATTGTCACGCTCGGCCACAGCCTTGGACTCAAAGTCGTGGCGGAGGGTGTGGAGACGCCTGAGCAATTGGCCCGCTTGCGCGATGAGGGGTGTGATGAAGCTCAAGGCTATTATTTTGGACGCCCTGTGCCAGCTTGGGATTTCATCGCTCTGGCTGCGCAATGGCCGCAGCTCGCCGCCAGCGCTTGAGAGATATCATGCACATCTTGGCGCGACTCTTTGCCTGGATCAAGCTGCGCTTGTCAGCGCGGCCTGATAGCGAACATGAGCTGACGTTGAGCCGTCTGGCGCTCAGCATGATTGCTTTTCTGGCGCTGTTCATTGGGCATCTGGGTGGCAGCGACGAGCATAGATATTATCTGGAACAAGTCGGCCTGTATTTTGTCGCCTTCACGGTTGCGACGCTGTTTCTTTTTGCGCATTTGCTTTGGCATCCAGGTGTCTCGCGCTTTCGTCGCTATCTCGGTATTCCGATTGATATAGGCTGTGTCGCTTATCTCCTACATTCGGGTGATGAGCTGACGGCTTTCACCTATCCGATTTTACTCTGGGCCATTTTCGGCAACGGGTTCCGCTTTGGTGTGAAATACCTTTTTGTATCAGCTATTGTTGGCTTTTTTGGTTTTTTAATGGTCATCATCACCACGCCATTCTGGCGTGACAATCGCGAATTAAGTGCCGGGCTCTTGCTCGCATTGGTGATCTTGCCGGTCTATGTGTCCGTTCTCATCCGCCGCCTGTCAGAGGCCAAGCGTCAGGCAGAAGAAGCCAGTCGCGCGAAAAGTCTGTTTCTTGCTTCCATAAGCCATGAACTGCGCACGCCGCTCAACGCCGTCATTGGGTTGAGCGATATGCTGGCTGGCACCAAGCTTGAGCCTGAGCAGGCTGATATGGCGCGCATCATTGGTAAATCAGGTCGCTCGCTGCTGGGTCTCATCAATTCCCTGCTTGATTTGTCGCGTATGGAAATCGGCAAAAAACCGCAGATGAATGTCTTTGATCTGCATGAATTGCTCGCTGACACCTGCGCCATGCTGGATGTGCAGGCCAAGGCCAAGGGTATTGATCTCTTTTTGCAAATTGATGAGGACGTGCCGCAGTTTGTGTTGGGCTCTATGCGGCATTTTGAAGAAGTGTTGATTAATTTATGTGGCAACGCGGTCAAGTTTACCACACGCGGCTATGTGCGCATGGCAGTTCAGGTTACGGCGTGCGCGGAGGAAAACATCCGCTTGCGGTTTGATGTCACTGACACAGGGATCGGCATTGCGCCTGAAGCACAGGCGCGAATTTTTGAATCATTCACACAAGCAGACGAGACGATCATTGATCGTTTTGGTGGCACAGGCCTTGGTCTGTCAATTGCGCGACAATTGGTCCAGGCGCATGGTGGCGACATAGGTGTGCAAAGTGCGCTCGGTCGTGGATCGACTTTTTGGTTCGAGATGGATGTGGGGCTGGCACAAGCCCCGCTGCCGCATGTGTCGGATGGCCTCAGCGCTGCGTCGCGCCCTTTGCATATTCTGGTGGCTGAAGACAACCGCACCAATCAAATGGTCATTGCGCGCATTCTGGAGCAGGGCGGTCATTCAGTGATGATTGTTGAAAATGGCGATGCAGCTGTTGATCTATTGTTGCAGGACGATTTTGATCTGGTCCTGATGGATCTCAATATGCCGGTGATGAACGGGCTTGATGCGTCCAAGTTCTACGCCTTCGCCATGCTGGGGCAGGAGCGTGCGCCGATTGTGGCTCTGACAGCAGATGCCACACAGGACAGCGCGCGCAAATGCGCAGAAGTTGGCATGGTTGCTTGTTTGAATAAGCCTATAGAAGCCAAGGCACTTCTGGAAGCTGTTGCCCGCCACGCGCGCATCGTGGCGCCCGTGTCTGCACCTGTTGTTCATCAGGTTGAGAGCAGGCAAATAGCTCAAGCCGATGGATCACCCGCCGTCGATCCACGCGCCTTGTGTGATCTTGAAAAGCTGGGTGGCAAAGATTTTGTACGAGATATTGTTGCACAATTTGTCAGTGATGCTGCAGGTGTTTTGCAAAACCTGCAGCAGGCCGTGCAGATGCAGGATGTCGCGAGTTTTCGTGATCATGCGCACGCTTTGCGCTCATGTGCGGCCAATGTCGGTGCGCAGGCAATTTTTCAACGGTGTCTGATGTTGCGTACGATTGAAGCCCACGAGCTTGCCCTTGATGGTCTTGTTCAATTGCACGCACTTGAAGCAGATTTTTTTGCAGCGCGCGAGGCGCTGCAACCTCATCTCTCACAGGCTTAGGTGTCACGCACGCGCCAGACGTTTTCGTTGGGCAGCTGCCAACCGTTCCATACGACGCAAATCATTCTCACCAAGCTGCATGGCGGTATTGACCCAGATGTCGGTAATGTCGCGCAGCTCCTCAAAACTGAGCGGGAGAACGCGCTGGCGTGCCTGAGCCAAGGCGAGATGTAGCCGGTGGCGTGTCTGGCCTCCAGCTATGAATTTGCAAACAGCATCTTCACCTGCGCCATCCTCAACCAGAATATCGACCACGCCCATTTCATGAAGTTCTTCGGCTGTGTAGATCTTTCCCGACATGATCATACGCTGGGCAATAGCCAAGCCGACTTTGCGGGTCAGAAAACTCATGGCACCCATGCCGGGAAAAAGGTTGAACAATATCTCCGGCAGTCCCATACGGGCTTTGCGTTCCGCGACCAGAATGTTGAAAGACATTGCGCCTTCAAAGCCTCCGCCGAGCGCATCTCCTTGCACAAGGCCGATGGTCAGAACAGATGAGTCAAAGCCGGTTGTCATGTGATAGGCAACATCGCAGCAATCAACCGCATAGGCGCGTAAGCCCTCGCGGTCGCGTTGGCGGATCATTGCAACGAAATGATCGAGATCGCCGCCCAGGTTATAAATGCCAGCGACATCCGATCGGCCTATAAAAAAGCGCAGCTTGTCTTGGTTATCCCTGCCTTGCGTGTAAGTCTGGATCGCGCGGCGCAGGCTGATCAGCTCCCGCAACATGGAAGGTGTGAAGCTCGGGGGGCCTGATGGGCGCATCGCGCACCACATGGCGTTGGTGGCTTTATCGAAGCGAATGTCGAGTTCGCGCAGGCCGAGCTGTGGAAATTGGGACGAGCTCGCCTCGATTTTTTTGAGTTCGGATAGTCGGGGCCGGATCCGGTCCGGCTTCATGAAAGGCAATGTGTTGCCGGGCATGGCGCGCAGATGCCCACCCGTAGAAAGATCAAAATACGCCATACTCTTACTCCGCCGCCGCTCGCGCATGCGCTTTGTTGCACCACACAAACGTAAACGTATTTTAACTTTTGTGAACCAAATAGTTACAATTGTTCCCAAAATAGTTAACGGCCCTAAGGGCAATTTTCTATGGTTTTATATAGAATTAGCTCAATTATTGAATGCTTTGTGATGCTGCTGTGGGCATTCAGGTGAGGCTTTTGTCAGGCCCGAACGCCATGGGGGACTGACGGGTCGGGGTGGGGCTTAAATGTGGGCCGTCATTGATGTCTGGCCGCATCCGCTGCCCTGTTCCCCTCGTAAGCTCAAAGATGCTTGGCCTTCAATGTGCCGCCCAGACGCTGGTTGTTATCTTCGCAGAACGAGGACCGACTTATGTCTTGATCGGCGCACGGCTGCGCTTAATATGAAGACAACCCAGATTGCTCTGGCGTTTCTCTAAGGAGAACACATGACATTCAAGACTTCTCTGGCTGCGGCCGCCGCTTTCGCCCTGATCGGTTTTGCCGGACAGGCCATGGCTCAGGATGCTGAAGCAGGCGAAAAGAGCTTTGCAAAGTGCCGCGCGTGCCATCAGATTGGCGAAACCGCCAAGAACAGCGTTGGCCCCAACCTCAATGGTGTGATCGGCCGTCATTCGGGTTCGGTGGAAGGTTACAATTATTCAGACGCCAACAAGGGCTCGGGCCTGACTTGGGATGAAGCGACCTTCAAGGAATATATCAAAAACCCGCGCGCCAAAGTGCCCGGCACCAAGATGGTCTTCGCTGGCATCACCAACGAAACCGAAATCGACAATCTTGTCGCTTATCTGAAGCAGTTCGATAAGGACGGCAAAAAGAAGTAATGTTGGGAGCGCGCGGATGACTTCAAAGGTTTTGTCTGACGATGTCATTCGCGCGCACCTTCAGCGCGATCTGCCGCGCTGGTCGCATGTCAAAGGTGCGCTGGAGCGCACCTATAAAACCAATGGCTGGAAAGGCACGCTGATGGCGGTCAATGCCATTGGTCATCTGGCCGAAGCTGCCTGGCACCATCCTGATCTACATGTCACCTATCCTGCGGTCACCGTGCGTCTCAACACGCATGATGCAGGCGGTATTACGCTCAAGGATGTCGAGCTCGCCATTGCGATTGAAAAGCTCATCATGTGGCAACCCACCTCATTGGGCGGTGCCTTGGAAGGCACGCCGCAAGAGCCCCCCTATGCCTATATCTCCTACAAGGACTGATGGTTCGTAAGGCCGCGCCCTGTTGCGTGCAGATGGACAGACCTGGTGCATTGGCGCTAGAGCAGGGGTGTTCACCGGAGCCCGCTGCCTATGAGACCGCGCCAGCCTGATCCAGCCCCCCTCGCGCGCCTGTCGGCGTTGGCGACACTCCCCGTTTTCTTCCGGCTGACAGACAAGTGTGTGGTCTTGGTGGGGGGGACTGAGGGTGCAGCCTGGAAAGCCGAATTGCTGGCGGCCACCGGAGCGCAGGTGCATGTTTTTGCAGCCAGCCTATCCGATAAAATGCGTGAGACGTTGCGAGATTTGCCCACACTCATGTGGATCGCGCGCGCGTGGGAGCCTGCCGATCTGCATGGCGCTGCACTGGCAATTGGCGATGTTGAAAGCGATCATGAGGCCACACGTTTTTGCGCGGCCGCGCGCGTCGCAGGTGTCCCGGTCAATGTGATTGATCGGCCTGCATTCTGTGACTTTCAGTTTGGCTCCATCGTCGAGCGTTCGCCCGTTGTGATTGGCATTTCAACCGATGGGGCCGCACCTGTCTTCGGGCAGGAAATCCGCGCACGGATTGAATCTATTTTGCCGCAAGGTTTGCGCAGCTGGGCGCAGGCCGCAAAGGGTTGGCGTGCATCGGTGCAGTCACGCAATTTACCATTCCGTGGGCGCCGCGCTTTTTGGGAGCGTTTCACAGCTCTGGCTTTTGCAAAAGCGGATCAATCCCCACAAAATAGTGATCTGGTCGATCTTCTGCGCGTCAGTGACGAGCAATCAAGCGATGCCCCAAAAGGCTCTGTGGTGCTTGTGGGGGCGGGGCCGGGTGATCCTGATCTCTTGACCGTGAAGGCTGTGCGCGCGCTACAATCGGCTGACGTCGTATTGTATGACGATCTCGTGTCGCCACAGACCGTCAATGCGGCACGGCGCGAAGCAACACGTATTGCGGTTGGAAAGCGTGGTTACAAACCCTCTTGCACACAAGATGATATTACCGCTCTGCTTGTGTCACTGGCGCGTGACGGAAAACGCGTGGTGCGTCTCAAAGGTGGCGACCCCATGGTTTTTGGTCGCGCTGGTGAAGAGATCGAAGGCGTCACTGCTGCGGGCTTTCCCGTGGAAGTTATCCCTGGTGTAACAGCCGCCTCTGGTGCTGCAGCGTCGCTCGGTCTGTCGCTCACAGAGCGCAAAGTGGCACGTCGTCTGCAATTCATCACAGCACATGCCCATGATGGACGATTGCCTGATGATCTTTCCTATGCTGCGCTGACCGACCCGCGTGCGACCACCGTTGTTTACATGGGTGTGAAGACCTTGCCGCTGCTTGTCGCGCGGTTGCTGGCGGAGGGACTTGATCCTGCAACGCCTGCGGTGGTCGTTGAACGTGCCACCTGGCCTGATGAGCGACGCATAGCAGGCATGATTGCACAATTACCTGAGCGGATTGCTCAAGCGCGCCCCACAGGTCCTTGTCTGGTGCTGATTGGTGCCGCACTGGCAGGACCGCCGCTGCCATCGCCGGGCGAGCCGACCTGAGTTGTGCGTCATTGCTGGTGGCCACAAATAGCGCCGCACATGTTGCGGCGCTATTTTATGAGGTCACGCAGTCCTTAAATTGTTTGGCGGTTTATTTGGCCAGAACAGTGGCGGCCTTTTTGCCACCATGCGAGGCGTGTCCGCCCTTACGCCCAGCTGCTGAAGCGAGCTCATGATTCTGGGAGAAGGAACGCTTGGACGGGTTGACGTTCTGCCCGCCTTTGCGTCCAGCATCAGCTGCCAGTGAGGGGTTTTGTGAGAAGCTGCGCTTTTCGTTGGGCACGCTCTCACCACCCTTGCGGGCGATTTCTTTTTGGCGCTCGGGGCTCATAGCGGCAAACCCGCGCAGGGATTTTTTTTCCTCTTCCATAGCAGTCTCTCGCATGTGTTGCGGTCAAGATGACCAATAGGGAACGCGAAGCTGGTGCTTAAGGTTCCTGCAAAACCGAGATTTTTTCGAAAAAACGGAAAGTTTTCTGGACAACCGGACCAGAAACCCTGCTGACGCGCCTTGATTTGAAGTCTGGCCTGTCAATTTATGACATCCCCCGACCTTTTTGCAGATCAAGCCTTTGGTTCAGGTGAGACTCTCGTTCTCTGCGCGGCGGGAGCGGCGATCGAAAAACAGCGCTTGTGAGATTACAGCCTTTAATGAATCGACGCCAAAAGGTTTGGTGATCAGGAAAGCTGGCTCAGGCGGCTGGCCGGTGAGGAAGCGTTCGGGATAGGCGGTGATGAAAATCACGGGCACTTCCATATTGCCCAGAATTTGATTGACGGCCTCTAGCCCCGATGAGCCATCGGCCAATTGGATGTCGGCTAGAATGAGACCTGGCTTGTGTGTCTCAATGCTTTTCACCACTTCTTTGTGGGTGCGGGCAATGCCGATCACATGGTGACCAAGATCCTCGACCAAGGTTTGCAGATCGAGTGCAATAAAGGGCTCGTCTTCGATGATCAGCACGTCAGTGCGGATCTGATCGGCAATTTCCTTACTCGCATCATCGATTAGGGCACGCGCTTCATTGGGAGAACATTCCAAAGCCTTGGCTACCTCGTCCGTATCGAACCCTTCAAGCGACGACAGCAAAAAAGCAACGCGCGGACGCAAGGAGATCGCATCCAGATTGCGGCGCGCGCCAGCTTCATCCGTTGCTGGGCTTTCATCTTCCCTGATCTGGTTGGCTGGTGTGGAAGCCCATACGTTCAGAAAGACCCGATAGAGCGCCGTGCGCGCATCTGTTTGAGCTTGAAACCTGGAGGGGTCGCTCACAATTGTCTCAAGAGTTGCAAGGACAAACGCATCGCCACTGGCCTGGCTTCCAGATAATGCGCGTGCAAACCGGCGCAAATAGGGGATATGCGAGGAAATCGCCTGCGAAACCGACATGCTGAAACTTGCCCCTGCTGACTGACTTTGAGCTATCTTTATTTAACCCCATAAAGCAGCTTAGGTTCCAGTGCTGATGGAACTTGCTCCCAGCTTCGCGCGTTTAAGCCACACTGAGCAAGGCTGACTGGGGCTGGCAAAGGGTGTTCGCGAGGGGCATCCCGAGCTAAGGGGATTGAAAGCATGGACGAAAACAGCAGAACCCGGAAGAAGCCCAGCGCTATTTCGGCGCGGCCTCTGCAAACGCCCAGTGGCCGCGGTGCAGCTGCGCATGCAGTAGCTGGGCCGCCCCCTCATCTGGCAGCTCAGGACCTGCCAGAGAAGAAAACAGAGCAAATACAAGACATCAAAGGTGATGTGGCATCCACGGGGCCGAATCTGAAGACCTATATCGAGCGGCAGCTGAAGTCCGTCTATGATGATGTGCTCAACCAGCCGATCCCGGACCGTTTTCTCGAACTTTTGAATGAACTCGACACGGATGATGCGGACAAGGCGCCTGGATCTGGGGATCAAGTGTGACAGAGCGCTCCGGACGCATGCAGGCGAGCCCACAGCTCAAATCAGATCTCCTTGCGGCGATCCCGAGTTTGCGCGCCTTTGCTGTGTCACTGTCTGGCAATCCTGATCGCGCCGATGATCTGGTGCAGGAAACTCTTGTGAAAGCCTGGAGCAATCTTGGCTCCTTCGTCGAGGGCACTAATTTTCCTGCTTGGCTTTTTACAATTTTGCGCAACGTTTATTATTCGTAGATTCAACTTCGAAGTGCAACTTTCCGTAACCTGTTGAGGTGGCTGAGATTGCGATAAGCTCTCGGTTCCCTTGACCTGGCAGTCGAAGAAGC
>CAINNX010000114.1 GCA_903851305.1 uncultured Hyphomicrobiales bacterium | reverse complement strand
TGGCAATAACAAGCTCGAAGCTCTTAAGACATGGGATTTGGCTGCTATTTACACGCACTTCTGGTCCCCAGAATGGCGCCACTCGTTCCTCGGCAGCTACGGCAAGATCAATGGCACGACAACGTCCAAGGCTCTCGCCTGGGGTAACGCTGGCGCGTACGGCGATGCCAAGGTTTGGAACGTTGGCTCACAGCTCGCTTTCGTGCCTACGAAGGACTTCGAAGTCGGTGTTGACGTGCTCTATGCTCGCGTGATTCAGGACGTCCGTGTCCTCAATCTCGATACAACAGCTCTCAATTCGGCAAAGGTTGACGGCTCGGCCGGCACCTCCCGTGTTGTGAGCCAGTCGGCTGGCAACTGGACCGGTCGTCTCCGTGTCGAACGCACGTTCTAATCTGATCTGAGAGGTTTTCTCTCATGTCGAGAACCCCGGAGTGAAAGCTCCGGGGGTTTTTTTGTCCGTCATTGCGAGGAGGGCGTCAGCCCGACGCGGCAATCCATGGCCAGCTGCTGGACGGCATGCGTTACACCGTGGATTGCTTCGTCGCCTTGCTCCTCGCAATGACGAGACCCGCCTCGCAAAGCCAGCCAAAATCGGCTAAGATGCTCTCATGAGCCTCGCCGCCACATCCCGTTTTGAACGGATTGCCTTTCTGTCCTCTGGCACGCCAGAGGCAGATCGGGCTTTGTCCGAGCTGGTGGGCTTGTACGGCAATGTTGATCCCGAAAGCGCTGATGTGATTGTCGCGCTGGGCGGGGATGGCTTGATGCTGCAGGTTCTGCATCGCTTCATGGGCCGCAAAAAGCCGATCTATGGCATGAACCGCGGCTCGGTCGGCTTTCTGATGAATGAGTTTTCAGGCGAGGGGCTGCGCGAGCGGCTCAGCGCAGCGGAGGCCTCAACCGTTCATCCGCTGACCATGACTGCGACCGACGTGCAGGGTGAGGTCTTTTCCGCCCGTGCGATCAATGAAGTGTCGCTGCTGCGCTCATCCTTCCAGGCGGCGAAAATGCGCATTTCTATCGATGGCACGGAGCGGCTGGCCGAGCTGGTTGCCGATGGGCTGCTGGTGGCAACGCCCGCTGGCTCGACCGCCTATAACCTCTCGGCCAATGGCCCGATCCTGCCGCTTGATGCGCCCTTGATGGCGCTGACGCCCATTTCGGCGTTTCGGCCGCGCCGCTGGCGCGGGGCGCTGTTGCCTGACAAAGCGCGTGTCACCATTGATGTGCTGGAAGCTGACAAAAGGCCGGTCGCTGCGGTTGCGGATCATTTTGAAATCCGCAATGTGTCGCGCGTTGAAATTGCCATGGATCACGCAACAGGTTTGACGCTGTTGCATGATCCCGGCCATTCACTTGATGAGCGCATTTTGCGCGAGCAGTTTGGTACCTGAGGCTTTAAGCCAAAACCTCTGCCTCAACGGCCATTTCCGAGATCCGCTTCCAGCTTTCGAGATCTTTCACGACAAAGCCGTAGCTGGTGCGCTGGACAAGTTCTTTCTCTTCAAGACGCAATAATTTGCGCCGCAATGTTTCGCGCGGAATGTCGAGAAAATCAGACAGCGACACAATGTTGGCCGGCTTGATGAACATCAATTGTCCAGGCGCTTGGTCGAAATTGAGCCGACCGAGCGCAAAGAAAATCAACACTTCATCGAAATCTAGACCATTTTGGCTGCGCAAAGTGCCCAGTAATTTGAACATCTTTGCTGTGTAGCGGGCCAAACCCGCAAGTTCATTTTTTTCGCTCACAATTAATCTCCAATATGGTTTGGAGGCTAGTGAGGTTTTCTTGCGATTTCAACCGGCAAAGCTTGCGCTGCCCATTATGCGCGGCAGGGCCAGCCTTGGTTTTATGCTTTTATGACGCCCAATTTGGGGATTTTGGGTCTGATTTTGTGCCGTCCTGGGGTGCTCTGGAATAGCTTGAGGCTTGATGCGTCACTAAAATCCTATTCGATACCTCATCGTGGTGATAAGATTTATACCATGAACTCAAAAACGGCTCGGGAACAGTCTATGGCAAGCCATCTGGAGGCCAATTTGGCCCCTCTCACGCTCTGCCCTAACAACAAAACCGCGACGCATTGCGAGCAATGCCGCGTGCGCTCATTGTCGCTGTGTGGAGCGTTGGAGCCTGATGAACTGACAGATCTTGATCGTCTGTCTCGCCCTTTGTCCTTGAATGCCCGTGAGACCATATTCGAGCAGGATGAGCTGGCCCAAAATGTCTTCAACATTACGGCTGGTTCGGCACGTCTCTATCGTCTACTGCCCGATGGGCGGCGCCAGATTGTCGGCTTTGCTCTGCTGGGGGATTTTCTGGGGCTCTCGCTGAGCGAGCGCAATATGTTTTCAGCTGACGCGTTGACGCCGCTGACGGCTTGCCAATTTTCGCGTCAGGCTTTTTCTGATTTCGTCGATGCCAAACCCCATGTGTTGCGCAAGCTGCACCAATTGGCCAGCCATGAGCTTTCCATGGCGCAAGAGCAGATGGTGATTCTGGGTCGCCGCACAGCGGAAGAAAAGATCGCCGCCTTTTTGATTGGTCTGCGCAAGCGTTGGGCTCGCCTGTCACAACAATCAGTCACCATCCCGCTACCGATGACACGCCAGGACATTGGCGATTTTCTGGGGCTGACCGTGGAGACCGTGAGCCGCATGATGACCCGCCTGGCACGTGAAAAAGCCTTGCTCATTGTGCCCGATGGTGTGCGCCTGCTCGATGTGAAGCGCATTGAGTCTCTGGCTGAATCCTGAAATTCCTTGTCGTCATTGCGAGCGAAGCGAAGCAATCCAAAGGCCACACATATCGCCTCTGGATTGCTTCGTCGCTTAGGCTCCTCGCAATGACGACTTATAACGAGCGACATGATGACCAGTCTTGAATTGCATTCTCTCGACACCCTCAAATTCGGCATTGGCCAATCCGTGCCACGCAGTGAGGACCCTGTGTTGCTGCGCGGCGAGGGCGCGTATACGGCCGATGTGACGCCCGACCATGTGCTGCATCTGGCCATGCTGCGCTCGCCCTATGCCCATGGTGTGATCCGCAACATCGAGACAGCGGTCGCGCGTGCCATGCCGGGCGTTGTCGCGGTCTATACAGGCGCTGATCTGGCTGCCTATCGCGCGCAGACAAGCAAGCTGCCGCTCAAAAATGCCGATGGCACGCCGATGCAAAAGCCATTGCGCGCCACGCTGGCGCTCGACAAGGTGCGCTATGTTGGTGACCCTGTGGCCTGTGTGGTGGCGCAGACGGAGGCGCAGGCGCGTGCAGCTGTGGAAGTCATTCAGCTCGATGTGGAAATGCTGCCCTGCGTGACGGAGACGCGCACAGCGCTGCAAGCGGATGCGCCGCGTGTTTATGAGGATGTGCCAGGCAACCTCATTCTCGATTATCATTATGGTGATGCACAAAAAGTGGCTGAAGCTTTTGCGAAAGCTGCCCATGTCACGCGACTGCATCTGATCAACAACCGCCTTGTTGTCGCTCCCATGGAGCCTCGCGCTTGCGTGGCCTCATATGAAGAGGGGCGTTTCATACTGCATCTGCCGGTGCAAAGCGTTATGGGCATGCGCGCCGCTGCCAGCGATGTGCTCAATGTGCCGCAAGAAAGCATCCGTATCATTGCGCGCCATGTCGGCGGCTCATTTGGTATGAAGACCGCTTTCTTTCCTGAATATATTTGTGTGGCACATGCCGCGCGCGCGCTGGGGCGCCCCGTCAAATGGGTGGATACACGCTCGGAGTCTTTTGTCTCTGATCACCAAGGCCGCGACCACGAATTTACCTGCGAACTGGCATTGGATGCGCAGGGGCATTTTCTGGCTGTTCGCGTCGATGGTAGCGCCAATCTGGGCGCTTATCTGACGGGCTTTGGCCCGCTGATCCCCGCGCTCAATGTGATGAAACATATTGTGGGCACCTATCGCACACCGCTGATTGAAGTGCGCACCAAATGCGTGTTGACCAACACTGTGCCGATCACCGCCTATCGCGGGGCAGGGCGCCCGGAAGGCAATTATTATCTGGAGCGCTTGGTCGATACGGCCGCGCGCGAGATGAACATGGACCCTGTTGAACTGCGCCGCCGCAATCATATAGCGCCTACGCAATTGCCCTATACGGCACCGTCCGGTTCCGTTTATGACTCTGGCGATTTTTCAGGGCTTTTGGATGAGGCTTTGCAAAAAGCCGATTATGCAGGCTTTGCTACGCGTGAGCGCGCAAGTGCGGCGCTTGGCAAATGGCGTGGCATTGGCATTGGCCAGTTTCTCGAAGTCACCGCTCCGGGCTCCAACGAACTGGGCGAGATTCAGTTCTGTGAAGACGGCACGGTGCTTTTGTCAACGGGCACGCATGATCATGGTCAAGGGCACGGCACGACGTTTGCGCAAGTGGTGGCTGACCGTCTGGGTATTCCAAATAGCAAGATCCGTTTGATGCAGACCGATTCCGATGCGCTGTCGAGCGGCAGCGGCACGGGCGGCTCAAAAAGTATTATGGCCAGCGGCAATGCTTTTGCCGAAGCCAGTGCGCTTGTCATTGAAAAAGCCCGCACTGCCGCCGCAGACCTGTTTGAAGCCAGTGTTGGGGATATTGAATTCGCAGATGGTATGGCGCGGGTTGCGGGCACGGATCATGAGATCACTTTGCTTGATCTTGCCGTGCAGGCGCGCGCCAAAGGCATGCCGCTTGATGTGAGCCATGTGCATCAGCTCTCACCCTCAACCTATCCCAATGGCGTGCACATTGCCGAAGTCGAGATTGATCCCGACACAGGCGAAGCGCAAGTTGTTGCCTATACCAGCGTCAATGATTTCGGCACGCTCGTAAACCCGCTGATCGTAGCAGGTCAGGTGCAAGGAGGTGTGGTGCAGGGCATTGGGCAATGTTTTCTGGAACAAACGCTCTACACAGACGACGGCCAGCTCGCGACCGGTTCATTCATGGATTATGCCATGCCGCGCGCGCAACATGCGCCCCATGTGCATTTTTTCTCCAATCCCTCGCCCGCACGCACCAATGCGTTGGGTGTGAAAGGGTGCGGGGAGGCAGGTTGTGCAGGGGCTTTGACATCGGTCATGAATGCGCTCACCGATGCGCTGGCACGCCACAACGTGTCCCCCGTTGATATGCCAGCCACGCCTTTGCGCTTGTTTGAGGCCATTCGCGCGGCGCGCAACTAAAAAGCAATCAAGAAAATCAAGAGGACATCTTATGGCGACGTCACAGAATATTCCAGTCATTGCGCTTGAAGAACATTATTGGGATGCCGAACTCGTCTCGCATCTGGTGGGTGCAGAAGGCACGCGCTCCAAAGATATGCTTGAGCGTCTGTATGATCTGGGAACGGTGCGTATCCGCGAGATGGATGAGGCTGGCATTGACATGCAGCTGCTCTCGCATGGTGCGCCCTCAGGTCAAAAACTGCCGGAAGATATTGCAGTTGCCTTGTGCCAGCGCGTCAATGATCGCTTGGCCAAAGCTATTGCCTTGCATCCTACGCGCTTTGCGGGCTTTGCGGCTTTGCCGACCATTCATCCGGAAGCAGCAGCTGATGAGCTTGATCGCTGTGTCAGTGAGCTTGGCTTCAAAGGGGCGATGATCCACGGCTTGACCAATGGCCTGTGGCTTGATGACAAGCGTTTCTGGCCGATTTTTGCCCGCGCTGAAAAGCTGGGTGTGCCGATCTATTTGCACCCGTCTTTTCCCCATCCTGATGTGATGAAAGCCTATTACGCAGATTATGCGCAAGACTATCCGCAGGTGATCCGCGCCGCTTGGGGTTACACGGTGGAAGCCGCCACTCAGGCCATTCGGCTTGTGCTGTCACGCGTGTTTGAAAAACACGACAATCTGCAGATCATTCTGGGTCATATGGGTGAGACATTGCCGTTTCTCCTATGGCGCATCAACCAAGCGCTGTCGCGCCCCGGCCACGAAGAGATGAGCTTTCGCGAACAATTCTCGCGCCATTTCCATGTTACCACGAGTGGCAATTTTTCAACCCCCGCGCTGATGTGCACCATGACGGAACTCGGTATGGATCGCATCATGTTTGCAGTTGATTGGCCGTTTGTGACCAATAAGCCCGCAATGGATTGGGTCGAGACGCTGCAAATTTCACGCGAGGATAAAGTAAAACTGCTCTCGGGAAATGCGAAGAAACTGCTGAAAATTTAAAGCGTCTTTGCGTGCATCAAAGTGTTCGAAGCAATCTGGAAACTCAACTGAAGTTTTCCGGCTTGCTTCGCAAGTCCGATACAGGGCCTATTCCCGCTCGATTGATCAGCTGTGCGCCAGCAAAGCCTATGAACCGACGACGACAAATTCCGTTGCCCGTTCGCCCCAGACCACTATGCCTGAGCCAAAGTTCACATCGACACGTTCGGGCACATTGGTGCGGGGTGTTTTGTAGCGGGCGATCACCAGGCCGGCGGCCTCATCGCTGATCCGCCAATTGTCCTTGGCTTTCGAGCCGGGCTTGAATTTCACGCGGGCACCTCGATCCATGATCATCTCCCGATGTGTGACGCAGCTTACTTAACTTCAATCCTAAGTTCGCACTGCAACAAGAGTCGTGCCCGAATGATTGTCTTACGCTCCAAATGCACAGCGGATTGCCTGTTTTTCAGGCACGACTGAGAGGTCAGCGGTTGAGCGACCGCCAGAGCCCGAGGCCGACAAGCAATCCGAGCCCTGCGCCGGCGCTTGACCAG
Source organism: uncultured Hyphomicrobiales bacterium (assembly GCA_903851305.1). Classification (GTDB taxonomy): domain Bacteria; phylum Pseudomonadota; class Alphaproteobacteria; order Rhizobiales; family Beijerinckiaceae; genus Terripilifer. The sequence goes on along the minus strand of CAINNX010000114.1, from coordinate 3,976 downwards.
AGAAATCCTGCTATCTCACCGGTGCGCCCCGGGATCCAGAGCTGGGCTATTTCCACCGCGCCACTGAGCCTGGACAAACCAATGGCGGCACCCAACAGGCTCAGACGCCTGCGCCCGCTCAAGGCGTAGAAAGCCCCTGTGCCGGCATAGGCCATAAAATGCTCCAGATGGCCCGAGACGCCGCTGTGAGGCCGCAGCGTGCCCGGCACAAGTGACAGATAGAGAATGATCCCCACGCTAGCCCGGAAGGCTGCAGGGCAGAGGCGGCAAAGGACAGCGAATGTTTGGCGCAGACTCGGCATGGTCGCCATGATGTCGCTGCTCTGCTTGAACCTGCAAGAGCTCTCTTGGTAATCGCGCTTTTGGCAATCGCAAATTTGGCAAGCGTGATTTTGGGACATGGCAAAGGGCCTCTGCCGCCAGCATGACGCTTGGCCCGAAAGCCACGGCGGCAGAGCCCATCACGGCCCGCCGAGGCTGACGAAACCATGTTTTGCGGATTCGGTCTCGTTAGCTTTTGTCTATGTGGTTGATATCCACATGGATTGTGTAATCCGTGGATCGCTCCCGGTTGGCGAGCACCCAAGGGGCGGCAGCAATGATTGTGTCTTGGGGAGGGCAATGGGGGAATAACTGGTGCCGGATGAGAGGATTGAACTCCCGACCTTCGGTTTACAAAACCGCTGCTCTACCGCTGAGCTAATCCGGCAAGCGGGGCGTTTTGGGCCCGCGCGAAGTGTTGGCTACCAGCCTTGAGGCCGGGTTGCAATATTCTTTGCAATATTCTTGTGCGCTCAAAAGAAAAAGGCCCCACCGGAGCGGGGCCTTCCTGTTGGTGTTCGGGTGGCTCAGTCGCCAGCGAAAATGTCGCGGTCCTTGGTCTCAGGCAAGAAGATCAGGCCGATGACGAAGGTCATGAGCGCGATCACAATCGGGTACCAGAGGCCAGCAAAAATATCGCCGGTGGCCGCCACGATGGCGAAGGCGGTCGGGGGCAGGAAGCCGCCGAACCAGCCGTTACCGATGTGGTAGGGCAGGGACATGCCGGTGTAGCGAATGCGCGTCGGGAAGAGTTCGACGAGCAGGGCAGCAATCGGGCCGTAGACCATCGTGACGAAGAGCACGAGGACGAACAGCAGACCGATCACTTGCCGACCACGGCTATCGCTCAGCAGACCGCCAATGGTAGGCTGCTTCAGGATGGTCGCATCGCCAACGCTCGGGTAACCAGCTTCGACACTGGCTGCTACAATGTTCTTCGAGAAGTCCGCATTGAAGGCAACTTCCTTCGTGCCAACCATGACTTTGGTTGGCGAACCAGCGGCGCCAGCCGAGAAGTCATATTTGATCGAAGTCTGAGCCATCACGCGGCGTGACACGTCGCAAGGTGCGGTGAATGTGCGCACACCAACCGGATCGAACACATTGCCGCAAGTAGCAGGATCAGCAATCAGCGTCACCTTCACTTTGGCATGGGCATCCATCAGCTTGGGATTCGCGAGTTCGGCGACTTTGCCGAAGATCGGGAAATAGGTCAGCGCCGCAATCAGGCAGCCAGCGAGCAGGATCGGCTTGCGGCCAATCTTGTCCGAGAGCGTACCAAACACGATGAAGAAGGGCGTGCCCAACAACAGCGAGAAGGTGATGAGAAGATTGGCGGTGGTGCCATCAACCTTCAACGTCTGGGTGAGGAAGAAGAGCGCGTAGAACTGGCCAGTATACCAGACAACGGCCTGACCGGCAGTGCCGCCCAGAAGCGCGATGATCGCAATCTTCAGATTGTCCCAGCGGCCAAAAGCTTCACCAATCGGTGCCTTCGACAGCGTGCCTTCGTCCTTCATCTTCTGGAAGGCCGGCGATTCGTTGAGCTGGAGACGAATCCAGATCGACACGAGCAGCAGAACAACCGAGACGAGGAAGGGAACGCGCCAGCCCCAGGCGGCGAAGTCTTCCGGTGAGATGCTCAAGCGCAGCGTCAAGATGACGAGCAACGAGGCAAACAGACCAACGGTCGCGGTTGTCTGAATCCACGATGTGTAGAAACCACGACGCGAGTTGGGCGAATGTTCAGCCACGTATGTTGCCGCACCACCATATTCACCACCCAGCGCCAGGCCTTGGGCGAGGCGGCAGAGGATGAAGCCGATCGGTGCAAGAACGCCGATCGAGGCTGTACTTGGCAGCAGGCCGACAACGAAGGTCGCAAGACCCATCAAGGTCATGGTGACCAGGAATGTATATTTGCGACCGATCAGATCGCCGAGACGCCCAAACACCAGCGCGCCGAAGGGACGCACGGCAAAGCCCGCAGCAAAGCCCATGAGCGTGAAGATGAAGTTGGCGGTCGGGTCTGTGCCCGGGCCGAAATTGGCAGAAATATTCGCAGCGAGCGAGCCAGCGAGATAAAAATCGTACCATTCGAAGACGGTGCCGAGCGACGAAGCCAGAATGACTTTGCGCTCTTCCGCCGTCATGGGCCGCACGGCATGGCCGGCGGACGCTGAAGCGAGACTCATGTTGACCCCTCGGGTTTCCTGTTGGCCTAAGACACCGCGGTTGGACCCGCAGTTGTCCTGGGTGATTGTGTCCGCCTGTTTGGCGGAGGGCCGCTTTGGGCGACTATCACAAGCTATGTGATGCAATGCGGGAGAGGGGAACGTATTAAAAGGTATAAGACCGACGTCAGGTCGACGTGAAGTTGGTCATATTTTTCAGCGGTCTTTGATTTATTTTGCAACGCACCATTCGAAAAAACTATTTTATAAAGCTATTTCGGGCTGATTTGCGCGACATTGCATCTCTATGCTGCACATGCGAAGGCGCGCGCTGTAAGGGCGCGCGTTAATTATGAACCTTCGTCTAGCAGAGGATAAATGCGGCTCAAGCGCCCAATTTCATGCGCGTGATGGTCAAAGCCACAGCGCAGGCGTTTGATACATTGAGGCTCTTGATCGGGCCAGGCATGTCGATGCGCGCAAGCACATCGCAATTTTCACGCGACAGACGACGCAGGCCTTTGCCTTCAGCGCCGACCACAAGAGCCAGCGGGCGCGACAACACTTCGTCTTCCAGTGAGCGCGGGCCTTCCGAATCCAGACCCACGCGCTGATAGCCGCGCCGCCCGAGACTTTCCAACGCGCGCGCAAGATTGGTCACAGTCACCATCGGCACATGTTCAAGTCCACCCGACGCCGTCTTGGCGAGCACGCCGGTGAGCGCTGGCGAATGACGCTCGGTGGTGACAATTGCGTCGAGTCCAAACGCTGCAGCCGTGCGCAAAATGGCGCCGACATTGTGCGGATCTGTGACCTGATCGAGCACAAGAATGAATCCATTCTCCGGCAGATCTTCAATGTCGAGATCGGGAAGGTGGCGCGCTTCAATCAGCACGCCCTGATGCACGGCATCAGCAGGCAGTCGCTGCGCGATCTGTTCGGGGGGCACGATTTCGGCCTGCAAACCTTTATGGGTGATTTCGCCTGCGAGCTTTTCAGCTGCTGCTGCCGTGGCAACGACGCGCAAGACTTTGCGCCGCTCCGAGCGCAAGGCTTCACGCACCGCATGATAGCCCCAGATCAGCGCCATATCGGCGGGCAGTTTGGGCTGGCTCGCACGCGCTGGTCCGCGCGGACCACGGAAGGGGGTGCGTTCACTGCGGCCGCCGGTTGCCTCACGCGGCTCACGCACCTCGCGTGGCTTATATGGCTCGCGTTGTTCGCTGGTCTTGTTGGCCCCGCGTCGCTCGAGGGGTTTCTGAAACGGGCGGCTCTCGCTGCGTTCGGGGCGACGGTCGTTGGTGTGGGGCGGTCGTTTGCGGCTCATCCAGTCTGTGTGTCGTAAAACAGGCCCGGACGCAATGCGCGCGGGCTGATCTTGGGAGCGATCGGGCGGATTTAGGGCTTTTTGGGTTGACAGTCGGGCGCGCTGTCACCATAAGCGCCCCACGGATTGGCCCCGTGTTCGCACGGGGCTTTTT
>CAINNX010000113.1 GCA_903851305.1 uncultured Hyphomicrobiales bacterium | reverse complement strand
TCGCCTCAAGGCCTGAGCGGGTCTGAACCGTCTGGTAGCCATGGGCCTCCAGAAGATCGTTGAAGAGCTTCATATTGAGCTCGTTGTCTTCGACGATCAGGACTTTCTTGGACATGTTTCTCGCAATCCGTGCCACGAGTCAGTGGGCGTGATAGGACATCTAGAACCTGAAACCTTGCCGAATTCAGAATCTCAATGCGTTTATCATAGCGTAGTTTGAATTTTTTCGCAGAGCCCGTCATGACTGAGCGCCATTTTCGCCCCCATCCCAAACCCGAACCGCGCACCAAAAGCACGCCCGAGCGCCCGCGCCCTGCCCGCGTGACGCAAGAACGAGCGTTTGAAATTGCCGTGCAGGCTCTGTCCTGGCTGGCGGCAGACGCTGAGCGGCTGGACCGTTTTCTTTCACTCAGCGGATTGGATCATGAGGGCATCCGCAGGGCCGCACAGGAACCGGGTTTCTTGGGCGCTGTGCTGGAGCATTTATGCGCCGACGAAGAAAGCCTGCTGATCTTTGCCAACGAGACCGATCTGCGCCCCGATGTGATCTCGGGTGCACGTGAAATTCTGGCGGGGCCAGCCGAATGGCAGAGCATCTGAGCGCGCTCTGCCGCGATTGCCTGCATGAGGGGCCACCTGCCGGTCGCCCCATGCGCTGCCATGCCTGCGGCTCGCCACGCCTCATCACACATGCCGAGCGCGCCAGCCTCACCATCGCACATATTGATTGCGACGCTTTTTATGCCGCCGTTGAAAAGCGCGACAACCCGAGCCTGCGCGACAAGCCTTTGATTGTTGGTGGCGGCCAACGGGGTGTGGTCTCGACCTGTTGCTACATTGCCCGCACGTTTGGTGTGCGCTCCGCCATGCCCATGTTCAAAGCACTCGAAGCCTGCCCCGATGCAATCATTGTGCGCCCTGACATGCACAAATATGCGCAGGTCGGCGAACAGATACGCGAGATGATGCGCGCGCTGACGCCACTGGTCGAACCGATCTCGATTGATGAAGCCTTTCTTGATCTCACCGGCACGCAACGCCTGCATGGGGCGAGTATCGACCATGTCTTGGCCGGCTTTGCACGCGATGTTGAAAAGAACATCGGCATCACCGTTTCTGTCGGGCTGTCCTATTGCAAATTTCTGGCAAAGATCGCCTCGGATCTCGACAAGCCGCGCGGCTTTGCGGTCATTGGCGAGGCCGAAGCGCTCGGGTTTCTGCGCGACAAACCGGTCGGTATGATCTGGGGCGTGGGCCGCGTAACACGCGAAAGGCTGGAGGCCGACGGCTATCGCCTGATCGGAGATTTGCAGCGCGCCGATGAAACCTATCTGATGCGCCGCTATGGCATGGAGGGGCAAAGATTGTCGCGCCTCGCCCATGGCGTTGATACGCGCGACGTCTCGCCCGAGCGCGAAACCAAAAGCGTCTCGAACGAAACGACGTTTCATGGCGACGTCAGGGATGTCGAAACGCTGGCGCGCGAACTTTGGCGCATGAGCGAAAAAGTCTCGGACCGCCTGAAAGAATCCGAACTGGCTGGCAGCACAATCACGCTGAAGCTGAAAAGCAGTGATTTCAAATCCCGCACACGTGCAAGGACTTTGAACGAACCAACCCAACTCGCCACCCGCATTTTCAATGCCGCGCGCGACTGCCTGGAGAAGGAGGCCGACGGCACCTCCTTCCGCCTGATCGGCGTGGGTGTTAGCCATCTATGTGATGCGTCAGAAGCCGATCACGGCGATCTGGCTGACACACAAACGACGCGCGACAAAGCGCGCGAGGCGGCAGTGGATGCGCTTCGCAAGAAATTCGGCGGTGACGCCGTGGTGCGCGGCATTGCTTTTGAGGATGAGGGGTAAATCCCCTCTCCCGTTTTACGGGAGAGGTTGGCATGCGAAGCATGACGGGTGAGGGTGAGTGCACTGGACCGCCCTCATCCGCCCTGCTCTGCAGGGCACCTTCTCCCGCCATCGGGAGAAGGAGAAAAACTCACTTACATTCCTTCACAGGCAGCGGCTCATATTTGCTCATCGTACCTGCCAGAACAAAGTCGCAGTAATCCAGCCGCAGACTGCCAGACACCCCATTCTCGTAAAGATCAAAACCCAGAATATAAGAGGGTGCCGAATCCGGCTTGCCGGGATCGAAATAGCTCACCACCACGGGCCAGCGCGGCACGCCTTTGAGAGATTCATGCAAAGCTGAATCATCAGGCGGATTTGTCGCCTGTGAGCCGATCACGGTCAATGTGTCGAAAATTTTGGCGCCTGTGTCCGACCCATCAAACACTTTGGCTTCAAACGTGCGCTTGCCGGATTTGGCGGCAGCGAGCAAATGGCGCACCTGCTCGGCTGGAAACAGCGGAGCCACACCAAAATCATGTTTTGATGGTTTGGGCGCACGCAGATCAATCGAAATGGCCTCGCCATCATCGGCCTTTTGCGCCGTGCCGTCGATCGTCTCGGCCAAGCGACCATTGAGCAAAGTCTCAATCTTGAAGCGCAGCACTTTGCCAGCCCCATCTTCAAAGGAAGTCGAGCGCATGTCGGAGGTGCGGGTTTCCCCTTCGGAGGGTTGCAATTCCGTCACCTGCCGGAAGGTGGTGACATAGCCCTCACAAGCCGAGCCGGAAAAATCAAAGGCAATGCGCCCGCGCGCCGAGGACGGGGATGATGTGCCCGAGCTTTTGAGCAGGCTCAAATCATAGATCGCGCGGTGCGGCATAAAGACAGGGCTCTCGAGCGCCCCGGATGGGCTAACCAAGAGGCCAAGCGCGATAAACGGGGCGGTCACTTTGAAGAATGTCATCCGGTCCCGTCCTGGGGTAAAAACTGCTATGCACAAACAGGCTTTGCGTGTGACCTGCGCTGCTCCAGAAATAGGGGCTCCGGACCCGCTCGCAAAGGGCTGGTGTGAAAGTTTAAGGAGAAAACATGAGCGCGCAGTCGCGCCTGGCAGAATTAGGCCTTACCCTACCTGCCCCGGCAGCAGCATTGGCCAATTACGTGCCTGCCGTCGTGAGCGGCAAACTCCTGATCGTCTCGGGCCAATTGGCCCTTGGCCCCGATGGCCAGCTCGACCCCGCCCATTGTGGCAAATTGGGCGGCCATGTGACACCCGAGGCCGGGCGGCAAGCCGCGCGTCTGTGTGCACTCAATCTCTTGGCACAAGCACAAGCCAGTCTCGGCTCGCTGAATGCCATTGCGCGTGTGGTGAAGCTCGGCGCTTTCGTCAGTGTTGTGCCCGGCTTTACCGCCATTGCGCCTGTTGTGAATGGTGCCTCAGACCTGATGGTGGAGGTGTTTGGCGAAACAGGGCGCCATGCGCGCGCCGCTGTGGGTGTTGCTGAATTGCCGCTGGGCAGTGCTGTTGAAATCGACGCCATGTTTGAACTCGTCTGATGGTGCTTTTTTTCATCTCCCTTTGTGGCTTGGCGAGTGCTGTTGCTTATCGCTCCATTGATCCGCTGGTGACATCACTGGCGCGCGAATTTTCAGTGCCTGTGGCAACCGCCGCACTCGTTGCTTCTGCCTATGCGCTGCCCTATGCGCTGGGCCAGCCGGTGCTTGGACCCATTGGCGATTCCTTTGGCAAGGGCAAGCTACTCGCCATTTGCCTGAGCGTTCTGACACTCACGCTGATACGGGCGCCTGGATTACCAGTTTCGACATGTTGCTCACTTTGCGCTTCATCGGCGGCTTGGCGGGCGGCGGCACCATGCCGGTGGCCATGGCTTTGATTGGTGACAAATTCCCGCCCGACCAAAGACAGGTCGCGATTGCGCGTTTTCTGGCCGCCACTTTGATTGGCCAAATTCTCGCCTCGACTTTGTCAGGCCTGTTGGCCGAGACCGTTGGCTGGCGCGCCTTCTTTTATGCGGGCGCGCTGACAACGGCGATTGCAGCCACTGGTGCGGCCATTGTCTTGCGCGAGAAAACATCCAGTGCCAGCGCGCGACCCAGTCTGGCAGGCGCTTACGGTGGCTATGCGCATGTTTTCCGCAACCCGAAAAGTTTTCTGTGCTTTGGCACAGTTTTTCTGGAATCCATCGCCATTTTTGCCGTGACCCCTTACATTTCAGAAATACTGGAAAGCAACGGGTTGGGCGGGCCCAAGGAAGCAGGCATGGTGATTGCAGGCATTGGCATTGGCGGCCTCGTTTATTCGCTGGCCGTCACATGGCTCATGCGCCATCTCACCCGTGTGAGCTTTATGGCTTGGGGCGGTGTGATTGGCGGCGTGTCACTGGTGCTTTGCATCATCCTACCAAGCTGGGGCATTCTGGCAACATTGTTCTCCCTGCTCGGGTTTGGCTTTTTGATGATCCATAATTCTGTGCAAACCGAAGTAGCCTCGCTTGCACCCCAAGCGCGCGCAGCAGCTTTTTCAGTGCATGCTTTTTCCTTCTTTATGGGGCAAGCGCTGGGACCGATTTTGTTTGGCTATGGTCTGCATCATTTTGGTCTGTCGCCGACTTTGCTGGCGCATGCCATACTTCTCACCGCCGTAGGCCTTGGGGCCGCCGCGCTGTTTGCACGCCAGAGCCGAGAGCTTCTCTGATGGCTGAGACGGATCTGACCATACGCACCATCCGCTCGATCAGCGAGATCGCGCCGGAGCTATGGGATGCCTGCGCCAATCCGCAAAATCCAACAGGTGCTTTGCAACCAAAACAGCAACCAACACAAGATCTCGACGCCTTGCGTTTTGCCGAGCGGCACAATCCCTTTCTCTCGCATGCCTTTTTGCACGCACTCGAAGTCTCGCGCTCGGCGGTGCCCCGCCAAGGCTGGGCGCCGCTGCATCTGCTTGTGGAAGATGCGCAAGGCAACCTGCTCGCCTGTGCGCCAGCCTATCTGAAATCCCACTCCATGGGCGAATATGTCTTCGACCATGCCTGGGCCGATGCGTTTGAGCGCGCGGGCGGCGACTATTATCCCAAATTGCAAGTCTGCGTGCCCTTCACGCCCGCCACCGGACGCCGTCTGCTGGTCGCCGACACACCGCGCGCAGAAGATGCGCGCACTCTGTTGATTGCCGGTCTGGCAGCTGTGCGCGCACAGACCAAAGCCTCCTCCACCCATGTCACCTTTCCTGATCAAGCGGATTATGAGGCGCTGGGTGCAGCAGGCTGGTTACAGCGCTCGGGCAAACAATTTCACTTCCTCAATCGCGGCTATGCCGATTTCGACGCATTTCTGGATGCCCTTGCATCACGCAAACGCAAGAACATTCGCAAAGAGCGCGATCAAGCGCTGAGTGCTGGCATTGATGTGCACATGCTGACCGGCACCGAGATCACCGAAGAGCATTGGGACGCATTTTTCGATTTCTATATCGACACAGGCTCGCGAAAATGGGGCACACCCTATCTGACGCGCGCTTTCTTCAGTGACGTCGGGCGCAGCATGGCCGATCGTATCCTGCTGGTGATGGCCAAGCGCGAAGGTCGCTGGATTGCGGGCGCCATCAATTTCATTGGCGATGATGCGCTCTATGGGCGCAATTGGGGCTGCCTTGAAGAGCACCCCTTTTTGCATTTTGAACTTTGCTACTATCGCGCCATCGATTTTGCACTCACAAGCGGAATGCTGCGGGTCGAAGCTGGTGCGCAAGGCGAGCATAAGCTGGCGCGCGGTTATGAGCCGGTTGAAACTTTCTCAGCCCATGAATTTGCCGATGTGCGGCTAGCTGCCGCCGTGAAGGGTTTTATCGTGCGCGAGCGCACGCATGTTGAGGCCGAGATTGAAGTTTATGGCGAGCATGTACCGTTCAAGAAGGGCTGATCGTCATTGCGAGCGAAGCGAAGCAATCCAGAGGTAACACGTGGGGCCTTATGGATTGCTTTGTCGCTTACGCTCCTCGCAATGACGACACGGAAAATGGAGACCGTTATATGACCTACGACACACAAAACATCTTCGCCAAAATCCTGCGCGGTGAAATTCCCTGCACCAAGGTTTATGAAGACGACCATACCATCGCCTTCATGGACATCATGCCGAAAGCCGATGGGCACACGCTTGTCGTGCCCAAAGCACCCTCCGTCAATTTCCTCGATGCCGAGCCCAGCACATTCGCGCCGTTGTTTTCAACCGTGCAAAAAATTGCCCGCGCGGTGAAGACCGGCATGGGCGCAGAAGGTGTGGTCATTACGCAGTTCAATGAGGCGGCTGCCGGACAGACAGTGTTTCATCTGCACGTGCATGTCATCCCGCGCTGGGAAGGTGTGGCCTTACGCAGACATTCGGGCCAAATGGCTAATGTGGCTCAGTTGCAGGCACATGCAGAAAAGATCCGCGCTGCATTGTGACCGTCATTGCGAGCGAAGCGAAGCAATCCAGAAGGCCTCACGTGTGATTTCTGGATTGCTTCGCTGACGCTTGCAATGACTATAAGAAAATGGCGGACCTAAG
>CAINNX010000112.1 GCA_903851305.1 uncultured Hyphomicrobiales bacterium | reverse complement strand
GAAGTTCTACAGTGGCCGGCTGCGCAACCCCAACCAGCTTCGCCGGCCACCCCAGCGCTAGCGTCAAACCAAATCGTCAACTAACATAACCACCGGATCAACTCGTGGGGGCTGGCCACGTGAATGGTCGCCAATATGTTGCAGTAATGACGGGTGATGGCCAATCAGGTTCCGGTGGCCCGCTCGGGATGGCCAAGACCTTCAAGCCTCCGCGTGGACAAAATGCTGTCTACGTCTTCTCGCTCCCGCAGACTAAATAGCCCTAACGGTCGTGTGTCTGTATCCGCTTTGGCTTGATCTGGTTGGCGGCTAGCTGCCAACCAGTTGCTCAAGGCTCAATGCGATGGAGAAGAGGCGCGCATCTTCACCGCTTGGACAAGCCAGCATCAGGCCGGTGGGGGCGGCTGGTAGCTTTGTCATCGGAACAGAGATGGCGCAGCCGTCAAGGAAGTTGATGACAGCAGGGTTGCGTAGCATCAGCATATTGAGGCGCGTGAAATCTTCATCTTTGTCGAAGGCCGAGATGAGCGGCGCGACCATCGGCACAGTCGGGTAAGCCATGCAGTCGAAATCAGCCATCCGTTTTTCAAAAGCAGCGATGATTTCAGCGCGTTTGCGGGTGAGCTCGATATAATCGAGTGCGCTTTGCTCATGCCCACGCTGGATGCGCGATAGAACGCGCATATCATAAAGCTGTGCGTCTTTTTTAATGAGGGCCCGATGGGTTGCGAGGCTCTCGGGTGCTGCAAAACCGCCTTTGGCATTGGCAGCGGGAATGGCATCAATTTCAGGGCAGGCAATCTCGGATATCACAGCGCCAGCATTTGTGATCTTGCGCAAGGTTGCGGAAAAAGCCTCTGAGACATCTTTGTCCAGATCATTCAGGACGAATGATTTGGGCACAACAATGCGCAGCCCTGTGATGTCACGCTTTAGAGGTGCGCTTGGTACTTCGCCCGCCAGAATGGCATCCAGCGTTGCGCAGCATGACACTGTGCGCGCCAACGGGCCGATGGAATCGAGTGTTGTGGACAGCGAAAAAGCACCGTCCGTTGGCACGCGCCGCGCTGTGGGTTTGTAACCAACAATGCCGTTGAGTGCCGCGGGAATGCGACATGAGCCGCCTGTGTCTGTTCCCAATGCGCCATGCGCCATGCCATCAGTGATGGAAATGGCGGCGCCAGAAGAAGAGCCTCCAGGTACGCGCGCCTGTGCGCGCTCGAACACATTTTTAGGCGTGCCGTAATGGGGATTGATACCGATGCCTGAAAAGGCAAATTCCGTCATATTGGTGCGGCCCATGACGATAAAGCCAGCAGCTTTCAACCGTGCAACAGCTGATGCGTCACGCTGCGCGGGTGCAGCATCTTTCAGTACCAGTGAGCCCGCACGTGTGACTTCGCCTTTTATGTCAAACAGGTCTTTGACCGATACCGGTATGCCTGCATAAGGTGAAGGAGCTTTGCCTTGCTTGCGCAGCTGATCCATCTTATGCGCAGATTCACGCGCACTTATATGCGCCACGCTCATGAAGGCACTTGCGCCTTCGCCATCTACATTGTCGATTTTCGCCAGGCAGTCTTCGACGAGACGTTCACTCGTTGTTGTTCCATTGGCGAGATCTTGCGCGAGCTGTTCGAGCGTGGGTCCGTTCATCGCATCACACCGGATCGTAATAGTGGATTTCCAGTAAGATGCAGCCCTTGTCCGAGCGGAAGGGGCCGTGGAAGGCCCCCGGTGGACGGCAAGCATAGGTGAAAGGTGAGAAGCTTTCGCCGCCCTTGCCTTGCTCGTCATTGCCAACAGTCAGATCGCCGGTCACCAGAAACACTTCTTCCCAATATTCATGGACGAAGGGTTTTGTTGTGTAGACGCCGGCGTCAAAGCGCAGCAAACGCGTGCGGCTGCCTTTTTTGTTCACTTCATCGAGCGCGCCGGACAGGATTTTCTGCTGGATGCCTGATGGATAGCCTGCGGGCACTTCCCAGCCGCTGGCCATGTCGAGTGTATGAAATTCATCATGGAGCTTGTTGATCGCCATTGTGTCCTCAGCTGTTCCAGAGGTGAGCAAATTGCGTGGCCACGATATCTTCATAGGCTGGATTGCCCTGAAGAATGCCAACCTCGCGTGCGAATTGATTCATGCCAGCCACAAAGTCAGGTGATATGCGCGCATCATAATAGGGCAGGTCGCGCACAATCAGCTGTTCGATCAGCTCGGCCTCTTGCGCAGGAAAGAGTGCCCGCCCAGCCTTGGTAGCAAGCGAGACATCGGCCTTGAGCGCCTTTTGCGTCGCCACGATGGCGCGTACAGCAGCCGCCGCAACCTCAGGCTCGCGCGCAATGATCGCGCCGGATGACGCGATGCTGGCCATTGTGTAATTAAAGCAATCTTTCGGCCCATCGCCGCGACGAATGTCGAGAACCACTTTGCCAACGCCGCGCGTCACGGCCACTTCAGTGCCCATGCCATTGGCCCAGAAGCCGTCAATCTTGCCCTCTTCAAGCGCCTTGGCAGCGGTCAGGCCGAAATTGACAGGGCCAGTGCCCGGTGCTGCGCCCGGAACAGGTGCAATGCGGATTTGATCGCGTTCCAGATCATAGCCCGCATTGATGAGGAGCCGCTGCAGTCCCATGTTCACCCAGGGTGCGGCGCCGATGTTGCGGCCTTTGACAATATCGAGATCGCCGCGCTGCGGATTGAGGTCCGCGCGCATGACGAGGAACCAATACATGCCCTGCGCTTGTGCGCAGAGAAGCTTGGCGCCTTTCCATTCAGGAAAAGCCGCGAGCGCCGAATGGGCCGAGCCGCCGACGAAATCAATCGTCCCGTCACGCAGCGCCGCGTAGCATTTGTCGACCGGAAAGATGAGCTCGAGATCGACATCGAGCCCTTCCTTTTTGAAGAAGCCCAATTCAACAGCAGCCGCGGCTGGGAAGTAAGAATTGGAAATCAGATCGGGGACCGCGATTTTCAATTTGCGTGACATGTCAGCCCTCATCGCGTCCGGACAATTCAACCTGCCAAGGCGCAACCTTGCGTTCGACAAACCCGACAAAGGAATTGAGCAGGGTCGCCAGGACCATGAGCACGATCACGGGCACGAACATTTTGGCCGTGTCAAAAGCATTGGCTGCATTGATGATGATGGCACCCAGCCCCGAAATGGCTGTGAAGAATTCCGCAATCACCATGGCCACAACACCGCGCCCAACGGCGAGTTTGATGCCCGCCATAATATAGGGAATCGTGGCAGGCAGAACGATACGACGCAGGATGGTGAAGTCAGACGCCACAAAACTCTTGCCGACTTCGATTAAAGTTTTAGGCACCGCGCGCACACCCAGCCATGTATTGATGATGATCGGAAAAACCGCCATCAAAAAGACCACGCAGGCTTTTACGGCAAAGCCAAGGCCCATCCACAAGACCAGCAGCGGCACGAGCGCGACCAAAGGCATGGCGTAGGCACCTGTGATGAAGACGCCGATGGCAGCCTCAAGAATGCGCGAACGTCCGATGAGAAGGCCGAGCGGCACGCCAATCAGGACTGACAGGCCATAACCCACCACAAAAGCCTTCAAGCTTTGCGACAAAGCCGCGAGCAATTGGCCGTTTTTCACCAGCACCCAAAAGGCGCTGGCAATGGCGGATGGATAGGAGCCGAAAATCGGATTCACATCGCGCCCAAAAAATTCCCATCCTGCGATGACAAGACCCATAGACATGCAGGTGATAGCCCATTTGGGCATTTCCCGCTTCAGTTTCGGAATGTCTTCATCAGCGGATGGAAGGGTCATTGAATCACTCTTGGCCATCAATGCACCGCCTCTGCGCTATGCAGCGCTTTCCAGACTTTGTAGCGCGCCGCCGCAAAATCGGCTGTGCCCCGCAAGGCACCAAGATCGCCGCGCGGTCGCGGCAGTGTGACGTTGATTGTTTCCTGAATGGAGCCGCCACGCATGACGATGATGCGATCGGCCAGCAGCACAGCTTCATCGAGATCATGGGTGACAAAGATAATCGTCTTTTTGGTGCGCGCCTGAATTTCGAGAAGCTCACCTTGCAGCGTCTCGCGCGTTTGGGCATCGAGCGCGCCGAAGGGCTCGTCCATCAGCAAGACTTCAGGATCAATGGCCAGCGCGCGGGCAATGCCTACGCGCTGCTTCATGCCGCCCGACAATTGATAGGGCCGGCGGTTGGCAGCATCTTTCAGGCCAACCAATTCCAGATAGCGTTGCGCGGTGTCTTTGAGTTCCCCGCCGCGCATACCCTTCATCTCAAGTCCAAACATGACATTCTGCGCAGCGGTGAGCCATGGCAGAAGCTCTGCATGCTGGAAGACGAGGCCGCGGTCGTAACCGCAGCCATTCACCTGTTTGCCGCCCACGCTGACGCGTCCGCGACTTGCGGTTTCAAGCCCCATGAGAATGCGCAGGGCCGTGGTTTTGCCGCAGCCACTTGGCCCGATCAACGTGACAATTTCTGCCTGTTTCACGTCGAAACTGACTGACTTCAGCGCCTGCACGACTTGGATTTTGCCCTCGACTTTCAAAGTGAAAGTCTTTGACACATCCGCCATGCTGACTTGACCCTGCACTGCATCGCTCATGAAAGTCTGTCTCCTCAGCCTTTGGGGCCAGCAATAGCAAGTGCTTTGTCCCGCACGCTACCGTCGATAAATTTGTCAATCTGGATAGGTGCCTGCAAGGTTTCTGTCTTGACGAAGAGGTCCTGCATCCATTGCAACTTGCGACGATCAATCGTCATTTCGCTGTCGATGGCATTGAGCTTGGAAACTTCGTCAAAGACATATTCAGCGCGCGGATCATCTTCCTTGGCGCCGGTCATTTCTTTGGTCAGTTTCACAACCTGATCGCGGTTTTTCAAAGCGTGACGATAGGCCTGAATGGAGCCCGCAAGAAATTTGGCAGCGTCATCGGGCCGGGCCGCAATCGTTTTGGAATTCATATAGGTGCAGAAGCGAATGTAATCAGGCGTCACATCATGCGCGTGCACCAGAAGCTTCAGGCCCATCTTGTCTGTCACGGGCGTGAATTCGCTGGAGGAAGCGGCAGCCTGAATAACGCCTGCCATCACCGCGCGGAAGCGATCCGTGTCTGATCCCATCTGGGCATACTGCACTTCCGTGCCATCGATCTTGTTCTTCTCGAGCACTGCGCGTGCAAACAGGTCCGGCAATGCGCCGGGCGAGGAAATGCCAAACGTCTTGCCCTTCAGCTCTGCGACAGATTTGACGTCAGATTTGGTGAAGATCGCGTAGGTGAGGCCTGGCCAGTAGCAGCCAACCAGGCGCACATCTGCACCTTTGGAAAAAGCCACCATAGGCGCGCCGGGGCTGCCTTCGTAAGAATCAATTTCACCGGCGATGAGCGCCTTCAGCGCAATCGCATCGCCTTTGAACTGCATGGATTCGAGCGTGATGCCGTTTTTCGCTGCAAAGCCACCTTTTTCGGCCATGAAGACGAAGCCTGCATCACTCTTGGCTTCGACCATCCCATGCTTCCAGTCTTTCTGGGCGTGGGCTGTTCCCGACAGGCTGGCAATGCCAGCAATTGCTAAAGCCAATGTTGAAATGCGTTTCATCATTTGCGCCTCCATCTTCCTTTCGGCTGTGCCGAATTTCATCAGATCTTATGCAACTGCAGTGCCATTCACTCTTCACGTTCGCGTGGCACAGGATCGTTTATTGCGACATCAGTCGAGTGCAATAGGGGTCAAGATGGTTTCAAGCGCCGTTGTGTGAGCAAACAAGGCTGCATCTTCATCGAGGAAGCCGAGCAGCTGAATGCCCAGCGGCAAGTGGCCCAGAGTGATGAGGGGCAGCGAGATGGTGGGCACACCCAACAGCGAGCCTTGCACGGCAAAGATCGGATTGCCCGTCGACTCAAGCCCGATAGGCGCCACATCGGGTGCGCTCAAGGTGATGCAAGCTTCAACCTTGCTCGACAGGCTTGCAAAGGCTGCGCGGATGTCCTCGCGGCGCAAAAGAGCGCTGCGATAATCTTCCACATGCATCGCTTGCGCTTCATGAAGGCGCTCGACCATGCCCTTCGACAATTTGCTCTCATCCTTGTCGACATAAGTGTTGAGCGGCCAGCGCGATTCCCAAGCATTGATGCGCCGTGTCAGGCTCAGCGATTCCGGCAAGAGCGCTTCGAGTGTGGCGACATCAGCATCGCTATGCGCGTCAATCACGCGAATGCCCGCCGCTTCAAGTTGGGCGCGGATCATGTCCATCGCTTTGCGCGCGGATTCGGTGGCAATGTCCCAGCCAGGCGTTTTCAGAAATGCCAATGTGGTGGGCATATCCGCCTCAGGCGGAAGCGGCGGGCCAATCATGCCCGAATGGCCCGGATCGCCGCCTGCGCGCTGCACGATCTCAATCGCCACCTGCCAGCAATCGGCCAAAGATGCGGCGAGCACGCCCTGCACGGATTGGCTCATGTAATCATGGCTGCCACCGCGGTTGATGCCGCCCAGCGATGGTTTGAATCCATAAACGCCGCAATAGCTCGCGGGGCGCAGAATGGAGCCGACCACTTGGGTGCCAAGGCCCGCAGCGATCATGCCGCAACCAACGCCAGCAGCCGAGCCGCTTGAAGAGCCGCCCGGTGTGCGCGTCAGATCATGCGGGTTGCAGGTGGGGCCGGGGCGGGTCGCGGCAAATTCTGTTGTGACGGTTTTGCCCAAAATGATTGCGCCCGCTTCACGCAGCGCATGGACAGAAGCGGAATCATATCCGGGTGCCCAGCCCTCATAAAGCGCAGAGCCCATTTGGGTTGGCATGTCGGCTGTTTCGATGACGTCTTTGACGCCAATCGGCATGCCGTCAATATAGGAGAGGGGTGCACCCTTATGCCAGCGCTTCGTGCTCGCATCGGCTGCCTTGCGTGCGGCATCCAGTTGCAAAGAGGTAAAGGCTTTCACATCCTTTTCGCGCGCCTCGATGACGCTGATGCAGCGCTCCAGAAAGTCGCGTGGCGTGTCAGTGCCATTGGCGAAATGGCCAATGGCTTGCGCGAAGGATTGCTGCTGCATTTTGCTCATCAACTGGCATCCTCAAGCGTAATGGCAGCAGCTCGCTCTTGCATAGCAATCATAGACGTGCGCAGCAGATAAGCGCGCGCCTTCACCGGATCGGCGGCTGTCTGTGCGAGGTCAGCGAGCATGACCTTGCGCTCTTCCGGATCTTTGGTTTCCAGCTGTTTTTTGTTGGCAATCGATTGTGCCTGAACAAATTCAATCGAAACCGTGCGGCGCTGCTGCGAATAAAGATCCATCAAACGGTCTGATGCACCATCGAGAACTTGCACGAGTTTTTCAGCCAGATTGGCAGCATCTTGCAACCCGCCATTCAACCCCATGCCGCCAATCGAATTATTCACATGCGCGGAATCGCCTGCCAGTAGTACGCGTCCCTTTCGGAACGTGGAGGCGACACGCTGATGCACGGTGTAAATATTCCGATGCACAATGTCGTAAGGCTTTGGGTTGGGGAAAAACTTCTGGAAGCGCGCATGAACGGCTTCATCCGTCAGCAAGCTTTCTTCAGAGACGTTGGCATCTGCGGGAAACACAAGACGCCAGAGGCCGGGCGGCCCGTCAGCAGCAACCTTGAAACAATTGCACCATTCTTCCGGGTCAGCGAAATAAGAACGCGGGCAATAGCCGAGCTCTTTGTTGAAATCGAAGGGCGTGGTGAGCACGAGGAAGCGTTCTGCCCAAGTGAAGCCTTCAAAAGGAATCTCTGCGGCTTTGCGAGTGGCTGAGCGCCCGCCGTCTGCACCAATCAGCCAAGCGCCGTCATGCGTCTCAACGCCCGATTTGCTCTGGACTTCAACGCTGATGCCATCCGCTTTTTGCGTGATGCCGGTGACTTTGTGCCCAAACATCACTTCGACGTTTGGCATTGTCAGCAGACGCTTGAGAATGATCTGCGCGGTTTTGTATTGTTCGCATTGAATGACGTAGGGATATTTCGTGTCGTTCTTGAGCAGATCCAGATCGAATGTCGCGACAAGATTATGCGTCGGGCGATCCCAGAACTGGAAGGTTGGCGCCGTCAGGCCAACCTCAACCATATCTTCTACAAGGCCGGCATCACCCAGTACTTCAAGCGTTGCGGGATGTGTGGTGGCCGCGCGCGGATCGGCTTGCAGCTCATGATTGGCATCGAAAACGCGCACCGGAATACCGCGACGTCCAAGCAAAAGGGCGCAGAAGAGACCGACTGGACCGCCGCCGCTAATGAGAACTCTCTTGTTAGACGTCATCTTGTTTCCTTTTTTTGGTAACTCTGGCGACTAGATGCTGCGTGTCAGATTGATGCGAAACTCTTCAATATGCTTGCGCATGCCTTCTTCCGCACCTTTCGGGTCATGGTCGCGAATGGCAGCAAGAATGGCTTCATGCTGTTCTTGGACCTGTGTATGGTGGCCCGGCCGATTCAGTGACATGAACCAGAAACGTAGGGAGCGATCGTGCAGCTTGGACAATGTGTCGGCGAGCACATGGTTCTTTGAGGCCAGCGCCAGAACATTGTGAAACTCGCGGTCGAGCAGCATCAACTGCTCGCTGTCGCGCATATCGATCCATTGCTTGGCACGCGCCAGAACGTCCGACAAATGGGCAATTTCATCGCGTTCGGCACGCTCGGCTGCAAGGCGCACGCCGTGCGTCTCGTTGATCAGGCGCACTTCAACGATCTGCATGATTTCATCGAGGCTGACAGGCTTCACAATGACGCCCTTGCGCGGC
Organism: uncultured Hyphomicrobiales bacterium; assembly: GCA_903851305.1. Classification (GTDB taxonomy): domain Bacteria; phylum Pseudomonadota; class Alphaproteobacteria; order Rhizobiales; family Beijerinckiaceae; genus Terripilifer. The sequence goes on along the minus strand of CAINNX010000112.1, from coordinate 15,361 downwards.
ATCACATCGAGCATGCCCTCCAGCATCAAGCGGTCGATGGCCTGATGCACAGGTGTGCGGCCAATGCCAAGCATGGCTGATACATAGGCTTCATTGATATATTCGCCGGGCCGGAATGCGCAGGTGATGATGCGATGTTTGATCGCCTCATAAGCCGTATCGCGCAAAGACTGTCCCTTGCCGCCCGCATCCCTGCGCGGGTCGCTGATCGGTTCGCCCTGTGCAGGAATATCTGGCTTGTTCATCCCAAAACCGGAAGTTTCGTGAGGCTGTAGCCATGGTGGATCGTGCGGTCGAGCACGGGGTCATGTATTTCGAATTCGAAATTATCTGCCGGGCGAATACCGCCCTTGACCGCAAACGTGCCGCAGAACATCATCGCGCCTTCATCCAGAGCTTTGCGGCCCTCATAGCCTTCGATCAGCGTGCGCGGATCAAGCATGGCTGTCACGCTGCCTTCTTGATACAGCGTGCGCACACCATTTTCCTGAATCCACGAGCGCATGATGAGCTTGTCCCAATGCGCGGCAATATCCGAAAACGCCCAGAAGACAGGCGCAATTGGCTTTTCGCACATTTGCTTGGATACGGTGACGTTATAGGTCTCGGCTTTGCGGTCTGTGTGGTCAGAGCCCACGCCGACCCACAATTCGCCATCCATCTGGGCGAGGACGAATTCGACTTCGCCTGACGATTCACCGCCCGTCACTTCGATCTGCTGGCTGAGTGTCAGGCGCGCGGCGCTGACCCGGTAATAGATGGGGGTTGAGGTGGGGCGGGCCACGCCCAGCTCTTCCAGCTCGCGGATGTGCTTTTCCAGCGCGACCTGGTCTCGCCCTGTCCAACCAGCCACGATGAGCTTGGTGGCTGCCAGAGGCTTTGCTTCGACATACCCGGCCTTGATCAAAGAAAGCGCCATTGGCCTCACCTCTAAAAACCCAGTGATATTTCACGCTAGTTTAAAGGGGCCGCTGTCGTCAATAGCCAGTCTCAGCCCTGTTGAGAACTTTAAATTTAATGAAAACAGGTATTTAGGTTTTTGCTCCCCCGCGTCGCCCACCTCCAGCGGGCAGCCTTGGGCAGGTCACCCAGCCCAACCGGCCTCGAAAAGCGCCCAATTTGTGCGTCGCTTTACAGGTCTGCTCTCGCCATGCACAATCACTCTCGACAATCGGGCGCTCATGACCCGTGTTCAAAAGGGAGGATCCTATGCCGCACGACCTGATGTCGTCCGAAAGCTTGCCGTCGTTCGAAAATGTCGCGATTGAACGCGATGGTGGAACGACTTTCGTCATCCTGAACCGCCCCGACAAGCGCAATGCCATGTCTCCGCAATTGCACATGGATATGTGTGATGCCCTCGATTGGGCCGAGATGGATGATCAGACCAAGGTCGTTGTGATCACAGGTGCTGGCGGAAACTTCTGCGCAGGCCAAGATCTGAAGCTCTATTTCCGTGGCACAGAAAGCGACCCGAAAGCCCGCGTGCGTGCGCGCCGCGCCGCTCACACGTGGCGTTGGGATCGTCTGTCATCTTTCCCCAAGGCAACCATTGCGATGGTGCATGGCTATTGCTTCGGCGGTGGCTTTACGCCCGTCATCGCGTGCGATTTCGCTGTTGCGGCTGATGACGCCACCTTCGGTCTGTCAGAAGTCAATTGGGGCATCATCCCCGGCGGGCTTGTGGCTTGGGCTGTCACCGAGATCATGAATTATCGCGATGCGATTTATTATTCGGTCACGGGTGATCGCTTCTCGGGCAAAGAAGCGGCGGCGATGAAATTCGTCAACAAATCCGTGCCGGTCGAAAATCTGCGCGCCGAAGTGATGGAGCTTGCCCGCAAGCTCGAAGCCAAGAGCCCGGCCGCGGTGAAATATACCAAGGAATGCGTGCGCATGGTTCGCCGCATGACCAAGGATCAGGCGATGGATTATCTCAACGCCAAGAGCGACGCGCTGAAGCATGTCGATCCCGAGGGTGGTCGCCAGAAGGCGATGAAAATGTTCCTCGACGACAAGGTGTTCAAGCCGGGTCTGGGCGAATTTAAGCGCTGATCATCTGACATGAATCGCATGGGCCGGTTTTTCCGGCCCATGCTTTTATCTCTCCGTCGCTTGGAGAAAGACCGTGGCGCCTCGTGCTTTTCATCGCCGTTTTTTGATACTGGCCGCAACCATGGCGGCTTTTGTGCATCCTGCCGCCGCACTCGATCAGGCATTGATCGATGCTGCCAAAAAAGAGGGGCAGGTCACGTGGTACACAACGCAAATCATCGATCAATTTGCGCGGCCCGCCGCTCAGGCTTTTGAAAAGCGCTACGGCATCAAGGTCAATTATGTGCGCGCCAATTCAAACGAAGTGGCGCTGCGCGTGCTCAATGAAGCGCGCGCGGGCAAAATGCAGGTTGATGTCTTCGATGGAACAGGCGCGACAGCTTCACTAAAGAGCGAAAAGATCCCTGCGCAATGGATTCCAGAAAGCGCCAAGCGCTTGCCAAAATCCTATATCGATCCCGAAGGCTATTGGGTCGCCACCAATCTCTATGTGCTGACGCCCGGCTTCAACACCGAGCTCATCAAAAAGGGAACGGAACCCAAAACCTTCCAGGATCTGCTGGACCCCAAATACAAGGACAAGATCGCCTGGAACTCGACGGCGTCGTCCTCGGCAGGACCGGGCTTTGTTGGCATTGTGCTGGCATCCATGGGCGAAGAAAAAGGCATGGCCTATCTGCGCGAATTGGCGAAGCAGAATCCCTCTGGTCTGGCGGTTGCTGCTCGTCAGGTGCTTGATCAGGTGATCGCTGGCGAATATGCGATCGCGCTCAATATATTCAACAATCACGCGGTGATCAGTGCGGCCAAAGGTGCCCCTGTTGACTGGATCCCGATGAACCCGGCGCTCGCCGTGCTCTCGGTGATATCTGTGACGAAGGATGCGCCCCATCCCAATGCCGGGCGCTTGTTGCTGGAGTTTTTGCTCTCCGAAGACGGGCAGAAAATCTATCGCGATGCCGATTATCTTCCGGTTGATCCCAATGTGCCGCCCAATGACCTCGCGTTGCGTCCTGACGGCGAGAAGTTCAAGGCGGTCTACAAGACGCCAGAAGAGATCGACAAGGAAATGCCGCGCGGGGCTGAAGTCTTCAAAAGCCTGTTCAGGTGAGTGAATCGATGAGTGAAGCTGCGGTGAAAGGAGTCGAGCAAGACACGCGGGGCATGTTTGCGCGGTTCCTGCCACGCGATGAGCGTGTCATTCTTGTTCTGATCATCGCTGCCATTTTTGCCATCCTCGTTCTGCCGCCGCTTGTCTTCCTGATCAAAGGCGCGCTCACCGTCACGCAAAATGGCGAGACGCATATCAGCCTGCATCGTTTTGCCCTCGTGCTGTCGCAGCGTGGCATCTGGACGAGCGCGTTTAATTCCTTCGCCTTTGCCTTTGGCAGCGCGCTATTGGCCTTGCTGATTGGTGGCGTGAATGCGTGGCTTGTTGAGCGCACCGATACGCCGTTCAAGCCGCTTGCCTATCTGACCACCATCATCTCGCTGGGCACGCCCTACGTGCTTTACACCAGCGCTTGGCTATTATTGCTCGCGCGCTCAGGCCCGATCAATTCGTGGTATCGCGAATTGACGGGTGAAGCCGGTGTTCTGATCAATGTCTACGGGCTCGGCGGCATGATCCTGATCGAGGGTCTTTTGTGGTCGCCGCTTGTTTTCCTTTTGTTGGGTTCAACGCTGCGAAATTTCAATCCGGATTTGGAAGAAGCCGCGCGTATGAGCGGGGCCGGCACATGGCAAACGATGCGGCGGATTACTTTCCGCCTGTCACTGCCCTCTATCGTGGCGCTGGCTATGTTGGTCTTTATTCGCACGGTGGAAGCCTTTGAAGTGCCAGCGCTGGTTGGCCTGCCGGGTCGCGTGCATGTGTTGACGACCGACATTTACGAAATGATGCATCGGACTATGCCGCCTGATGTCGGCTCCGCTAGCACTTTATCAACGCTCTTGCTTTGCGTGGTGGCTGTGCTGCTGTGGTATTATGGGCGGTTGACGCGCAATGCGGAGCGCTTTGCAACAATCACAGGCAAGAACTTCCGGCCCAATAAAATCCCCCTTGGCAAATACCGCCCGCTGGGTGGCGCGATTCTGATCCTGAATTTCCTCTGCCTGTTGATCCTGCCGATGCTGGTTCTGGTCTGGGCCTCGCTCCTGCCGTTTTATCAAACGGTCCGCGCGTCAGCTTTCAAACTGCTGAGCTTCAAACATTACATCCACATTTTTGAATCTGATCGCTATCTGTCGCTGCTTGGCAATACGCTGCTGGTGGCGGTGGTGACAGCAACGATTGTCATGGTGATCACGGCTGTTGCGGCCTGGCTCAGCGTGCGCAAGCTGCCCGGCGCGCGTATGGTCGATCAATTGGGCACAGTGCCATTGGTGTTCCCCGGCATTGTGCTGGGCGTGGGCGTGATGCAATTTTTTCTGGCCACACCGATTGACATTTACGGCACGGTCTGGATTATCGTCTGGGCTTTCATCATCAATTATCTGCCCTATGGCATTCGCTATTCTTATGCGGGCATGCTGCAGGTGCATCGTGAACTGGAAGAAGCCGCGGCCGTGTCTGGTGCATCGCCTTTTCTGGCCTTTTGCCGCATTGTTTTCCCGCTGCTAGCGCCCTCGCTTGTGGCGGGTTGGCTCTTCATCTTCCTGTTGTCGACGCGCGTTTTGACGCTTCCAGTGCTTTTGTCGGGTCCGTCGTCACAGACCATGGCTGTCGCCATGTTTGATTTGTGGAGCAACGGGCAGGGGCCAGAACTGGCAGCCCTCGGCTTGCTCTGGAGCCTCGCCATGACGGCCGTGGCTCTGATTTTCTATTTCTTCGCTCGCCGCTCCGGCGTCGGGCTTTTTGGACAGGGTTGACGTGACATGAGCCAGACCAAGACGCAGGACAAACTGCGCGAGGGCGCCAGACAAGTCGAGGCGCTCCTCAACCCCAAAAATGTCGTCATCATTGGCGCGACCGACAAGCCCGGCAATTGGCCACAACGCGTCTGGCGCAATCTCAAGCGCTATGGGTATCAGGGTCAGGTTTTCCCTTTTAATCCGACGCGCGACACAGTTTGGGAGACACGCTGCTATCGCACGTTTGCCGATATGCCTGAAAAGCCGGATCATCTCGTCGTGCTGGCACCGGCCAAAGTTGTGCCCGGCGTCTTGCGCGATGGGGCCGCAGCAGGCGCGCGTTCTGCCACCGTCATGACATCGGGCTTTGAAGAATCGACCGAAGCCGATGGTCCGGCGCTCGCAGAAGCCTTGCGCAAGACGATCGAGGAGACCGGCCTTGCCGTGTCAGGCCCCAATTGCCTTGGCAATTTCAATGCGGCCGCACGTTTCTTTTCAATGCCCGATGATCGCCAGCAGCAATTGTCGCACGGGCCTGTGGTGGTGCTTGGCCAATCGGGCGGTATTGTCATGGCCATCAAGCGCTCACTTGAAGAGCGCGGCGTGGATACGCAAGCCGCGATCACCAGTGGCAATGAGACAGGCCTCACCACAGCTGACTATATCGCCTATTTCGCAGGTTTGGCCGATGTGCGGGTAATCTCGTGCTACTTGGAAAGTGTCAATGATGGCGCGCCATTTTTAGAAGCTTTGCGCATGGCCCGCAAGGCAGGCAAGCATGTCGTGATTATGAAGCTCGGCTCATCAGATGCTGGCCGTGCAGCCGCCGCCGCGCACACGGGCGCGCTGGCAGGTTACATGGAAGCCTTTGACGCGGTTGCGGGCCGTGCCGGTGCCATTCGTGTTGGCAATCTCGATGAAATGGTCGAGGCGGTTGAGTTTCTCGTCCATGCGCCGGCCCCTCAAGGCAAGAGATTGGGTTCGATTACATTCTCGGGCGGCATGCGCGGTCTTTTGCTCGATGCGGCTGAAGCCTGTGGCATGTCCTACCAGCCGTTGTCGGATGTGACGCGCAAGAAGCTCGAAGAGATTCTCTCGGTGGGCTCGATCATTGGCAATCCTCTGGATGCAGGCTTTGCGGCTTTGTCGCAAGAAGGCGCATATTTGCGCTGCGTCGAGATTTTGCTGGATGATCCTGACATTGACATTCTACTCTTGCAGGAAGAATTACCTCGTGCCGCTGGCACAGAACGCAAAGAGCGCAATCTGCGCGAGGTGAATGCGCTGGCCGCCAAAGCCAAAAAGCCCATCGCTTATGTGAGCATGATTTCTTATGGCCTGAGCGATTACAGTCGCACGCTGCGCGCTGAATTCACCAATCTGCCCTTCCTGCAGGAAGTCGATCGCGCGTTGCGCACCATGCGGGCCATCACACGTCAGTTTGATCATGGCGCCACAGGTGAGCCCAAACGCTCAAGCCCAAATGCTGATGGTTGCACGCTTTTGCGCCAACTTGCGCAACAGGCTGGCCCTGCAACGCTGGATGAAGTTTCATCCAAAGCCCTGCTTAGCCTCTATGGTCTGGCTGGCACGCGCGAGGAACTGGTGAAAAGTGAAGATGGGGCAGCCGAAGCAGCCGCACGTCTAGGCTATCCGGTGGTTGCAAAAATCGTCTCGGCCGCGCTTCCGCATAAATCTGATATTGGCGGCGTTAAGATCAATCTGAAAGATGAAGCTGCTGTGCGTGGTGCTTATCGTGCCATCATGGCCAATGTTGCAGCGCTCAAAGACAAGCCGAATGTCGAAGGTGTGCTGATTGCCGAAATGGCGTCCGGCAGGCTGGAATGCGTTTTGGGTGCGAAGCTGGATCCTGAAATGGGCCCCGTCATTTTGTTCGGCTTGGGCGGTGTGGATCTCGAACTCACACGCGACGTCGCTCTGGCAGCCTGTCCGCTGGATGAAGCGGGCGCCATGCAGCTTATCGCACGCACGCGTGCTGGCACGATTGCAGATGGATACCGTGGCCGCCCCGTGTTGGATAAGGCAGCGCTGGCAAAAGCGCTTGTGGCATTGTCAGAGGTGATGATGGACGCCGATGGCGCGATTGCTGAAATCGACATCAATCCGTTCCTTCTGTCCGAAAAAGGTGGCGTGGCGCTTGACGCTTTGGTCGTGCGCAACACGCAACCGTAAACCGATCAACAAAGTTTAAATTGAATCAGAACGCAGGAGACAAGCATGCCCCATGATGACAAAGGCTCGCACTGGCACGAGCCAAGCGCCACTCAGATGGCGGGTCTTGGCAAGTTTGAGCGCCCTGCCATGCCCTATGATCAGTTTATGGAATCGGAAGGCGTGCCGGTCTATCGCGACATTGGCGTGCGCACGGTTCTCGATCTGCCAATGAAGCCTTGGCAGCGTCTGGGTGGGCGCGGCAGCTATATCCAGCTGTTCGGCACTGAAGGCCTGTGGGGCATGTATGTTGTTGAAGTGCCGCCGGGTGGCGCACTCAATGTCGATCATCACATGTATGAAAAAATCGTGATGGTTGTTGAGGGTCGCGGCTCCACGGAAGTCTGGCAGGAAAGCAATCCCAAAAAGCAGCATTTCGAATGGCAGAAGGGATCGCTCTTTTCCATTCCGATCAACGCCTATCATCGCTTCGTCAACGCGACGAATGCGCCAGCGGTCCTTTTGTGCGGCACCAGCGCGCCTAATATGTTCAATCTTCTGGATAGCCGCCGCGCGATTTTCGATTGCCCCTTTGATTTCACAGATCGCTATTCCGGTGATGGCGATTATTTCAAGCCCAATGACGACATCGCGCCCGATCCGGTGCGTGGGCTTGCCATGAAGAAAACCAATCTTGTGCCCGATGTGATCAATTGCGAATTGCCGCTCGATAATCGCCGGTCACCCGGTTATCGCCGCATTGAGCCGCATATGGCTGGCAACCGCTTCTATCTCTGGGTTGGCCAGCATGAGACAGGCCGCTATTCCAAGGCCCATAAACATGCGTCCGCTGCAGTTCTGCTCTGCTTGAAGGGCAAGGGCTATACCTATACTTGGCCGGAAGCTCTGGGTCAGCGCCCGTGGGAAAGCGGCAAGATGGATCAGGTTCGCCGTCAGGATTATGAATATGGCGGCATTGTTTCTGCCGCACCTATGTCGGGTGACTGGTTCCACCAGCATTTTGGTGTGAGCAAAGATCCGCTGCGACTGTCAGCTTGGTTTGGCCCGAATAATTCGACCTCGCGCAAGCCGGGGCGTCCGGGTGAGCAGATCACGGATCGCGGTGCCATCGACATCAAGAAGGGTGGCGGCGCCATTCCCTATCACGCGGAAGATCCCTATTTGCGCGATGAATTCGCGCGCGCGCTGGCGGCCGATGGTGTCGAGTCGCGCATGGATCCGCGCTGGTATGACGAGGCGACAGCCGGCGTCGATCAGCCCAAGGACCTGTTCTGATCAAAAAGAAGGGGCCGGTTTTATCCGGCCCCTTTTTTCATGGGAAATATTTGTCCATCAGCGGCGTGATGCCCGCCTTTTTCATTTCATCCAGCCAGATGGCATGGATGCGCGGATCCTGATCTTCAAATTCAATCTGGTTGCCGCCTTGTTTGATTGACAAGGACGAGCGCTGTTTGGCGCCCTTTTCGCCAATCATGGTTTGACGCTTTTGCAGCGTGAAGGGATAGCGCACATTGCCAATGCCCATGGCGAGATAGCGGGCCGGCTCTGTGCTTGTGTTGAAATGCTGATGGATCTGGCTCTGACAGGGTGGGAAGACCACGCCATGTTTCCATTCAATGCGGGTGTAATCGGCATCACCCTCATACCAGAGCAACGAATAGCCATGCCCTGTCACGCAGATGACATGCGTTCCAGGCCCGTGGCGATGGGCTTTCTTGTAAGTGCCGGCAGGCATTTCCGACATGTGGCCAGACATAATGCCATCGGCCAGAACGAATTTGATATTGCTCGAGCCGCCGCCGCGATCAGCATAATCATGCAGTTTGATGCTGGCCATATCGGGCACAAAATTGGTTTCCCACAAATGATTGCCTGGCCGGATGGGGATGAAATCACCTTCGCCTGACCAATAGCTTTCTTTGCCAATGCGATCTTGAAACGCAAAGGGATTGTCAAAGATGAAGTGCTCATTGTGGAACGTGTTCATGAGCAGCGGCATATTGGTGGTCGAGACTAACCGAACCCGCTCGCGCCCGCCCGAATTGAAATGGCGGTGCGGCATGTTGATCGGAATCGAGAACATCGATTTGGGCGACCACTCAAAGCTGCGCTTGGTGCCGTCAGGCAGTTCGATCTGCGTCGAACCGTGCCCTTCGATCACGTAATAAATATCTTCATAGAGATGGCGCAGCGGCGCGCTGGAGGCGCCCGGCGCCAGTTCAAACAGGAACATGTTACAGAAGTCGCCGCGCCCCTTCAGGTGGACAGCGGCGCCGTGGCAGCCCGCCCGTGCCCAAGGGCCGGTTTCCACCTCAAACAGATCGATCGCATAATCGCCCTCAATGACGGGCATGCCTTCGGCGTGGACCCAGTCCAGATAGGCATCAATCCCGTAGCGTGCGGTGGCGACTTCGTCGCTCATTGCAACCTCCCTGTTTTATGGGCTGAGCTGGTGACAAGTCGCTCGCCTTGTTGTTATAATTACCCCACGGGACAGCGCCCGACAATAAGGGCGCGACCGTAGGGGAGGAATAATGGTGCTCAGGGCAGCCAGAGGGCTTGCAGTGTGCAGGCTTATTGCCGCGTCGCTCGGGGCGCTGTTGATGGCTGCGTCCGCGCAAGCGATCGAAAATCCACTCACCTATAAGGCAGCCGACCGGCACGAGCGCCTGATGGAAGGCGCCAAGGCTGAAGGCGAAGTCGTTTTCTATTCTGCCATGATCGTCAATCAGGCCCTGCGGCCGATTTCTGACGGCTTCATGAAGAAATATCCCTTTATCAAGGTGAATTACTGGCGCGCGGAATCGGCGGGCATTTTCACCAAGCTCGCGGCTGAAATGCGCGCAGGCAAATTGGTCGCCGATGTCGTGGAGGGAACGGGTCTCGGCGAATCCGTCATCCAGGCCGGATTTGCGCAGCCCTATGAGACGCCGCTGATGGCGGAAATTCCGGCGCGCTATCACGATCCCAATTTGTTGTGGACGCCCACGCGCCGCAGCTTCTTTGGCATCGGCTACAACATCAAGGCGACGGCCGCAGCCGATGTGCCCAAGACCTATGAGGATCTGCTCGATCCGCGCTGGAAGGGCCGCATGGCCTGGCATGCAGGAAGCGCGAGTGGGGCCGATCTGTTCGTCACCAATTTACGCATGGCGTGGGGCGAAGAGCGCGCACGCGCCTATCTCGACCGCTTGGCTGAGCAGAACATCATCTCGCTCAGTGGCGCGAGTGCGCGCGGGCTGGTGGATCGCGTGATTGCTGGCGAGTTGGGTCTTGCACTCAATATTTTTGCGCATCATCCGCTGATCAGCGCATCCAAAGGCGCGCCGGTGAGCTCGACCTTGCTCGATCCCGTCGCCAGCACGATTGGCACGATGATCGTGCCCAAAGGTGTGCGCCATCCCCATGCCGCCATGCTGCTGGTTGATTACATTCTCTCCAAAGAGGGGCAGCAGATTTTGTCGGAGGCGGGCTATTTCCCGAGCCGCGCAGATGTCCCAACCCGTGCCGATCTGGCGCCGATTACGGAAGCATTGTCACGCGTGTCCGAGCAATTCGTCTCGCCGGAATCGCTGAATAAATACACGGCCAGCTCAGAAGACATGATCCAGGCGGTCATGAAAAAATAGGTTTGTACGGTCAAGCGCGCCAAAGAGTGCGCGACAATGGGAGAGTGCTTTGATGATCCGTGAGTTCTCGTCGCATCCCAGCGTGATGCGCAAGGAAGATCCGACCTGGAAATTTGCGCTGGGCGCAAGCCCGGTGACGGAAGGTTCGATCCTGCGTTTGGTCGATGAAAACGGCATTGAGGGCTTTGGCTATGCCTCAGCCACACCCCATATGGGCGCGATTGCCGCGACCCTTGAGGCCGAGTTGTCCTATTTTAAGCCGCATGTTGTGGGCAAAGATGGCGGACATATTGAGGCGATTGGCGTAGCGCTTGATCGTGCCATGCGCGGTGCACCGCAAGCCAAGGCCGCCATTGATTGCGCTTTGCATGACATGTTGGCGCGCCGTCTCAATGTGCCCCTGTGCCAGCTGTTTGGTGGCCAGATGCGCACCAGCGTACCGATCTTGCGCATTCTGGCGATCAAGACGCCCGACGAAATGGCGGCCCAAGCGCAGAAGCTCGTTGATCAGGGCTATCGCTATTTGAAGATCAAAGTGCATGGCGAGGTTGATCTCGATGTGCAGCGTGTCGCCGCCATTCGCAATCGCGTGGGTGACGATGTGCATCTCACCATTGATGCCAATCAGGCCTATACGGTGAAAAACGCCATCACCGCGATCAACCGCATGGCTGATTATAATATCGACCTCGTCGAGCAGCCTGTGCCAGCCGATGATTTTGAAGGCCTGGCGATGGTGACACGCACAGTGCCTGTCAAAGTTGAGGCTGATGAGGCGGCAGGCTCACTGGCTGAGATCTATCAGCTGGTCACCAAGCGCGCGGTTGATGCTGTGTCTTTGAAAGTTCCCAAGCTCGGTGGTTTGCGCAACACGATTGCTGCCGCACGTCTGTGTGAACAGGCGGGCGTCTCCTACCGCATGGGTGCGGCTGTGGGTTCGCGTTTGCTCTCAGCCCATGCGCTGCATCTGGCCTGCTCGCTGCCTGGCGTGGATTACGCCTGCGAATTGGGCGAATTCGCGCGCCTGCTGGATGATCCGTTTGACGGGATCGAAATTGAAAATGGCATGCTTCACCTCACGCAGGGGCCCGGCACTGGTGTGCGCTGGAAGGGGCCATAATCAACATGTCGAAACAAGGAAGCGTCACCATGGGCATGTTGCACTCCCTTCGTGTGTTAGGTCTTGGCGCTCTGGCGCTCTCTGGCATGGCCAGTGCGCAAGCGCAGGATCTTTCGATTCTCACGGCCAAAGCGCCAAATCGTCAGGAGCTTCTGATCGAGGGCGCAAAAAAAGAAGGGCAGGTGGTCATTTATTCGGCCGCCATCGTCAATCAGGCTTTGCGCCCGATGGCCGAAGCTTTCATGAAAAAATATCCCTTTGTGAAGCTCACCTATTGGCGCGCTGATACGGAAGAAATCATCGCCAAATTGTCAGCTGAAGTGCGCGCCAAAAATACGGTTGCTGATCTGGTGGAAGGCACAGGCGTTGGCGAGCTGGCGGTTGAGAGTGGGCTCACTGTGCCCTTCACCACACCAGCCACCGATGAATTGCCTGAAATGTACCGCGATCCGCGTGGTAATTGGGCCAGCTCGCGCATCAGCTATTTCGGCATGGCTTATAATACCAAGCTGGTGCCTGCCGATCAGGTGCCCAAAACCTATGACGATTTGCTGGACCCCAAATGGAAAGGCAAGATTGCGTGGCGCATCAATACGTCGAGTGGCACGCCGTTGTTTATCACCACAATCCGCCTGTCGCGTGGTGAAGATCAGGCCAAAGACTATTTCACCAAACTGGCCGAGCAGAAGATCATCAATTTCGGCTCGGGCAGTGCGCGCACATTGGTTGATCGTGTGATTGCAGGTGAGATTCCAATCGCGTTGAATATTTTTGCTCATCACCCGCTGATCAGCAAAGCAAAGGGTGCACCCGTCAATACGGCATTGCTCGAGCCTGTGCCTTCAACGGCTGGTACGATGGTTGTGCCCAAAGGTGTGCGTCATCCGCATGCAGCTATGCTGCTAGCAGATTTTGTTTTGTCGAAAGAAGGTCAGGAAATTTTTGCCAAGGCAGAATATTTCCCCGTTCGACCCGATGTTGCCCCGCTTGAAACATTGGCGCCTGTCGTGCCTGCCAAAGCCGGCAAGGAAGAATTGTTTGTCGGCTCAGAAAAAATCAACCGTTATTACGGGTCTTCGCAAAAGATCTGGGAAGAACAATTCAGGTAAGGTGAAGCCAGACCGTGACCATGCAGGTTGAAGAGGATCGGGCGTTGAGCGCTCCGGTTTCGCGCAGGTGGACAGAATCCCGGCGTATATCGCCCGGCGTTTTGATGCTGATTGCCATTTTGCTGTTGGCCGTGGTGCCGCCAGCCGCATTTCTCATCAATGCCAGTTTTCATGAAACGCTAGCTGATGGCGCGCCGGGTGCCTTCACCTTGCGCTTCTATCAACAATTGGTAGCGGGAAAGTTTTTCCTAGCAAGTCTTATCAATACATTCATCTATGCATGTGGGTCTGCAGCCATTGCGATTTTTATCGGTACTGTGCAGGCCCTGATTGTTGAGCGCACCAACACGCCGGGCCGCAAGCTGGCCTTTCTGGCTGCGATCATTTCGCTGGGCGTGCCGCATATTCTCTACACAGTGGCTTGGCTTCTGATCCTTGGGCGCTCTGGCCCGTTGAACGATTTGCTGCAATCCATCACGCAGCGCTCGCAAGTGCTGGATGTCTATTCGCTCTGGGGCATGATGCTCATCGAGGGCATTGGCTTTGTGCCGCTCACGTTCCTGCTGATGTCATCCGTGTTGCGCTCGACCGATGCGTCTTTCGAGGAAGCCGCGATGATGTCGGGTGCCACGCCGGTGCGCGCTTTTGCCAGCATCACATTGCGCATGGCATTGCCCGCGCTAGCCGGTTTGACGCTGCTCATCTTTGTGAAGGCCTTCGAGTCTTTTGAAGTGCCAGCACTGGTTGGTCTGGCAGGGAATGTGAATGTCATCACCACGATGATCTATCAAAGCTCGCGCCAAGCGGGGGCCGCCAATTATGGTGAGGCGGGGGCTTATTCCGTTTGCCTCATCATCATTCTGCTCGGGTTGATGTTCTGGCAGAACCAATTGTCGCGCCATGCCAAGCGCTATCAGACGATTACCGGAAAAGGCTTTCGCCCGCGTGTGATTGATTTGGGCAAATGGCGCTATTTTGCCACCGCCATTCTCGTCGGACTCTTTTTGATTGTGACGGTGGTGCCTGTGGCCATGTTGGCCTTCACATCCTTCCAGCCCTTTTATGGTGGCGTGTCGTGGGAATCCTTCACGCGCCTGTCGCTGGAAAATTATGAAGTGCTACTGAAGCCGGGGTCCTTCCGTGATTCCATTCTGAACACACTGATGTTGGGCGCTGCCACTGCGACGCTGGTGGTTCCCTTCACCGCGCTATGCGCATGGCTTGTCGTGCGCCGCGTGCCGGGGGCCTGGATTCTGGATCAGATTGCCTCTGTGCCGCTGGTCTTTCCGGCGATCATTCTCAGCGTGGCTTTTCTCGATGTCTTTGTGAACATGCCGCTGCCGCTTTATGGCACTTTGCTCTCGGTGATCTTGGCATCTTCCGTGCGCTATCTGCCCTATGGCATGCGCTATGCGTTTGCAGGCACGATGCAAATACATTCGGATCTGGAAGAGGCTGCGACCATTTCAGGTGCAGCCAAGATCAAGATCTTCTTCCGCATCCTGATGCCATTGCTGGCTGCCACTTTGATCAGCTCATGGTTGCTGATCTTTCTGCTCTCGGTGCAGGCGGTATCTTTGCCGCTCTTGCTCGTGGGGCCAGGTTCCGAGGTGATGGCCGTCACCTTGTTCGAGCTCTGGCAGAACGGACAGGTGACAGAGCTGGCAGCCATGGGCATTTTGTGGATCGCCCTGATGACCTGCGTCAGTGTGGCTTTCCACATGCTGACGCGCCGTCACCAATTGTCCGTGTGAGAAACGCCCAAGCGCATCAACGCTTGGGTTCACGCAAGCCCGCACGCTCCATGCGCGGCAGCAATTCGTCGCGGATGTGGACGAAGTCATCAATGTAATTAATCATGCCGCAGGCCAGACCATCGAGCCCCATTTCGCTGAGCTTCAAGAAGGTCTCGACGGCATCATCATATGAGCCCACCATCGGATAGCCCGCGCCACTGATCAGGCGCGCTTTCAGATCGGTTTGCTCTTTCATCCAGGTGTTGAGCCGATTGCCGCGGAAGTCTGCGGCATAGGCAGCGGCTTCCCAGTCGCCTTTTTCATGCACGATGTAATGATGATAATCCTGCGCTTCTTTGCGGGTTTTGCGCACCATCAAATGGCAGCTGGCAAAAATATTGCGCAATTGGCCGGGAGGGGCAGCGGCACGGAAGCCATCGATCTTCGGCTTGAGCTGATCAAGATTGGGGATGGATGTGAACAGGCAATCCGCATTGCCAGCTGCAAATTCGCGTCCCGTGGGTGAATTGCCCGCGCTCACCAGAATTGGTCGCGATCCCCAATAGGGTTTGGGCTTGCCGAGCACGCCTTTGAGTTTGAACATTTGCCCATCGTGATCGAATGGCTCGCTCTCGGACCAGATGCGCTTGACGATCTCGATCCATT
>CAINNX010000111.1 GCA_903851305.1 uncultured Hyphomicrobiales bacterium | reverse complement strand
CGGCGCAAATCGCCATCGGTGACTATGCCAGCCAGCGTGCCATCTGTATTGAGCACACCGACACAACCAAAGCCTTTGGCAGAAATCTGCACCACGGCCTCACTCATCAGCGCACCTAATGAGACGAGCGGCACACGCTCATCGCGGTGCATGATGTCGCGCACAAAAGTGAGTTTGGCACCAAGCTTGCCGCCGGGATGAAACACACGGAAATCCTGCGCGGTGAAACCCTTCACTTCAAGCAGCGCCACGGCAATCGCATCCCCCAATGCCAATTGCATTGTGGTTGATGTTGTGGGCGCCAAACCATTGGGGCAGGCTTCTTCACTCTTGGGCAAAGCCAAGCAGACATCGGCTTCGCTACCCAAAGCACTATCTGCATTGGAGGTAATGGCAATGAGCGGAATCTGGAAACGGCGGGAATAGGTGATGATATCGGCCAGCTCTGCCGTCTCACCAGACCATGAGAGAGCGAGAATAACGTCGCCCTGCTGAATCATGCCGAGATCGCCGTGGCTGGCTTCGCCCGGATGAACGAAATAAGCCGGCTGGCCGGTCGAGGCGAGTGTCGCCGTAATCTTGCGGCCAACATGCCCCGACTTGCCCATGCCCGTCACAATCACACGGCCATTGGCACTCGTGATCAGAGCAACAGCGCGGGCAAATAAATCACCAAGGCCAGTGTCACTGAGCGCTGTTTCAATCGCGGCAATGCCCGCGCGCTCGAGACCGAGCGTGCGAAGTGCGGAGGCCTTGGCCTGTGAAGAGAGAGGAGCGCCAGATGTCATGCCCAACTCATACCAGCGCCACGCTCCAGAGGAAACCCCGCAGGATTTTCTAGAGTGATCCCAACAGTTTCTTCAATTCCACCTTGAATGCAGGCGCAATATCGGCGCGCTCTAGCGCAAAATGGACATTGGCCATCAGGAAGCCAAGCTTCGAACCCGTGTCACAGGTGCGCCCATCAAAACGCACGCCGAAGAAGTCCTGCTCTTCAGAGAGTTTCTTCATGCCGTCTGTGAGCTGGATCTCGCCGCCGGCACCCTTCTCGATATTTTCAAGAATGTCGAAAATCTGCGGCTCAAGAACGTAGCGGCCAGAGATGATGAGGTTGGAGGGTGCTGTGCCTTTGGCGGGCTTTTCGACCATGCCACCGATCTGGAAGGTCGCACCAAAATCCTGGTTCACCGAGACCACGCCATACATATGTGTGTCTTCCGGCGGCACTTCTTCCACCGCAATAATGTTGCCGCCATGCTTGGCATAGGCGTCCAGACATTGCGCCAGACAACGTGTTTTACGCGCGCCCGGCAGCGTGATCATGTCAGGCAGAATGACAGCAAAGGGCTCGTCGCCCACGATATCGCGTGCACACCATACCGCATGGCCCAAGCCCAGCGGGGCCTGCTGGCGCGTGAAACTCGTCGCGCCTGCAGCTGGCAGGTCAGCCATCAGCGCTTCATATTCTTTCAGCTTGCCGCGCTTCTGTAGCGTATCCTCAAGCTCATAGGACATGTCAAAATGATCTTCGATGGTCTGCTTACCGCGACCGGTGACGAAGACAAAATGCTCAATGCCCGCCTCGCGCGCTTCTTCCACGGCGTGCTGCAGCACAGGTCGGTCAACCACGGTGAGCATCTCTTTGGGAATGGTCTTGGTGGCAGGCAGGACGCGGGTACCTAGACCTGCAACGGGAAAAACGGCTTTGCGGACGCGCTTCATAGGGTGACCATTCCAAACGATTAACCAGAGGGCGGCTAGGCTGCCCCTGTGTCCCGAGGAACGCAAGCGCAGCTTGGCAGATTGTCTCCCGGATCGGGGCTTTCCTGTGGCAGGCTATAGCAGGCACAGATGGGGTGAAAGTTAATGAGCGTTCTGGTGACTGGTGGGGCGGGCTATATCGGCAGCCATATGGTTCTGGAGCTTCTGGATGCGGGCGAAAAGCCCCTCGTGCTCGACAATCTGTCGACCGGTTTTGCCTGGGCCGTACCAGAGGGTGTGCCACTGATCATCGGCGATTTCGGTGATGAGGCGCTCGTCACCAAGCTCATTGCCGAACATGGCATTACTGCCATCATCCATTTTGCCGCCAAAATCGTCGTGCCGGAATCGGTCTCTGATCCGCTCGGCTATTATGAGAACAACACTGCGAAAGCGCGCAACCTCATTGCCTGCGCCGTGAAGTGCGGCGTCCAACATTTCATCTTCTCCTCCACCGCGGCCGTCTATGGCGAGCCCAAGGCCAATCCGGTGACCGAAAGCGAGCCGCTACTACCTGTCTCGCCCTACGGGCGCTCAAAGTTGATGGTCGAATGGATGCTCGAAGACACTAGCCGCGCTCATGATCTGCGCCATGTCGTCTTGCGCTATTTCAACGTCGCTGGTGCCGACCCAAAAGGACGCACCGGACAATCAACACCCAATGCAACACATCTTATCAAAGTTGCCGTGCAAGCAGCCCTTGGTCATCGCAAAGGCATGGAGGTCTTCAGCACGGATTATCCCACTCCCGATGGATCTTGCCTGCGCGATTATATTCAAGTGACGGATCTGGTGCGCGCCCATATGGATGCGCTGCGCTATCTGCGCCAAGGTGGCGACAGCCTCACCTGCAATTGTGGCTATGCCAAAGGCTATTCCGTGCTTGATGTCATCGGCGTGGTGAAAAAAGTTTCAGGCGTTGACTTCCCTGTCACGCTCTCAGGCCGCCGACCCGGTGACCCTGCCGCCATTGTTGCAAGCAATACACGCGTGCGTGAAAAGCTCGGCTGGACGCCCCTTTTTGATGATTTGCCAACCATTGTGAAACAGGCGCTCGATTGGGAGCGCCGGCTGCACAATCGTTTGACTCAATCGAACGGTGTGAAGAAATAGCCATCGCCTTTACGCTGCAAGCGACCGATGCCAGGATGGTCCAGATGAGCGGCAGCAACAATCGCACCTGTTGAGACCACCCAGTCCAGCATGGCCTTGCGCGTTGCGCCAGCGGTCTTGGGATCAAGATCGTAAACCATAGCCGTTTCGGGTCGCGGTAAATGTAAAGCCGCCAGGTGCACCACATCGCCCCAAGCGACGATCGGCGCTTCGCCTGTGTCAATCACCCAAGCCGTATGGCCGGGCGTGTGGCCAGGTGCGAGGCGCGCCGCGATACCGCTTTCGCCACCCCCTTCCGGCACGCTACGAATGCGATCGAGATAAGGTCTGAAAGCCTTATCATTGAGATGCAGTGTGCCGCGTGCGCGCTCGGGCATATTCGCGGGCGGCGTATCAAACCAGAAATCTGCTTCCACCTCATGCAGAACAATTTCTGCATTGGGAAACATCGCAGCACCTGCATCATCCACCAGACCACCAAAATGATCTTTGTGCACATGGGTGAGATAGATGGCGCGAATATCAGCATGTGACACGCCCGTCTCGGCCAGTCGCGCATGCAAATGCCCGAGCCGATTGTGCATCATCGTGCCGGTACCTGCATCAATCAGAACAGGCCCGTCAGCACGATGCAGCAGAAAGGCATGGCAATCCATCGTCAGCGCCTTGTCGCCACCGGCCGCCGCAATGAGGCGGGTCGCTGCCTCGCGGTCATGGGGATCAGGCACTTTGTCGAGTGAGGCGTCCAGATCGCCATCGAGCAGAGACGTGATTTCGACATGACCAATTTTGAAACGGCGTGGCATCGGGCTCTCCCTGACTTTTTTGTCTTTGGAGGAGCTTGAGCCGGAACCAGCGTCTCGTAAAGCCCTCCCCTTTTTAGATCGTGGTAAATAATTCGGAAACGAAAGCCCCCTATGCTCTCAAGCCTCGAATCGCCTCGTCTGGGCGTTGAGACATCGGGAGTGGTTTTGGCTGTGTTCAAGCATTCAGCATCCAGAGCGAGAGTGACGCCCATGGCCCCCATCGGGCGCCGCGATGTCTTTTGCTCGCTCGGACAAATCATCCGCACACTTATCCTCTTCGCGCTGTTTTGCGCGGGCCTCATGATTGCAGCGACCGCAAACGCCCGCGCGCAAGAAGCTGCCGCTGTCAGCGATGCACAATTCAAAAGCTTTGTTGCCGAGCTCTGGCCCGATGCGCGCAAGGCTGGCGTCTCGCGCGCCACATTCGATGCCGCCCTTGCTGGACTGAAACCCGACCCTTCTGTGATCGCCATTACGGGCAAGCAATCCGAATTTGTGAAGCCGATCTGGCATTACATTGGCAGCGCTGTCTCGGCCCAGCGCCTTGAGCGCGGCAACGCGCGCGCCAAAGAGGTCGAGTCTTTTTTAGGGCGTATCGAAACTAAATATGGCGTTGATCGCTATGTGGTACTGGCTGTCTGGGGCATGGAAACCAATTACGGCGGCTTCTCCGGCAAGATGAATGTCGTGCGCTCGCTCGCTACGCTGGCGGCGTCCGGCTATCGCGGCACATTCTTCCGCGATGAACTGATTGTCGCGCTGCAGATTCTGGAGCAAGGCCATATCGAGCCTGAGAACATGCTGGGCTCATGGGCCGGAGCTATGGGCCAAACCCAATTCATGCCCTCCAGCTTTATGAAATATGCGGTTGATTGGGATGGTGATCGTCACAAGAACATCTGGACCAGCACACAAGATGCACTCGCCTCCACTGCCAATTTTCTAAGCGCGCATGGTTGGGTGCGTGATTGGACCTGGGGCTATGAAGTCATTCTGCCGCAGGGCTTTTCACTTCTAAAACACGAGCCCAATGTGGATCGTCCCTTTGCCGATTGGGCGCGCGCTGGTGTCAAAATCGCTGACGGCGGTGACATGCCACGCCAAGGTGAGGCGAGCTTGCTGCTACCTGCTGGCAAGACTGGCCCGGCATTTCTCGTCACCACCAATTTTCAAGCGATCAAATCTTACAACACATCGACCGCCTATGCGTTGGGTGTCGCGCTGCTGTCTGACCGGCTAGCTGGCGGTGATGCGCTCACTGGCAAATGGCCGCTCAATGAACGCATGCCCGATGCTGATCAATCGCTCGAACTCCAGAAACATCTGGTGCGCATGGGCTATGACATCGGCAAACTGGATGGCAAGATTGGCGAGAAAGCGCAAAGCGCCATTCGCCAATATCAGCGAAAAGCGGGGCTTGAGCCGGACGGCTTTGCGAATATGGCGCTTCTAGACCACATGCGCCACAGCCATTAAAGCTGATCGCCCGTCTGTGCGAGCCAGACGAAGCAATCCAGAAAGCCTCATATGTGGCTTTATGGATTGCTTGCGCCCTCATGAAGAAAGCTTAACGCGGCAGGACGGTTTTACCCATCAGGAATGCATCAACCGAATGGGCCGTCTGACGGCCTTCGCGGATGGCCCAGACAACGAGTGACTGGCCACGGCGCATGTCGCCGCAAGCAAAGACCTTTTCCTTCGTCGACTTGTAGCTGAGCGTATCAGCTGCAACATTGCCGCGGTTGTCGAGTTTCACACCGAGCTTGTCGATCAGGCCTTCAGAGATCGGAGCCACAAAGCCCATGGCGAGCAGCACGAGATCGGCCTTGATCTCGAATTCGGTGCCGGGAATAGCCTGGAACTTGCCATCAACCCGCACGCATTTCAGCGATTTCACCGCGCCATTCTCGCCCGTGAACTCAACCGTATTCACGGCAAAGTCACGGTCCGCACCTTCTTCATGCGACGAAGACGTGCGCATTTTGAGCGGCCATTCAGGCCAGGTGAGCAGCTTGTTTTCCTTCTCGGGAGGCTTGGGCATAATTTCGAGCTGCGTCACCGACAGTGCGCCTTGGCGCACGGAGGTGCCAATGCAGTCAGAGCCCGTGTCACCACCACCGATGACCACAACATGCTTGCCGGATGCCAGAATTGGCGCATTGCTCGTCAGCGGTTCTTTCGACACGCGACGATTCTGCTGCGGCAGAAAATCCATGGCGAAATGCACGCCGGCCAGCTCGCGACCAGGAATTGGCAGATCGCGCGGCTTTTCAGAACCGCCCGCCAAAATCACCGCATCATGGCTGTTGACGAGATCGTCCACATTCAACGAGACACCAACATTGACATTGTAATGGAAGGTTACACCCTCGCCTTCCATCTGCTTGACGCGACGTTCGATGAGTTGCTTTTCCATTTTGAAATCAGGAATGCCATAGCGCAGAAGGCCGCCAGCGCGCGCGTTTTTTTCAAACACATGCACATCGTGGCCAACACGCGCAAGCTGCTGGGCAGCTGCAAGGCCGGCCGGGCCCGAGCCCACAACGGCAATCTTCTTGCCGGTCTTGTGCGATGGCGCTTCCGGCTTCAGCCAGCCTTCCGACCACGCACGATCAACAATCGCGCATTCGATCGACTTGATCGTCACTGACTGATCGTTGAGGTTCAACGTGCAAGAGGCTTCACAAGGCGCTGGGCAAACACGACCGGTAAATTCTGGAAAATTATTGGTCGAGTGCAGGTTACGCGAGGCTTCTTCCCAATTGTCGTTGTAAACCAGATCATTCCAATCGGGGATCTGGTTATTCACCGGGCAGCCATTATGGCAATAAGGAATGCCGCAATTCATGCAACGTGCGGCCTGATCCTTCGTCGCTTCTTCCGACAACGGGATCACAAATTCCTTGTAATGACGAATACGATCAGACGCCGGCGCATAGCGACGGTCACGACGATCGATTTCGAGAAATCCGGTTACCTTGCCCATCGGATTACTCCCCCGCAGCAGCCACTGGCTGCGCTTGCTGTGACATGAGTTCGGCGAGTGCGCGGCGATATTCAACCGGCATGACTTTGCGGAACTTGGATTTATACGTGTCCCAATTTTCGAGGATCATCTTCGCACGGCTTGAACCCGTGTGATGCAGATGATTGGCGATCAACTGGTGCAGACGCTCGGCATCAAAGCGCGTCATATCAGCCATGACATCGACGCGGCCATGGCCTTCGAGATCGCCGCCCTGATGGTTGAGGCGCTCGTTCAGCTCCTCTTCCTCGGCGACTGGCTCAAGATCGACCATCGACATGTTGCAGCGGCTTTCAAACGTGCCGTCTTCGTCGAGCACATAAGCAATACCGCCCGACATGCCAGCCGCGAAGTTGCGACCCGTCTGACCGATGACGACGACAATGCCGCCCGTCATATATTCGCAACCATGGTCGCCCGTGCCCTCGACCACTGCAATGGCGCCGGAATTGCGCACAGCGAAACGCTCGCCCGCGACACCGCGGAAATAGCATTCGCCATTGATGGCACCATAGAGAACCGTGTTGCCGACAATGATCGACTCTTCAGGCACGATCTTCTTGGCTTCCTTGGGCGGATAGACAATCAGCTTGCCACCCGACAGACCCTTGCCAACATAATCATTGGCTTCGCCTTCGAGTTCGAGCGTCACGCCATGCGCGACCCAGGCACCAAAGCTCTGGCCAGCAGTGCCCTTGAGCTTCACGTGAATCGTGTCATCCGGCAGACCGGCGTGACCATATTTCTTGGCAATCACGCCAGAGAGCATCGCGCCCGTTGAGCGATTGACCGAATTGATCGGCGATTCAATGCAGACCGCCTCGCGCTTTTCAATCGCGGACTTGGCCTTTTCGATCAACGTGCGGTCAAGCACGGCGCCGAGGTTGTGGTCCTGATCTTCGGTCTTGAAGATCGGCAGATTGCCCGCTTCCGGCTTATGGAAGAGACGCGAGAAATCAAGGCCATTGGCTTTCCAATGATGGATCGCACGGTCGCGATCCAGCATCTGCATCTGGCCGGTCATTTCGCTGAGTGTGCGATAGCCCATGGAGGCCATGATCTCGCGCACTTCTTCCGCGACGAAGAAGAAGTAGTTGATGACATGCTCAGGCTGGCCGACGAAACGCTTACGCAAAACAGGATCCTGCGTCGCCACACCGACCGGGCAAGTGTTGAGATGGCACTTGCGCATCATGATGCAGCCAGCCGCAATCAGGGGTGCCGTCGCAAAGCCGAATTCATCCGCACCCAGCAGAGCGCCGATGATCACATCGCGACCCGTGCGCAAACCACCATCGACCTGCACCGTGATGCGCGAACGCAGACGGTTCAGCACCAGCGTCTGATGGGTTTCGGCGAGGCCTATTTCCCATGGGCTACCCGCATGCTTGATGGACGAGAGCGGCGAGGCGCCCGTGCCACCTTCATAACCCGAGATCGTCACATGATCTGAGCGGCCCTTGGCGACACCTGCCGCCACTGTGCCAACGCCGACTTCAGAGACGAGTTTCACGGACACAAGTGCATCCGGATTGACGTTCTTCAAATCGTAGATCAGCTGCGCCAGATCTTCGATGGAATAAATGTCGTGATGGGGCGGCGGCGAAATCAGGCCGACACCCTGCGTTGAATGGCGCACTTTGGCGATCACCGCATCGACCTTGTGGCCGGGCAATTGTCCGCCTTCGCCGGGCTTTGCACCCTGCGCCATTTTGATCTGCATCATGTCGGAATTGACGAGATATTCCGTTGTCACACCGAAACGGCCAGACGCGACCTGCTTGATGGCCGAGCGCATCGAATCGCCGTTGGCCATGGCCTTGAAGCGATCTGGCTCTTCGCCACCTTCACCCGTGTTGGAACGACCACCAATGCGGTTCATCGCAACAGCAAGCGTGGTGTGTGCTTCGCGCGAGATCGAGCCGAAGGACATGGCGCCGGTGGCAAAACGCTTCACAATGTCGGCGGCCGATTCAACTTCATTGAGCGGCACGGGCTTGCGACCGTCTTCTTCAGCGCTCTTGATGCGGAAGAGACCACGGATCGTCAGCAGCTGCTCATCCTGCTCGTTGAGGATTTTGGCAAAGTCGCGATACTTGTCTTGGCTGTTGCCACGCACAGCGTGCTGCAGCAGCGAGACCGACTGCGCCGACCAGGCATGCGCTTCGCCGCGTGTGCGATAGGCATATTCGCCACCCACATCAAGCGAGGTGCGATAGACAGGCGAGTCGCCAAAGGCATCAGCGTGGCGCTGCACAGTTTCCTGCGACACTTCGGTGAGACCAACGCCTTCAATCGTCGTGGCCGTGCCCGCAAAGAAGCGATCCACAAACGCTTTCGACAGGCCGATGGCATCAAAGATCTGCGCGCCGCAATAAGATTGATAGGTTGAGATGCCCATCTTCGACATGACCTTCAACAGGCCCTTGTCGACCGACTTGATGAAGCGCTTCGTCACTTCATAAGCATCTACCTCTTCCGGGAAATCCTTGGCCATCGCGGCCAGGGTTTCAAAGGCGAGATAGGGGTTGATGGCTTCCGCACCATAGCCAGCAAGGCAAGCGAAGTGATGCACTTCGCGCGCTTCACCTGTCTCAACCACAAGACCAACCGACGTGCGCAGACCCTTGCGGATCAAATGATGATGCACAGCTGCCGTTGCCAACAGGGCTGGAATTGGAATGCGATCAGCACCAACCATCCGGTCTGACAGGACGATGATGTTATAGCCACCCTTGACGGCTGCTTCGGCGCGCTCGCACAGGCGATCAATCGCCGCTTCCATGCCTTCCGTGCCCTTGGTGGACTCGTAGGTGATGTCGAGCGTCTTGGTGTCGAACGTATCTTCAAAGTGACCAATGCAGCGGATCTTTTCGAGATCGCCGTTGGTCAGAATTGGCTGGCGCACTTCCAGACGCTTGCGCTTGGAGGAGCCTTCATGATCGAGCAGATTGGGGCGCGGGCCGATGAAGGAGACGAGGCTCATCACCGCTTCTTCGCGGATCGGATCGATCGGCGGGTTCGTCACCTGCGCAAAATTCTGCTTGAAATATGTGTAGAGCAGCTTCGACTTGTTCGACATGGCCGAGATCGGCGTGTCGGTGCCCATCGAGCCAACAGCTTCCTGACCGGTGATGCCCATCGGCGCCATCAGAATGGCGAGATCTTCCTGCGTGTAGCCAAATGCCTGCTGGCGATCGAGCAGCGACACATCGGTGCGCGAGGCGCGCGGCTCAACGGTCTTCAGGTCTTCGAGAACGATCTGCGTATTGTCGAGCCATTGCTTGTAAGGATGCGATGTCGCGAGCTGGCGCTTGATTTCTTCATCCGAGACAATGCGACCCTGCTCCAGATCGATGAGCAACATCTTTCCTGGCTGCAAGCGCCACTTGGTAACAATCTTCTCTTCGGGAATCGGCAGAACGCCCATTTCAGACGCCATGACGACGAGGCCATCATCAGTGACGATATAGCGTGCAGGGCGCAGACCATTGCGATCCAGCGTTGCACCAATCTGGCGACCATCGGTAAAGGCCACAGCGGCGGGGCCATCCCACGGCTCCATCAAGGCGGCGTGATATTCATAGAAGGTGCGGCGCTCTTCATCCATCAACGGATTGCCGGCCCAAGCTTCCGGAATGAGCATCATCATCGCGTGCGCGAGCGAATAGCCGCCCTGCACGAGGAATTCGAGCGCATTGTCGAAGCAAGCAGTGTCCGACTGGCCTTCATATGAAATCGGCCAGAGCTTGGTGATGTCGTCGCCAAACAGATCGGAGGCAACAGAGGCCTGACGCGCAGCCATCCAGTTCACATTGCCGCGCAACGTGTTGATTTCACCGTTGTGCGCAACCATGCGGTAAGGATGGGCCAGCGACCAGGTCGGAAATGT
>CAINNX010000110.1 GCA_903851305.1 uncultured Hyphomicrobiales bacterium | reverse complement strand
CTGAACTTGCTCAAATTGAAGACCTGTTGAATAATCGGCCCCGAAAGCGACTGGCGTTCAAGACACCACACGAGCTTTTCAGTCAGTCGCTAAACCGCGTTGCACTTCGAATGTGAATCCAGGAATTTTTATTAAGGCAATGCTCGTGAGTTATTTTTTGATACACCCTAGCCTTCTTTCTAAAAAGGCTCAAAGTTCGCAGCAACACGAATTCCAGCCAATACAATTAATAAGATAACCAACGTTGTGCCGATGACGGTCGCAATATGTCTGATCCCAAGCTTCGTGATTGAGGTGATGGATGTGTTGAGGCCAAGGGCCGCGATGGCAATCAGCAAGCCCCAGCTGGAGGCTGTGCCAGCCAGCGCCTTGGCGGGCGCATAGATGGGCATCAGCGCGGGAGCCAGCGGCACGGCGCTGTTCACCAAACACAGCGCCAGAAAGACGAAAGCAAAAATGGGCACCGGCACTTTGGCGTCATTGGCGGGCTGCGCAAACAGGCGCCCAATGATCAGGATCACCGGCAAGAGCAGCAGCACGCGGAACAATTTCACAATCACCGCAGAGGCGCCCACAGGTTCGGAGACGCCATAACCCGCGCCCACCACCTGCGCCACATCGTGAATCGTTCCGCCCAGAAGCGTGCCCGTCGCCGTCTCGCTCAGCCCCAGAACTTGCGCGAGCGGCGGATAGGCCACCATGGCAATGGTTGAGAGCAGATTGACCGCAACAATCACAAAAACCGTATCCGCATCCTTGTTCGGATAGGCGGGCAGAACGCTCGACGTGGCGAGTGCGGCTGAGGCACCACACTCGCCTGTGGCAACGCCCGCGAGCGCGCCAAAGCTGCGCGACAGGCCGAGTGCTTGCGCAAGCCAAAGCCCGCAAAAGATGGTGGCCGTCATGGCAAGGATGACAAGGATGGCTGTGGTCAGACCAAGGGCGGCAATATCGCCCAAGGCGACACGCAGGCCCAGCAGCGCAACCGCGATGCGCAAAATGGTTGAGACGCAAAAGCGCAGACCCGGCGCAAACAGGGGACGGGCGGCAAGCGGATGCAGCCAAATGCCAACAATCAGCGCAATGACAAGGGCTGGCAGGGGAGCAATGGGCGCGATGAAGGGTGCCAGCAAATAGGTGCTGATCGCCAGCACGCTGGCCAGAGCAAGGCCTGGCAGTAAGGCCCAAAAACCTTTCGGTGCACCCAGAGGTTCAGGTCCTGCCATTCCGCTGCTTTCTTTTCCGCGCGTTTTTATGGTTGGGCCGGCCCCGACACATTGCCCAGAATCTTGGTGACCCGTTGCACGACCTGTGGAGGAGTCGTGTAAATCCCAGCAATGATCTGCGCAAGTCGCTCGCCCGAGATCGGCTCGACGGCCAGTTTCAACTTCTGCGCCTCATCAATGAATGCCTTGTCGGCCATTGTGTCATCAAATGCCTTGCGCAGGATTTTCACGCGGCCCTCGGGCACGCCCGGTGGCGCCATAAAGGGACGCCCCAAAGCCGCGCGGGCCAGAAACAGACGCAGCGCATCCGTGTCTTGCTGGTTGCCGGCCGTCATTTCTGTGGTGAGAGGCACTGAGGCTGGAATGGCGGGGTCTTTTTCAAGCCCTGCCTGGAAGAGCAGGTTCAGCTCACCATCATTGTACAGGCGAGTACGGGCAACGGATGAATAGGCCATGCAAATGCCTTGCACTTCCTTGCGCTCCATCGCCATGACGATTTCGTTGGAGCCGGGATAGCCTTTGATCGTCTTGAATTTGAAGCCCAGAAATTCGGCTAAGAATTCTGGATAGATCGCGCTGTCGGCCCCAGAGCCTGTGGCGCCAACGGCCAGTTCCATCGTGCGCAGATCAGAAAGCTTCTGAACTTTCGCATCTTTGCGCGTGGCGCAGACAGTTGTGTCTGTATCGGGCGAGCCGATCCAGTTCATCTTGAGCGGATCAAGCTGCACATTGGCGCCGCCCAGCAGCGGCTCCAGCGGAATGCCGCGGCTGATCAGGCCAAAGACCAAGCCATCGCGCGGGGCGCCGGTGGCCAGATGATTGGCCAGTTTCAGCGTGCCAGCGCCCGGCATGTTTTGCGCCACCATGGTGGGTTCATGGGGAATGTGGCGGGGCATGTAGCGCGCCAACAGGCGCGCCCAGACATCATTCACGCCGCCCGGCCCAAAGCCGATCAGCACCGACATTGTTTTGCCCTTGTAAAAATCCGCGTCGCTTTGGGCGTGAGCGGGCAAAAGCAGAACTGCAAAGGTGATGAGAGCAAGGGAGAGGCGGCGCATCATGATCAATCTCCGTCAGTCACGAATATCTTGCAGGAACCATTCGGTGGGGATTTCACGGCCCTTTTTCAATCGGCGCGCTTCCTCGTAGACGAGGCCGCCAACGGAGGAGAATTGCAGGCCCTGATTGCCGACATTGCGATAGAAAGTGATCTGGTCACGATCCGTGCGGCCCTTGCATTTGCCGGTCACAAGATCAGCAAAGTCGGGCTTGTCGCCGCCCTTGCCGCGATCCATGAAGTCGGGATTGTCGCCGCCAAAACCAGGCTGCGGATTTTTTTCCGGAATACGCTTCATCTCTTCGACGCTACCCCCGATATAGGCGGCAGGCGAGAGGCCGCGCTCAGCTTGGAAGCGCTCCGTTTGTTTCATTTGCAGGCCCGCTGTGCCCTGGCGCACGACCACGTCAAATTTATTGGTCGCAGCATCAGGCATTTCGCGGCGGCCCAGATTGGTGACGTGCTGGCCGGGGCGCAGCCAATCGGCATCATAAACAGGCTTCATACTGTCGGTGGCAGAGGAGACAATATCCACCCCATCCAGAGCAGACTTGGGATTGTCGACCGCGATCACTTCAATGCCGAGTTTTTTCGACATTTCTTCCGCAAAGGCTTCGCGGTTGTTTGGGTTGGGGCTGAAGATCTTGCATTGCTTGATATCGCGCACGCAGGAAAAAGCTTCCAGAAAAGTGCGGGCCATGCCGCCCGAGCCCAGCATGCCAACGACATGTGAATCTTCGCGTGAGAGATATTTCACGCCAATGCCAGCACCCCCGCCCACGCGCATATGCTGCAAGACACCATCATTGATGAAAGCCAGCGGCAGCGCATTTTTGGTGGAGATGAGATAGATCACGCCGCAATAAGTTCCGGGCTCTCCGCACCACTTATCTTCTGTCCAGCCGCCATCGGCCGTTTTGGGCCAGGTGATGATGTCGGATTTCATGCGAATGGCGAAATAGCCATCATTGGCGCCTTCCATCGAGCCCCAGCGAAAATAGCCATCGTCGCGGTCGCAGGGATAATACATATCGATGCGTGGGCGATGAATGGCGCCGCCCTCCGGCAATTTGCGGAAGGCTTCTTCCTGCACGCGAATGCAGTCCTTCATGGACAGAATTTCGCTGACCGTGGCATTGTCGATGATGAGCATGATTTGTCTCCCTTTATTATCTTTTCTTGTCTGGGTCGATCAGGTATTGAGCGTTGCGGGAACGAAAAGCCGCTCCGGCGCATATCTTTCTTTGATCAGGCCCTGATCATGCGAATACATAATGAATTGCTCAAGATTAGCGCGATTGCGCTGGAAGCCGTTGATCCAAGGATCGCCAAAAGCAGCCGACGATTCCTCATAGAGGTAGCGAATCCATGGCAGGCGTGACCAATTTGGATCCGTATAATAATCAAGATTGATCTCATGGGCCTGATGGAACATGTCCATCAGAGCGGTGGGCAAATCAGGATGGCGCGCCGCCAAATCCTGATGCATGGCAACGATATGCATAATCGGCCACCAGCCATATTTTTTGAAATAGCGCTGCTCTTCACTGCGCGCGTCTTTGAAGAGACGGCGCGTTGGCACATCACCTTTCATAATGGACGGCGGGGGATGTGGCATGAAGACAGCGTCAATCTCACCCCGCGCCAGCAACAGGCCAAGATCAGTCCCCTTGGGTGCGCGATCAATCACCACGCCAGGCTTGGGATCGAATTTAACTTTTTCGTCAGTTGTCATCAGCCATTTGATCTTCTCCCATTCGACACCATATTCGAATTTGAGATCACCCTTGGCCAGAAGCGACAGTGTCGTCTGGAATGAGGAAAGACCAACGCGGCGGCCAATCAGATCACGCGGATGTTCAATATCACTGTCTGCCCGCACGAACATGCAGCTTTGAGAAAAGAGGCGACGTGGAAAGATTGGTATGCCAATCAAGGGTAGTCCGCGATCAATCGCCATCAGAAATGTCGACATAGAAAATTCGGCCACATCGAAAGCTTGGTTATGGATCATCTGACCGTGCCGATCCGTGCCATCGCGTAAAAGATCTGACTGACCAACCTGTAACGCGCGATAGCTCAACCCACTAGGCGCCTTCACCGTGCCATCAAAAAATGGGATATGCCGATCATAGCGATCCATCGCAATGGTAATCTCAAGTGAATTTGGCATGCTGTCCTCTTTATAAAAGATTGGCTACTCACCGATCCATCGCGACAATTTTCTTCACGCGCTCAACAATAGGAGCCGGTGTATTAATTGTGTCGTCGATGATTTTCTGGATTTCCTCTCCAGAAGCTGGCGCAATGGGGGCGTTGCGTTGCTGAGCGGTCGCCTGAAAGGCTGGATCTGCAATCATCTTCTGAAACGCCTGACGCAAAAGCTTAACTCGCTCTGGCGGCACTTGTGGTGCTGTGGCCAGAGAG
This sequence comes from uncultured Hyphomicrobiales bacterium, assembly GCA_903851305.1. Lineage (GTDB taxonomy): Bacteria > Pseudomonadota > Alphaproteobacteria > Rhizobiales > Beijerinckiaceae > Terripilifer. The sequence continues at coordinate 7,487 of CAINNX010000110.1, read as the reverse complement.
CGGCCAATTTCCGCAGTACTTGCGATCAGTCTCAACATCGCTTTGCTATCCGGATCATCGCCAAGTTGCCCAACAGCCGGCACATACTCAAACCCTTTTGCAGGTTGTAAAGCGAGCTGCCAAAGAATGCTGACCTTTTTATTCTCGAGCCAGTCCCGATTGCTGAATTGCAAGGATTCTAGGCTTTTTAGAGTTCCCTCCACTTCGCCGCGTTCCATAGCAAGAGAAGAATCCTGCGTACCCGGATAGCCGCCCACAATCTTAAACTTTGTACCAATCGCATCATTCAGCAATTTTGGGACAATGGCCGATGGCGAAGAGGTACCCGTCGCGCCCACAACAGTCACGCGCCCTTTAGCATCATTCAACGTTTTGGTGGGAGACGTGTGCCAAACAAGATGCATTTCAATACTGCTGGTCATACGCCCTATGAAATTGAACTCATTTGCCCGCACGGGCAATTCGCCCAATACACTATCAAACCCTACAGACTGAACGATTGCGCAAAGTGCAGTTCCATCGCGTGGCGCATTGTTGAATAGCGCCATAGCAGCGCGCAAACCGCCCCCGCCCGGCATGTTGACCACAATCACATTCGGCTTGCCAGGCAAATGACGCCCAATGAATTCACCTGCCAACCGGCCATAAAGATCATAGCCACCACCCGGCGCCACTCCGACGGTTATTGTGATGGTTTTGCCCTGGAAAAAATTATCGTCCTCTGCCGCGAGAGCAGGCAGCGCCACACAGGTTGACACACAAAGCGTGACGAAAGCCTGCTTGATGAAAGCGGAGCCCATGATCGATCTCCTGTTCAGGGATGCATATCTTCAAGGAACCAATCGGTAGGAATATCGCGACCGATTCCTTGCGCCGTCGCCTTCTCCCAAACCAGAGAACCGATGGCAGCAAATTGCAAACCCATACCAATCGTATTTACGAATGTGGTCATTGAGCTGTGTGGCGGCTTTTGAAAGCGGCCCACGGCCAATTCACCGATGTCGATCTGGCGCGTGAGATCAACCTCGTTCTCGGGTCGAGTGATACGCGTGCGCGCGACTTCTTCAGGCAAGCCCTGCGCAGGATCATGATCGTAGATCGGGTTCTCGCCCTCTCCTACGATATAATTTGCGGGACGATCAAGACGCGTGTGAACCGCCACAAGTGAGCTGCGCCCTAGGATGCCGGGACCCAATTCAAGTTCTTTCACACAGGTAACATGCGCATGAGGCTCGAGCCATTCCAATTGCACAACAGGCGTAATGCTGTTTGTAGCGCACCCCACGAGATCGGCACCGCGGACAGCCTTTTCTGCACTTTCTGCCGCAATGACTTTAATGCCAAATTCAGCGGCCAGTTCTGCTGCAAGTTTTTCACGCGTTGCCGGTGTCGGGCTGAAGACGCGGATCTCCTTGATGCTCGGGCGCACATGGAGCATGGCACGTGCCTGCGCCGCTGCCTGTTGGCCAGCACCCAAAAGCGCATAGGTCGAAATGTACTCAGGCGCCATATATTTTGCACCCAGTGCATTGGTCGCAGCCACGCGCATGCTTTGGATCATGCCATCTGGAATAATTGCCAAAGGCTCACCGGTGCGCATGCTGAAAAGCAAGATGAGACCAATCCATTTGCCGCCAGGCCCCGTCGGCTGCTTGTCTTTGCGAATACCGGCAGGCGTCACATTCCAGCGGATCGTATCGGAATTGAGACGGATAGCAGCAGCTTCAAATCGAGGCGCCATCCCATCCATGGTTTTGAAAATATATCGGGCATTGTCACGGAAGGGGCCGTAAATATCGCTGCGCGGCCGATTCTGTGCTTCGCCGTTTCCGAGGTCGTGATAGGTCACATCGAGGCGATCGATGACCTCGCCCATCGAGATCAAATGTCCGATCTCCTCGTTCGATAGAACAAGCGTCATAGGTTCCTCCCCTTGCGCGACATTTCGCGCCTCTTGTTATTGTGGGACAGGATTGAACAAAAACATCGCTCAGGCAAGTGGTCATAAAATAGCCTGGCACAGCCCCTTGTGACACACTTGGTTACATTTTAGGCGGCATTGCAATTTTAGCTATCTCTTGGCCATGCTTCTGGTCAGCCTTTCAAGAAACACATCTGGGGAGAGGCATCATGAGAAGGAAAAGCCGACTTGGCCAAATTTGTTTGACACATTAGCTGAGATATTTCTCTCATTAATCCAACTCGATTAAGGTAGCCGAAGCCCCAAATTTTCGCGCAACATACGCCCCTCATATCGGGTTCTGAACAAGCCTCTTTTTTGTAGTTCAGGGACAACGAGATCAACAAAATCTTCAAGGCCACTAGGAAATATAGGGGCCATAAAATTAAATCCGTCGGCAGCTTTCTTTTCAAACCAAAGCTGCATGTGATCAGCGACCTGCTTTGGTGAGCCGGCAATTGCAAAGTGGCCGCGAGAGGCAGCAAATCTTTGGTAAAGACCGCGGATGGTGAGCCCATCGCGCTTTGCCGTTTCGACCATCTGGTCAACACGGCTACTGAGAACAGTACTTGGTGGAATGGTCGGGAGAGGGCCATCAATATCGCAGCCGGAAAGGCTAATACCCATTTTGCGCTCGATGAGTGCGATCCCAATCTCCGGATGAATCAGATCCTGTAAAATTTGAAACTTCTTTTTAGCCTCGTCTTCAGTTGGAGCGACTGTCACAAATAGGCCGGGCATAATTTTAAGATCGTCGGGCTGGCGTCCATACTTGGACATGCGGCCTTTCAGGTCAGCATAAAATTCCTGCGCGCTCTCCAATGTCTCATGGGCCGTAAAAACCACATCGGCGGTTTCCGCCGCGAGTTCTTTCCCTTCTTCGGAAGCCCCCGCCTGAACAATGATCGGCCTTCCCTGCGGGCTTCGCGGCACGTTCAACGGTCCGCGCACATGGTAGTAATCACCATGGTGGTTTAATTCATGCATTTTTCTTGAATCGAAAAAAATACCTGTTTCCCGATTCCGAATAAAAGCGTCAGCATCCCAAGAGCCCCATAGGCCGGTTACAACATCCAGAAATTCTCGGGCTTTACGGTAGCGCTCAATTTTCGGCAGATGCGGTTCTTCTCCATAGTTTTGGGCCGCAATCGGGTTGCCGGTTGTCACCACATTCCAGCCGCTACGGCCCTGACTGATGATATCGAGCGACGCAAACTTCCGGGCAACCGAATAGGGTTCTTCAAAACTTGTACTGGTTGTACAAACGAGCCCAATATTTTGAGTATGGGGGGCCAGCGCAGCGAGTAATGAAAAGGGCTCTATCCATGCAACATAATGTGACCGCTCCAACCCATCTTCATCTGCTGTGAAAACGGTTGGCGTATCGGCAGAGAAGAGCATGTCAAATAAGCCGCGCTCAGCAGTTTTTGCTACACGCACAAAATGTTCAAAGTTTTCGCCAGCGTCGGCCTGCGCCTCGGGGTGGCGCCATGATGCAAGGTGGTGACCGCACGGCCGAAGAAACATTCCAAGCCGAATTTTTTCTCCCGAACGCATATTCAGCTCCTATTGCGATGGCCCGTCTGTTTTGATCAGTTCCAATACGCGCTGTCGTACTGCAGGCCCCGCCTGTAAAATCTCATGAACCAGTTGCGCAAGCTCCTCACCCTTCATCGGGTCAACTTCTTCCTTTAGTTTTGCGGCCTCGGCAATGAAAGCTGGATCTTGCATCGTTTTGTCAAACGCCCGGCGCAATGCGGATACGCGCTCGGCTGGGACGCCTGGTGTCGTTGCGAACGGCCGCCCCATTGTCGCAGCCTTTGACATGAAGGCCACCGCTGCTTGATTTTCAGGCGCAATATTCTGATCAAGCAACAACGGTACATCAGGCATATTTGAGTCTTTACGAATTCCAATTTGAACCAAGGGCCGAATTAAGTTTCGTTCAATAAAATGGGGAGTCGTCGCGAGATAACTTGCATAAGTATTTGTCCCACGTCCTTCCACTTCTCCTCTCTCCATGGCCATGTTGATCGTTGGCCCGCCTGTATAGCCGAAGATCAACTTGAATTTTGTATTGAGGACTTTGTTATAGAAAGCTGGATAGTGTGTTGATGCAGAACCCGCGCCGGTTGTGCCAATCGAAGTTTCACGTATTTTTGCATCCTCGAGCGTTTTTGTTGGCGATGTATGCCAGACGATCAGAATCTGGTTCGAGGACTGCAGATTGCCGATCCAGTTAAAGCGGTCGAGATCTACTTTGAGTTGCGGAGAAAGACCAAGAGCCTGATCTGCAACCAGGCCTTGACCAACAATCGACACAACGCTGCCGTCTTTCGGAGCTACGTTCGCAAGGTAGTTTGCAGCCGTAATCCCGCCACCACCTGGCATATTGACGGGAACAATATTAGGAGTCCCTGGAATATTTCGGGCGATATGCCGCGCGAGAAGTCGTGAGAGCTGATCGTAACCGCTTCCCGGTTCGCTCCGTATGACCATTTTCATTTCGCGGCCAGCACCAGCGTAAAAGTCTGCCGTGCTATCCGCTTTGGCAGGCATATGCGGTGCAACTGCAAAAATAATGATACCCGCGAGAAGTTTTTTCCCTCTCATTGATAGCCCCCAGAGTTGTTTTTTCCGAAAATACTAATACGCCCCCGCGGTCTCTAGAGAATGAAACCGGCCCCTCGTCTATAAAACGCGCGCCCAGCTCAAGGCCCATAATCCATACATCAGGGAGGGCCACTCCGAAGCCGCGAACCCGCCTAAGTCAGACCCAAAATATATCGAATATTGTCAGGGAAGGGCCGTAAATATAGCTGCGTGGTCGGTTCTGTGCTTCGCCGTTTCCGAGGTCGTGATAGGTCACATCAAGGCGATCGATGACCTCGCCCATCGAGATTAAATGTCTGAGCTCCTCGTTCGACAGAACAAGCGTCATAGGCTCCTCCCCATGCGCGACATCTCGCACCTTTTGTTATTGTGGACAGGATTGAACAAAAACATCGCTCAGGCAAGTGATCCCCTAAATGGCTTGGCGCCATCTCTGTGACTCCCCCTGTTACATTTGAGGCTACGCAGCATTTTTAGCTATCGCTCGGACAGTCTTCTGGTTAGCCTTTCAAAAAACATCTCTGGGGAGAGACGTCATGAGAAGGCAAAGCCTCCTTGGCCAGACATTGGCCTGTCTTGTTTTGTCAGCGCCAGTTTGCGCGCAAGATTCGGCGCAACAATTTTACAAGAACAAGACTATCAGCCTTGTGATCGGCTACTCAGCCGGGGGCGGCTACGACACTTATGCCCGACTTGTTGCCCGTTTTTTCGGCGATCACATCCCAGGAAAGCCCGTTGTTGTGCCGCGCAACATGCCCGGCGCCAGCAGCCGCGTGGCCATTGCCTATGCCTATAATGTCGCCGCACATGACGGCCTGACTCTCTGCACGGGTGATCAATCCTTGGCGCTGGCGCAAGCTATGGGTGAGCCGCTGAACTTCGACATGTCGCGCTTTCTTTATATTGGCAATCCAAGCTCTGAAAATAATACGACAGTCACCTGGCACAGCTCTGGCATTTCAGAAATATCCGATGCCATGGCACGGGAAGTGACGATGGGCGCCACGGGCGGCAGCCCCTCCTCGCAATATCCGCGCATCATGAATTCCGTCCTCGGCACTCGCTTTAAAATCATTCTTGGCTATCCCGGCGGCAATGAAATCAATCTCGCCATGGAACGCGGTGAAGTAGCTGGGCGCGGCTCAAACAATTGGGCTTCATGGAAAGCCACACGCGCCGATTGGTTGCGCGACAAGAAGATCCATATTCTCGTGCAAGTTGGCCTTAAAAAGGCTCATGATTTGCAAGACGTCCCGCTCCTGATGGATCTGGCCCGCAACGAAGAAGACAAAATTCTCCTCAAATTACTCTCAACACCTGCAACGATCGGCCGCCCGATCTTTACAACGCCGGACACGCCCGCTGATCGGGTCGCCGCATTGCGCACAGGGTTCGAGGCTATGATCAAGGATCCGGTCTTTCTGGCCGATGCATCTCGTCTCAATCTTGAAATTGATCCCGTATCCGGCGTCGAGCTTCAGGAGATCGTGACCGATCTTCTCAAAACACCCAAATCAATCAGCCAACGTCTCGCCGAGATTTTGGCTGAAGGCGAAATACCCAAACCATAGGATGAACCCATGACCATTATTATTACCGACGATGACGTGAGCCGCCTTCTCTCCATGCGCGAATGTATTGACGCGATGAAAACAGCATTTATGGATTTCTCGGATAAAGTCGCCGTCAATCGGCCGCGCGTGCGCTACCTAGCTAAACACCCAGATCCATCGCGTCGCTATTTTGCTAATGTGCATGTTGGCGCCGTTCCATCGTCGGGTATAGCCGTTGTACGCGCAGGCTCACAAATCATGCTGCCGCCTAATGAAAAAAGTACGCGGCGCATGTATGAAAATCCAGCAGCTTTCAATTGGGGGATTGTAATCCTTTACAGCATTAAAACTGCAGAGCCGCTCGCTTTTATGCATGAATTCAGATTGTCCGGGCTTCGTGTGGGCGCCACAACTGGGATGGCTGTTGACAACATGACGCGCAAGGATGCCAGCAGACTTGGTCTTTTTGGCACAGGCAAACAGGCCCGCAATTCTCTTGAAGCGATTTTGACTGTTCGGCCGATCAAACATGTCAAAGTTTACGGCACCAATCGCGGGCGTCTCGAAAAATTCATTGCTGATGTGCAGCGGCCAGGCGTTCAGATTGTTGCCGCTGATAATCCAACAGAAGTCGTGGAAGGGGCGGACATTATCTCCTGCGCGACTTCCTCTATGCATCCGGTTTTTGACGGATCTCTCCTGAAGCCCGGACAATTTGTTATCACAATCGCCAACTCGGACGTTACCAACATCCGATCTGAAGTAGATGAAGCCGTCTTCAAAAATGCAAGCGCGGTGATTGTCAATGACTGGGAAAGCGTTACGGAAAATAACCAAGTCGAACTCACGGGCCTCATTGATAAAGGCCTCGTACAAAGAGATCGCGTGCATGAACTAGGAGATATTCTTACCGGCCGCGCGAAACCGGACCTGTCGGGTATTGTTTATTACAAAAACAACTCTGGCCTTGCTATCCAATTCGCGGCGGCCGGCGGCATTCTCTACCATAAAGCTATGTCAGAAGGGCAATGCAAATCTATTCCGACTGAATGGTTCGGCAGCGACTTGTCCGAATATTATAAACAAGGTCTGCGCCCTTCACCTTAATGCACGAAAGAATAAAATCCCCGCCGTATGGCGGGGATTTTAGTTTTAAGCTTGTGTTGGAAAAAATTTATAAATTTCAGCCAATCAAGCTAAAAATGATTGCGCAGCTATTTTAAATCCATCACGAACGAGCATTATGGCCAGCCCCCACGAGGTGATCCGGTGGTTATGTTAGTTGACGATTTGGTTTGACGCTAGCGCTGGGGTGGCCGGCGAAGCTGGTTGGGGTTGCGCAGCCGGCCACTGTAGAACTT